>NZ_CP012678.1:934118-1245490 GCF_001298525.1 Psychrobacter urativorans
TAAAAACTCATCAGCCGCTCCTTGATCCACTAAAATACTAGCGTATTGCTGACCAACGGCTTCAATAGTATGAGCCGCATCAGATTCCTGCCATTTAACCTTATTATCACCGAAGTATTCGCTAAAAGCGGCTTGCCCCCATGCCGACTCGCTTGCCGCGCAGACGGGCGACAGGGCTGAGACACTAACGAATTTGCTAGGAAATTTAAAGCCTAGTAATAGCGCACCATGACCACCCATTGAATGACCCATGATGCCAATACTAGTGATGGCAAACTCAGCACGCAGCAAATCATATAACTCATCAACAATATAGCTTTGCATATTAAAACGTTCTGACCACGGGGCGCAAGTGGCATCGACATAGTAACTTGCGCCTTGACCGACAAAATAGCGTTCATCGTTGGCAACATCAACTTCGGCATTACTGCGAGGCGAGGTATCTGGCGCAATAAATATCATGCCAAGCTCGCTGCATTTTTTTTGCACATGGGCTTTATGGGTGACGTTATCGGCATTACAAGTTAGCCCAGACAAATACAAGACTGCGGGACAACGATGTCCTGCTAATGCTTCATCAGGTAAATAAATACTAAAAGTCATCGACGTCTTAGTGGCGGTCGAATCATGGCTATAGTAATGCTGCTCGCCATCAAAACAGCGATTGGCACTGATCTGCGTCAGCTTTGAATTAGCAGATAAGCTGTCAGCGTAATAGTTAGTCATAAATAATTACTCATAATTGACGTTCCTTTTATCTTATCATTATTTAAAAATCAGTATTTAACAGTATTGCATAGTGTAGTATCAAAAAACTGAGTGCAAAGAACACTATTTAATAACAGCAAGTTAATAACAGCAAGCACAATAAAAATAAGCGCTAGAACCCACATGAGCAGCGCTTATTTTTTAGTTTTTATAAAGCCAGTAGTAGTTATCCGCTCAAACATCATTTTCATAATAAAAAATATAATCAATAAATAGCAAATGACAGCACATGATGCCAGTTTAAAATTGACGGTTGTGTTAATGGTTATTATACAAAGCAAAAATCGTTAGAATGTAGGCTTTATATAGCACTTTGTTAAAGCAATATTTAACCCATATTTTATCAGAGCAAGTCACTAACACCTTAGCATCAATTATTGAACGCTGACAGCTTTATCAGCGATGATGTTAATCATCGTATCCGTTGCGTCATTGTCGCTAGTAACTCTGGTCACTGTCGGACGTGCCTTATCGAACAACACTTGCTCAAATGCCGGTAATGCCGTTTTCATTAAGCTACCAACCACCATCTGTGGCTCAGACGGCTCGAAGCCCATCACACTTTCACGCTCATGCACTCGTAAACTGGCGTCTTTAAATGCGGCTAAAAAACTGGTGTTTTCACGCAAACCTTCTGCAAAAAACGCCTGACCAAAATAGGTCATCTCAGCGGTATTGGTACAGCCAAACGACATCTTATCCGCAGCTGATGCCGTAATGACCACCGTGGTTGGCGACTGTAATTCATCAATAAACGAACCTGAATAGCAAGCCGACACCACAATCACGCGCCAGCGAATACCTGACTCATCCAGTGCTTCTCGTAGCCATGCCGCATCCAAATCTTCCATGTCAAGAGGCGGATTTTCAAGTTGAACGATGTCAGTCGTACCGTGCGAGGACAAGGTCAATAATAATACATCCTCATCGGCATTCATTTGCTGACCAATTCGCTTTAACCCTTGTAATATACTGGTCTTAGTGGCGACCGGCTCATCAAGCCAGCTATACGTATTATTAATCAACGTCAGCGACTTTCCACTAGTGCCAAAACGCACATCAAACAACTCACGGACGCGATTAATCTCAGAACGAAAGACGTTCTGTTCAGCAAAGCCCGCCACACCCATAAAGTACCAATCACTTTTACCCGGTATGCTCGGATTAATGCTCGCTAACGCTTGTTGTAGTAGCTGCGGTTGTTTGTATAACGCCGCCTCTTCTAGTACTGGTTGTACCGGTATTTGCTTAAAAATAGGCTGGTCAGCGATATTACGTTGCCAAATAGTCAGCAGTGCTACCGCGCCCACTAAAACAATTAACCGTTCCCACCACGGTGTACGTAAATGACGGGCAAATAACCACAATAATGCCAACGTTTGCCATAAGAACAGCAGCAAAAATAATATCGGTAAGAAATCATAGCTCCACTCAGGTAACCAACCATGACTGCCTAAAAACTGCACCGCGCTTTGTAGCAGCGCTGATAATGTATCGGCTACTAACCACAAAATTACTGGCACAAACACCAGCGATTGATTACCAGCACGCCTTGCTAATATTATCCCACCAAGTAAAATAATGGTCGGCCAAATTAAGTAGCTGACCAGCCCTTGCTCATTAAAAATACTACCGCTTTCAGCAGCCAGCCATGAAAATAATACGTTGCTACCCAGCGCTAATAATGCAAAAGTAGCAAACTGCATAAAGGTCGGCTTCACCCAAGAAAATGCGCGTGTTGACCCAACCAGCATCCATAAAGATGCAATAATATTAGCAGCGAAATTGAGCGAAAAACGCTGAAGGGAGATGGTTTTGAGCGACGAGAGTGACAAAGACTTAGACCTCTATCCAGTCGAGAGAAATGTAGATGCCATCTAATATAGATAACACAATCTACTAGTTTAACCTGCTAATCTAACGCGATTGTAACGGATTGTCAGTCAAGAAAATAAGGCTGATTTGTAACGCTCATAAAAAAAGAGGTCTTCATTTAAGACCTCTTTTTTACTCAACTATTTCATTTTTCTTAGCGTAATTTTCAAATAGAATATCAGCTATATAACTATTAGCGCATTAAAAATAATTATTAGCGCATCAATAGCTCGTTCACACGTTTAAGATAAGCCGCAGGATCTTCAAGCTGACCACCATCCGCGAGTAACGCTTGGTCAAAAATAACTTGCGCCAACTTGTCAAAGTCGCCATCAGATTGCGCGCTATTCTCTAACTTTTTAATCAATGGATGGTCAGGGTTAATCTCAAGCGTCGGTTTGCTTTCTGGCACATCCTGCCCCATTTGCTTGAGCATTTGGATCATTTGTGGAGACAACTCACCTTCGCCAACCACTAAGCAGGCTGGACTATCGACCAAACGGGTAGACACTTTGACGTCTTTAGCACGCAAACCTAAGGCAGCTTTGAACTTATCAACCACTGGCTTGAGCGTCTCTTCAGCTTTTTCGGCTTCAGCTTTTTCGGCTTCGTCTTGCAAGTCGCCTAAATCTACCGCACCTTTAGCGATGTTTTGTAATTGCGTGCCATCAAATTCGGTTAAGAAGTTCATTGCCCATTCATCAACACGGCTGGTCATCAAAATAACTTCGATGCCTTTTTTCTTAAATAGCTCAAGTTGTGGGCTATTTTTAGCAGCAGCAATGTTGTCAGCAGTGAGATAATAAATGGCTTTTTGACCGTCTTTCATGCGTGCTTTATAGTCTTCAAAACTAGTCGTTTCGCCATCTTGGGTGCTGGTTGCGTAGCGTAGTAATTTGGCAATACGTTCTTTATTGCCCATATCTTCGCCAACGCCTTCTTTGATGACATCACCAAATTCAGCATAGAACTGCGCGAATTTTTCTTGTTTATCCGCATCTTCACTATTCGCAAGACTCGCTAATAAAGTCAAAATACGACGCGCGTTGCCATCACGAATAGACTTAACATCACGCGATTCTTGTAAAATTTCACGGCTGACGTTCAAAGGTAAATCCGCTGAATCAATGACGCCTTTTACAAAACGCAAATACATCGGTAGCAACTGCTCAGCATCATCCATAATAAAGACGCGCTTCACATACAGCTTTAAGCCGTGTTGCTGCTCGCGTGCGTATAAATCCATCGGTGCAGTTTTCGGGATATAGAGTAGCTGAGTATATTGCACGCGACCTTCAACACGGTTATGCGTCCACGTTAATGGGGCGTCCATGTCATAAGTGATATTTTTATAAAAGTCGACATATTCTTCATCTTCAATGTCAGATGGCGTACGCGTCCATAAGGCACTGGCTTTGTTAATGGTTTCCCATTCGTCGGTTAAGACCATTTGACCATTGGCAGGCGTGTCGCTACCTTCCTCAACTTCATCTTCTTGCCATACTTCTTTACGCATCTGAATTGGCAGGCTGATATGGTCAGAATACTTATTGACCAAACGCTTGATTTTGTTGCGGTCTAAATAGCTGTCTTCGCCTTCAGAATACTGCTCTTTTAAATGTAAAGTAATGCTCGAGCCGCGCTCTGCTTTAGTGATGTTTTCAACCGTAAAGCTACCCGTGCCGTCCGATACCCAGCGTACGCCATTTTCCGCAGGCTCGCCCGCTTTACGGGTTTCCACGCTAATCGTATCCGCTACAATAAAGCCTGAATAAAAACCAACCCCAAATTGACCGATTAACTGACCATCTTGCTTTTGCGATTCAGACAACTTGTCTAGGAAAGCCTTAGTACCAGATTTGGCAATCGTGCCCAAGTTTTCAATCGCATCCGCTTCATTCATACCAATACCATTATCGGTAAAGGTAATGGTTTTAGCGTCTTCATCGACCGCAATACGAATACGCAGCTCACCGTCATCTTCGTAAAGACTGTCATCATTGGTCGCTTCAAAACGCAATTTATCACAGGCATCAGAGGCGTTTGAGACCAACTCACGTACGAAAATATCGGAATTAGAGTATAGCGAATGGGTCACTAAGTGTAATAACTGAGCCACTTCTGCTTCAAAGGTATGTTTTTTTAGTTCGGGTTTTTGGTTTTCTGTTGAGGTTTGTTCGCTCATAACCGATCCTTAATGAATAAATAAAAGTAACAAGTCACCGTATTTAATAAACGGACTGTTTATACAAATAGGGGCACGGCAAAAAATTTCAAGCATAAAGCGTGGCTTTATTATCATTAACGCTGTCGTTGTGAATAGCTAAGCAAAGATTAGGTACAAACTAGCACGGCATTGGACGCACCGTTAGAATTTGTTCGCTACGCCCAAAAGGACCATAAATGTCATGCAGTACAGCACTGGTCAGCCCGATACCATCGCTACCGTATTGCTGTACAGCGTCAATACCTAACCAACGACCTTGTGGCAAACGGTGCATATGAATCTGTAAATCGGTATTGGGAAACATCCACTGCGCCTCATCCAAGCCCAAACCCGTACGCGGTACGATACCATTAGCCGTATCGACCATACCCATTAAATGGGTTAAATCATCAGTCGGCTCGCCCGCCACCATCTCAACGTCTGTCGTCACCCACACCATGCCGCGACCGGGACGGCGATTTGGCGCTGATACCAAACGCAAACTTTTGATATAGCCACCTGGCCAGTTATGCATCTCTTGCCACTCGGACAATTGCTCAGGCTGATAAGGCGCTACTGGATCTTCAATCCCAGCAATCGCACGGGTATCTTGCGTCATTAATCGCCAAGCACGAGCAATAATACAATCACGACCGCTACAGCTTAATACGGACTCTATCAGTTCAATCGTTTTGCCGGTACGGATAAAACGGGTAGTAATTGTAGATTCGGCTAACGGTATACGCCCTAGAATATCAAGGCTAATACGGGCAAGTCGCATATTATCTTGCGGTGCAAACTGACTTAGCTCACGAGTAAGTAGTCCAGTTGCTGATGCCATATGCTGATCAAGCGTATTCCATGTGCCTTCAGTATGCTCAGTAGGCTGATAATAGGCAACGCTGACGCCATCGGCTTGCTGCTCGCGGTGAATACAATGGTAATAAGCGCTCATAGCAACTCCATATTTTATTTAAGAAGCGCCTGTTTTTTTAATTTAAGAACTTGACGGCTCTTAATGACAAAAAATAAGGCAATCATCATTGCTACAGTCAACGCTGCATAAAAAAAACTTTTAGCACGCATAAAGTGCACTATATTATTGCTCAATACAAATAGAAGCACGACAGTAATCAATATGTTTAGCTTCAACTGCTTTTCAACTTCACCAATAGTCGCTTCTGCCAATACAAATTTATTTATTTTCATACTAGCTTCTCTTCAATCGTTAAATTATATAGATATTTATAAGCACTATTTACCTACTTGTGTCACTGGAATACGCAGCTCTTTTGGCAAACTAAAAATGACGTTTTCTTCGATACCTGCTAGCTCATCAGGCACTGCCCCACCCCAATCTTGGAGTTGCTGTAACACTTCTTGAATTAAAATTTCAGGTGCTGATGCCCCTGCTGTCACGCCAACGCTTTGGACACCTTTAAACCAATTAACATCCATTTCGCTCGCGTTATCAATTAGGTATGCTTGGCAATCCATACGTTCTGCTAATTCGCGCAGGCGGTTAGAGTTTGATGAATTCGGCGAACCGACCACTAACACAACTTCACAACGCCCCGCCAAATCTTTGACGGCATCTTGGCGGTTTTGGGTGGCATAGCAAATATCGTCTTTGCGCGGTCCTTGAATCTTGGGGAATTTAACACGCAGGGCATCGATGACGCGCGCGGTATCGTCCATAGATAACGTGGTTTGCGTCACAAAAGCCAAGCGCTCAGCATCTTGTACGGTCAAATTTTCCACATCGGCTTCATTTTCGACCAAATGAATGTGCCCACCATGACGATGACTAAAACGTCCCATCGTACCTTCAACCTCAGGATGCCCGGCATGACCGATTAACACCGCATCCATACCATCATGAGCAAATTTTGCCACCTCCATATGCACTTTAGTAACCAGTGGACAGGTGGCGTCAAATACCGTGAGGTCACGGCGTTTGGCTTCATCTTCGACCGCTTTTGAGACCCCATGTGCAGAGAAAATCACAATCGAGCCATCCGGTACTTCATGCAGCTCTTCGACGAATACCGCACCACGATTGGCTAAGTCTGAAACTACAAACTTGTTATGTACCACTTCATGACGCACATAGATGGGTGGCTCAAAACGCGTTAAAGCTTGGTTAACAATCGCAATCGCACGGTCAACACCCGCACAAAACCCACGTGGATTGGCAAGATAAATTTGCATAATGAGACCTATCATTAGATAATTTGATTTTAGAAAACTGAGATAAATGAAGGCTCTACTTTAGCATAATTTACTTTTCCTGAATTTTAAAATACTACCTTGACAGTATTATTGATATTTTCTAAATCACTTATTTTTAAAATAAGAACGATTCGATTATTTTATTTTTGACTCATCTTTCAACCATCCTTTGACCCATCACAGAATGCGCGTATTATTAGCTACCTAATTATTCGTCACTATTTTTTAGCCAATATTTTTCAAGTTTTTACTGCCGACTTTTTTCAACTTTACCAATAGCGCATTAGGACGTTTTCTATGACAGGTTCATTATTTATTATTACTGCAGCTTCCGGTACGGGCAAGACCTCGCTGGTCAAGCAGCTACTTGCCACCACCAATGATTTAACCGTGAGTGTCTCCCATACCACTAGAAGTCCGCGTCCGGGCGAGCTTGATGGTCAGCATTACCATTTTACGGATATAGACACTTTTATTCAGGCAGTGGGTGAAGGCAAATTTTTAGAGCATGCAGAAGTGTTCGGTAACTATTATGGAACGTCTGAACAAAGTGTACGCGCCCAATTAGAATCGGGTATTGATGTCATTTTAGAAATCGACTGGCAAGGGGCGCTACAAGTCAAAAAGCTTTTTGCTGATGCCATCATGATTTTTATCTTACCGCCGAGTGTCGCAACTTTACGTCAGCGTCTATCAACACGCGCCACCGACAGCACTGACGTCATTGAACAGCGTCTAGCAGGCTCAGTGCATGAGATGTCGCAGTATGTGCATGCCGATTATGTGGTCATTAATGATAATTTTGAGGTGGCGCTTACTGAACTCAAAGCCATTATTATTGCCGATAGACAGACGCTAGCACGCCAGCAACGTCGTTATCAGAGCACCATTACAACGCTACTTAATCCCTCAACAAATGATTAACGTTAAGCCATATCGCTTATCCATGGATTAACTAAAAAAAAGCAATTACGTGCGTGCGCAAAAAATGCTATAATAAACGGTTATTCCCCTATATTTTTTATATTTCTGATACTATTATTAGTATGCGGATCGTCTCCGCAACTGATAAAAACAACCGAGGTAGCTAGCTATGGCACGCGTGACGATTGAAGATTGTTTGGATAATGTGGATAATCGCTTTGAGCTGGTGTTGGTTGCAAGCAAACGCGCCCGTCAATTGGCTAAAGGTATTGCTGAGCCCATGGTTGACGTTGATAACGATAAACCGACCGTCTTAGCCTTACGTGAGATTGCTGCTGGCAAAATCACTCGCGATATTCTCAATCAGCCGGAGCATCATTTTGCAACCAGCTCGTTAGATTTGGCATTATCAGGTGACCATGGTTTTTAAGCAAGCATTGCTTATATAACTGAAAAAACGTACAAATATTTAAATAAAAACCACAGTGTGATGCTGTGGTTTTTGCCGTTTATATTGACTTTGCTTTACGGGTTAGTGTGAGATTTTCTCAGAAAAATTGCCGCGAGTTGCCGTATTTTTTATTTTTTATCATGACTTTGTGCTTAGTAGTTGACATTTACTGCAATTTACGATTAATTAGAGGGTGGTTTAACCACTAAAATAATATCCAACGCTGCCGTATCTTCATATTTTTACTCTTGTGCTTTGTCTGTTTTATTTCTGCATGACCTTATTATCATAACCTTACAGTCCATCCAAGCAATCCCGCATAATAACAGGATAGTCACTTTATGAGCCAAACCTTACCCAAGCTCAGTCACCATATGGTTGATGAAGCTCAATACAATTTGCTGCGCTCAGTAGGCTATCTCAATGCCGCTGAGCGGCGTGATATTATTGACGCCTGTGAGTTCGGTGATATTGCGCATATTAAAGATAAGCGCAAGTCTGGGGAACCTTATATCACGCACCCAATTGCGGTTGCTGAAATCTTGGCGGGCTTTCGCTTGGATCGTGACACGATTATCGCGGCTATTTTGCACGATACGGTAGAAGATACCGAGGTCAGCGACGATCAATTGGCGCAGCGTTATGGCAAGGTGGTTGCACGGCTGGTCGATGGCGTCACTAAGCTCAAATCTAGCAGCCATAATAAACAAGAAAATAAAGCGGCAACCTTTCATAAAATTCTAACTGCGACCCTTGATGACCCGCGCGTATTGATTATTAAGCTTGCCGACCGTCTGCATAATATGTCGACCCTTGATTCTGTACGCCCTGAAAAACAGCGTTCAACGGCACAAGAAACCTTAGATTTTTATGTTCCTTTTGCGCGTCTAATGGGGCTAAATGATATTGCCGATTATATCGAGGTACTGTGTTATCGCAATCTCGATTCTGATATGTATAACAAGCTGTCTGATAAATTGTTGCAACATGGGCTTGGGCGTAACTTTCAACGCGAAGCCATTCACCGTTATTTGACCATTGTCTTACATAACTTAGGGTTAAGTGGACACGTTAAAGTCTTAGACAATCGCGTAGTTATCTTCCGACAATTCTTCCGCAATCGTGGCGAAATTAACGCGTTACTGCGCCATTATGCGTTTGAGATTGTGCTCGATAATATTGAGGAATGCGATAAGCTGGCGTATTATTTGATTAAAAAATATCAGATTGATGACACTCATATCGAAGACAATATTCGCCGTCCCCTACCCGGCGGTAACCAGTCGCTCACCTTGATTTATGAGCGTGATAACGACTTTGTGAAAGCGACTATTTTAACCAAGCAAATGCAACATGCGGCAAGGCTTGGCGTTATTGGAGCCGAGCACGCTTCTGATGTCAGCCAATCGGTCATTCAGGCATCACTGCGCAATATGAAAGACTTGGTCGATGAAGATACGCTTAATGAAAACAGTCCTGATTTTTCAGCGGCGGTGTCTGCTATTAATGAATTGATGGACTACTTACACTCAAGCAAAATTCTTTGTTACAGTCCGCAAGGGCGCGCTTATGAGTTGCCACAAGGCGCAACGGCGCTAGACTTTGCTTATGCCGTTGGACCGATGGTCGGCAATGTGGCAGTGGGTGCGAGCGTCGATGGTAAAAAATCTCGATTAGGAACGGTGGTGACCAATGGACAGCTGGTCGAGATTGAGGTTGATAGCAACTCTGAACCGAAAGCAGAATGGCTAGGGTTTGTGGTGACCAATAAAGCACGGGAAGAAATATTGCGCTGGTTTAAAGATTTATCGGCTGAAGACAAGCAGCGTCATGGACAACAAGCCCTCGACCGCGCCTTACAAACTTATCAAAAAAGTCTGAGTGATTTGAGCGCTAGTGACTGGGATAATCTTCTTGAATGGCGTGGGCTGAACGAAAAAAGCACCTTATTTGAACAAATTAGCTCCGGTACTTTGTTACCACAGCTGGTCGTATCACGCTTGTTTAGCGATGAAGTCAACTGTCTACAAGCTCAAGAGCACGGCGATGATTTGGCACAGCCACAGCAGTTGGTTGCCAATGCCGCTGGTGTCGAGTTGGACTTTGCCAACTGCTGTCATCCCATTTACGGCGACCCCATTGTTGGGCATCTATCACGACACGGTTTAGTAGTACATCGACATAAGTGCTTTTCATTAGACGACATCCGCAAAGACAATCCTTATCAAGTTATCCAATTACGTTGGCGTGATGATAAAGCCATTCGCCGCAACGATAACGGTGAATATGACGAAAAAATCCGTTTCCCCGCTTTCTTAAAACTATCAATCGCATTAAGCGATGAACAAATCAGTGAAGTCATTTACCATTTACGGCAACTGAATATTGGCATCGAAACCGTCGATGTCCGCAGTACCGATACCATTATTCATGTGATCGTACGTAGCCGTATACACTTGGCGCAAGGTATCCGCAATATGCGCTCATTGTTAGGTTTTCCTAATATCATGCGTCTCTATCAGTTATAATAATGGTCGTCATCATTCAATTTTGTATAAAGATAAAATAATGATGTCCTCTACTAAATATTTAGCGCATTACATAACCAAAAGCACCATAAGGATAGTTTATGACTCGTCAAACCATCTCAACTGATAAAGCCCCTGCCGCTGTTGGTACTTATTCACAAGCCGTAAAAGTTGGCAATACTGTTTATGTTTCAGGTCAACTTGGTCTTGACCCTGTGACCATGGAATTACAAGAAGGGTTTGAAGCACAAGCTAAGCAAGCCTTTGAAAATATCAAAGCCATTTGTGAAGCCGCTGGTGGTAGCTTAAATGATGTGGTCAAATTTAATGTATCATTAACCGATTTAAATGATTTTGCGGCACTGAATGAAGTATTCATTGCAAATTTAAGCGAGCCATATCCTGCCCGCGCTGCCGTGCAAGTGGCTGCTTTACCTAAAGGCGGTGTGGTTGAGATTGAGTCGATTTTATATATTGCATAGTTTTAATATGATATGACATCATCGTCAAATATATAACTATTGAATCACAACAATAAAGCCCGAATACTGTTATTTGGGCTTTATTTTTTTATCCTGAGCCATACTTCTTTTCCTAATATCTTATTATTTCTAATTATTAATCTTTCTAATCATGCGAGGCAGCTAACGCGCGTTATGTTGGTACAAGTGGCTTTACCCGTTCCCCTTTATCGTGTATTTGACTATAGCGTGTCAACAGATGCGAGCGCGTTACCCACGCCTGTCTTACCAGAAATCGGCAGTCGCGTCGAAGTTTCTTTTGGACGGCAGACCTTAATCGGTATTGTCATCGCTCATATTAATGAAGCCGATAGCAGCGTCCCTATTAATAAGCTAAAACCCATCAATCAATGTTTAGATGATGCGCCTATCCTAGATGAGCTTATGTTAACGTTGGCATCGTGGCTAGCGCGTTATTATCATTATCCGCTCGGTGATGTGTTGTCTGTCATGTTGCCAACGTTAATACGCCAAGGGAAACCGCTGGATTTATTGATTACCCATTGGCGCATTTTAGCAAACGTCAATGATGATGATTTTCATGCCAATGCCAATAAGCAAAAACAGCAGTTTAATATGCTTAAATTGCATGGTAAGCACGGGGCAAGCGAAGAGGTATTATTATTAGAAGGGATGCAGCGTTCATTTTTAACCACTTTAGAAGATAAAGGCTTAATTGAACGCTATATCCAACCGAAAACTGCGCCCAAACCTGTCAGCTTAGCGAAAATGCCGCTTGACCTTAACAATGAGCAAAAAATTGCCGTTGACGCTATTCTTGAAGCGCACAGCGCAGGTCGTTATAGCGGATTTTTATTAAACGGTATTACTGGTAGTGGTAAAACGGAAGTCTATTTGCAAGCGATGCAAGCAGTTTTGGAAGCCGGTCAACAGGTCTTAATCTTAGTGCCAGAGATTGGACTTACACCGCAAACACGAGCGCGCTTTGCCAGTCGTTTTGCCGCACAGATTGTGTTATTACATTCAGGCATGAGTAATACTTACCGCATGCAAGGTTGGCAGGATTGCCGAACGGGACACGCGCAAATCATCATTGGAACACGCTCAGCCGTGCTCTATCCTTTTGCCAATTTAGGATTAATTATCGTTGACGAAGCCCATGATGCCTCTTATAAACAACAAGATACCTTGCGCTATCATGCCGCTGATGTAGCGCTATATCGCGGTCTACAATATCGTATTCCTGTCGTGCTCGGTACCGCAACCCCTACTCTTGAACATCTAAAACTGGTGCATGATGGCAAATTAATAGAATGCCAATTGCGCACGCGGGCGGGCAGTGCCAAGCTTGCCACGATGCAGCTTATTGATGCTCGCCTGCAACCTACGCACCAACAACCACAAGATGATGGCGCACGTTATGATACGGGGCTAACGGATAAGCTGATTGGTGCAATACGGCAAACGTTAGAAGCGGGCGATCAGGTATTGATATTTCTCAATAGGCGTGGCTATGCGCCTGTTTTGCTATGTGAGGCGTGCGGTTGGCAAGCTGACTGTCCACGCTGCGATGCGCATTTGACCGTGCATTATAGCAATCAGGCTCATTATCACTCTTATTTAAAATGCCATCATTGTGATTGGCAGGCTTATATTCCTGCGGTTTGTCCTGATTGTGGCAGTCAAAATTTAGATGCTAAAGGTATGGGCACCACACGGCTAAGCGAAAATCTCCATGCGATTTTTGCTAATCCGCAAACCAGTAAAAACCTGTATCCCATTATTCAAATTGACCGTGATACCACACGTCGTAAAGACAGTTGGGAGAAGATTTATCAGCAGATTAATCAAGGTAAACCGGCAATCTTAGTCGGGACGCAAATGGTGGCTAAAGGACATCATTTCCCCAACGTTACCTTAGTGTGTTTACCTAATGCCGACCGTGGATTTTTATCCGCTGACTTTCGCTCACCTGAACACACCGCGCAGCTAATGATTCAAGTGGCAGGGCGTGCTGGACGCGGTGACAAAGTAGGTCACGTCTTGATTCAAACCCTACAGCCTGATAATCCATTATTATTAAAACTGGTCAAAGACGGCTATCTGCCCTTTGCTCAAGAGTTACTGCAAGAGCGCAAAATGATGGGGTTGCCGCCTTATAGCCATGCCGCCTTGATTCGCTGTGAAGGTAAAACATTAGCTGCCACGACCCAAGCATTAAAAGATGCTATTTCTCTGTTGCCAGCCGCGCATAATTTAGCGGTACTTGGTCCTATTGATGCGCCCATGAGTAAAAAGAACAGCCGCTATCATTCACAGCTATTATTATTGGCTAAAGACCGCAACCAACTACATCATGTTTTAAATCAATGGTGGCAACCCGTACTTGCCTTACCCAATGTGAAATACCTCAAGCTTACTTTGGATATTGATCCTGTTGGTTGGTAGCATTTTCACTAAAATTAATATTTAGATTTTCACTGCCGCTTTACAGCTATGTACTAGCAAATAGGCTCATTTTTCTGTATTAATTATGGTTGCTAAATCAATTTAACTTTTATTATTCTGAGTGCCGTTATGAGTGTCGAAAAGACCAGTGCAAAAGAGTCACATTCTGAATTGAATAATGGCGAACCATTAGCAGGTCATCACCTCTCTGAGGAGCACAATAGGGAACATGAGCATAGCCATAGTGATGGTCATAGCCACGCCTCAAACGCTAACCCTGTCTCGCACGACACCAAAGGCTATCAGCGCACCTTATTACTCAGCTTTATTATTATTACCGGTTATATGTTTGTCGAAGCCATTGGTGGCTGGCTGACGGGAAGCTTAGCGTTATTATCCGATGCGGGTCACATGCTTAGTGACGCAGTGGCATTGGGCGCAACGCTCATGGCATTCAAAATTGGTGAAAAAGCAGCAACGCAACAGAAAACCTTCGGCTATAAACGCTTTGAGATATTAGTCGCTGGCGTCAATGGCGCAACGCTGGTCATCATTGCGCTGATGATTTTTTATGAAGCCCTTAAACGCTTTAACTCGCCACCTGAGATTGCGACGCAAGGTATGCTCATTATTGCCACCATTGGTATGTTGGTTAATATCTTGGTCGCATGGTTGATACATCGTGGCAATCATGATGATGCGCACGCTCATAGCCATGACTCAACGGCTGATAATAAACACACCAACCATAAAAATTCTAATACAAAAAATCCAGATAAAAAGCCCACTAACTTGAATATGCAAAGTGCCTATTTACATGTATTGAGTGATTTGATGGGTTCGGTTGCTGCCATTATTGCTGCGTTATTAATGATGACTTTAGGGTGGATTTGGGCGGATGCCGCCGCTTCGGTTATCGTGGCGGTATTAATATTAATTAGTGGTTACCGCGTAGTTCGTGACTCTGTACATATTCTCATGGAAGGCACACCCAAAGGCCTATCACTAGAAACCGTTGAACAACGCTTAATTGAACACGAACAGGTGCAAAAGGTACATGATTTGCACGTGTGGAGCATCACCAGTGGTTTGCATGCGCTATCGTGTCATGTGGTAGTGGACGGTGAGATGAATATTCATGAAGCAAGCGTCCTTATTGCGGAGTTAGAACAACGCTTGCAAGATTTGGGTATCAGTCATGCGACCATTCAAGTCGAAAGCGGTACTCATCCACAAACTACCGCCCATTCTGACGCGCTCGTTTGCGATATTACTGCACGTCCCGTTAAGACAACCGGTGGTCATCATGGGCATTCTCATTAAATCAGCGCAGGCAAAATTGACACGCCATACAAACCCATCAAACCATCTAGAACGCTTAGCCCTTTCTAGAACGCTGCACTATTCGCCAAATATAGCGGAACGTCAACCACGCTAACCAAATCAACCAAAATGCAGTCGCCATCCAAATGGCTGCACCAACACCCACCATCGTCATTCTTATCCAAAAATCTAGGCAGCCAGTGCACATATTAGGCAGATAACTGGGTCCCATCGTAGAGGCTAAAAACAACCAAAATCCGATTGCTACTGCTAATCCCACATTTATTATTCTTAATATTATCTTGGCAACTAACTTAAATAAGCGCGGCTCTTGATTGGTAGAGGGTTGTGCTAATTTTTTGTCCACAAAACACCAACCTTAATAACTGACTCAAAAATAATACTGTTGAATAATATTTATTGGCGCAAGCACTATCTAGCGCTTTATTTCTCCATATCTCCATTCTATATAAAATAAGTAACAATAAATTCCCTAGCCATAAGATGCTATAGCCATTGCAAACAAATTGAACTTATGACGGTTTATGTGGTTATAATAAATATCAAATTATCGATAATAAATGGCTGGTCGGCAGAACCATTGACCTTATTTATTATTTTTGGCTTTATTTTTTAATCTATTTAATGATGATCTCCTATTATGTCTAGACGCTCAGCTGCCTTTGTTGCTCCCAGTGATATTGACGACCCTCTCTCAAAAGAGGGAAAAAAGCACGCGAAAGTGTTGCTATCAACGTTGCAAGAAGACATTGCCAGTTTTCGGGATACTTATTTCCCGCCTGATATTTTACGTCAAGTGCGCGATATGCCCATTTATGAAGGTAATTTGGCAGAAGTCCAAGCCTATCGGCAAGAGTGGCAACTGTTGATTGAACGCGCGATGGCATTTTATCCTGCTGCTTATCTCCCACCTGATAACCTACCGTTGCCTGCCAGCCTTGAGATTCCGCAGTTCATCTATCACGTTCAGCGCCTGCATTTGACCAAAACGCGCGCCAAAGAATCTACGAGCTTTGGTTCAGTTGGCGCACTGACAGATAAATGTGGTGACTACACGCCGCAAGAGCTTGAGCGTATGCAGGCAGTATTTGACAACAACGATGAAGCACGATTAGTCGCACATCGTGAGTTCATTGACTTACGCGCTTATGTGTTCTGCCGAGACCATAAAGGCGAGATGTTAGAGCCTGAACGCATACGTTTTTATCGTACGGGTTTAATTGTTCATGCCTTACCTGATTTTAAAATTGTCGATAGCCGGCAGACCCCACGTAAGCAGCGCAACGATGCATATAGCAATCCGCTTGCGGACAACAGTGTGTGGAAAATTTATCTTAAAAAATAGTGTTTTATTATAAATTGACTACTCATTGTTGCCCTATTTTTATATGATGTATTTTACCGATTGCTAAGGAATCTATATGCTCGCTGCCATCGTCGGCTCACCAAACTTAATGTTACAAGCCACGATTTTTTTGGGTGCAGCGCTGCTTCTAGTACCGCTTGGTAAGCGTTTCGGACTCGCTACCGTCTTAGGTTATTTAGTCACCGGACTGATATTAGGACCTAGTGTACTGGATGTGGTTGGTGATGCTGAGAGCCTGCTGCATTTTTCTGAGTTCGGTGTGGTCATGCTGTTGTTTATTATCGGGCTTGAGCTGCAACCCTCGCGCTTGTGGGCGCTACGGCGTTCGATATTTATGCTTGGCGGCTTGCAAGTCGGTTTGACCGGCACGTTGTTGATGGGTATTTTATATCAATTTTTCTCTCTACAACTAGATACTGCCTTTATTGTTGGTTTTGGTTTAGCCCTTTCGTCTACTGCCTTTGTCTTACAACTTCTAACCGAAAAACAGCAACTCTCAAGTACTCACGGTCGCGAAGCTTTCACTATTTTACTTTTTCAAGACATTGCTGTTATTCCATTATTGGCGGTCATTCCCTTCTTATCAGGCATCCGTGAACAAAGCTACGACCTTATTTATTTTGCTAAAGTATTTGCCGTGTTTGCCGGTTTAATTTTCTCTAGCCGTTATATTGTGCGTCCATTTTTCAAATTCGTGGCGCTCAGTGGTGCAACTGAATTACTGACTGCCGTCGCGTTATTTATCGTGATGGGCGTGTCCATCTTGATGGAGCAGATTGGGCTGTCAATGGCGCTAGGGGCATTTTTGACGGGTGTGTTGTTGGCGGATTCTGAATACCGTCATGAGCTTGAAGCCAGTATTGAGCCTTTTAAAGGCTTGCTACTTGGCTTATTTTTTATGTCAGTCGGTATGCTGACCGATGTTAAACTGATTATAGCGCAGCCAGTATTTATCATTGGCTGTGCTATTGCCTTGATGCTGGTTAAGTTTGGAGTGGTCACCGCTATTGCAAAGGCTTCAGGTAATCGCTTGCCGACCAGTATTCGACTGGGCGTCACCTTAGCCCAAGGCGGTGAGTTTGCCTTTGTACTATTCAGTGTGGCATCTATGCAGAACGTACTCAAACCTGAGCTTGCCAATGTGCTCAATCTGATCGTCACGATTTCGATGGCACTCACGCCGCTGGCATTTTTATTATTAGAGAAATTTGGCGAGCCGTTGTTTGCGAAACGCAAGACCAGTCGTGAATACGATACCATTCCTGACCAAGAGCATCAGGTTATTATTGCAGGCTTTGGACGTGTCGGACAGATTATTGGGCGGGTGCTGCGAATGCATAATATCGAGTTTACCGCGATTGAACGCTCAGCTAACAGAGTGGATTTTGTGCGTAAATTTGGTAATCAAGTCTATTATGGCGACCCAAAAAACCCTGAAATTCTACGCGCTGCCGGTATAAAAAAAGCACGCCTTTTTATCATTGCGGTTGATGATTTAGAACGATCGGTGACCACGGCGCAATATCTGCGCCGTAATTATCCTGATCTCATCGTACTGGCACGAGCGCGCGATCGGCAGCACTATTATCGCCTACGTGAAGTCGGTGTACGCCATATTTGGCGTGAGACTTATTTATCCTCGCTAGATATGTCGCGTGAATCCCTACAGCTATTGGGTATTTCACCTGAAAAAGCCCGCGAAACCATTCAAACGTTCCGCGATTATGATGATGACTTGATTGAACGCCAACAAGCCATTTATGATGATGAGGCGCGGATGATTGAATCGGCACAGTCAGCAGTCGCTGAGCTTGAGAGTTTATTTGATGAAGATATTGATAAGGCGCGAAAAATGGATTTGGGTAATCTTTATACCGTGCTAAAAAACAAAGTTGTGCCAACCGATAGTACTGTAGAAAATAGTACCGAAAAAGATAGCCAAAAAAAATAACACCGAAAAAACAGTCCTACTGATACCGAGACGTAATCGTACTTAATAGCTATCTTTAATAGCCATACTTAAATAGGTTTAAATACTTATAAGGCTAAATTCTCATTTTCTAACCCTCAGAATTTAGCCTTATAAGTAAACCACTTAGTTTAATCCTCAACGCAGTATGTAGGCACTTGTTTTTTATTAAGAGAGCTGGTGCAGCGCCAGCTATTGTCATCCACCTTATGATAAAACAGCACGGTCTGATCATTCAAATAGCGGTTTGGAAACTTAACATTCTGGATAGTCGCTAATACCGTACAGTCTGTTTCAGGCGCGCCAGCTGCTTGAGTAGCAATTTGGATACGCACCTGCGATTCATTAGTGTTTAGTGGTAAATCGACAGGACACTGCCCTGTCTGCTGATAAATGAGTGCCACTTTATTTTGCGTGGTTTTAGCGAGGTCATAAGTATTAAATAATACCTCATTCTCTTTTGGCTTAGCCACAATAGGCAAAAATTGCACATTAATGACCATCAAAGCAAAGGCAAAAAACCCAAACCCCAGTCCCAAACCGTATAAACTGACGCCGCCTTCACGCTGTAAATGTGCCTTTTGCGCAGCTTCATCACGCGGATAATCGTTAAGCGCATCCGCAATCTCACGTCGTGCCATACGGTAATAATAGGCATCCGTCCAGCGCGCCACCATAAACGACCAAAATAACCAAATGATTGCCGCGATACCGATGCGCGTTGCCATCTGATAAGCGTCAGGAATATACGACATCGCAGCAAATTCAAAAAATACCAGTACTAAAGCAACATTGAGCTGAATAAATGACCAACCTGCCACACTATACACAATCGCATCCATATAGCGCTTACGATATAGCAGCCATGGAAAAGTGATAAAAAATGCTGCCCAATGCCATTTGGGCGATAAATAACCTTGCTTATCGAATTGTTCAAAACGCTTGAGATAATAATCTTGCGTCCGATGACCCAAAAACCATTGATCCAACTGTTTGCGCTTAGCCGGCGTCAGTTTTTCTTGATAAAACGGCGGCGGCGAATCTGTCTCGATAAATAGCATATCAGTAGCCTCAGTTGGCTATTAAGAAGGAGATAAACTGCATCATTACCGCTTTATTATATGATAATGCCAAGACAGATGTATATGATGACGCGCACATCAAAGCGCAGCGTTTCTAATCATCGAAAGTATGATAGACATTCACACTAGAAATTATTTCGCCTATAATAGGTACATATTCCTCACTTTATTAAGCTCTAGCAACTTTATGAATACTCTTACCAAGCAAAACGCGCCAACCGATACTGTTAATTCAGACGTGCCCGCTACTAACGAGCATAGCAACCCCGCTGAACAAGCGCTTAGCGCACAGGATATGAATGCGATAGCAGTAGATGACGCTACCACAGACAATCAGCCAAGCAAGCGTATCCGTATCGTCAATACCTTTATGAAGCGCAAAACGCATATGAATAAAAATGCTGAGCAAGCGCTAACCGATCCAGAGTTTGCGCACTATCTGGTCAATAATAGCTGCGGTGATGGCAATCTTGATAACATTCATGATTTGCGAATTTTATTTACAGATACCCCAAACGGTAGCGAAGCACCGCTGACGCTTGAGATTGGATTTGGTCTTGGTGATTCATTTATTGAAATGGCAGCCGCTGAACCGTCGCGTAACTTCGTTGGTATCGAAGTTCATGAGCCTGGTATTGGTAAATGTGCGTATATGGCAGGGACACAAAACCTGACCAATGTTAAAATTATCAATGGCGACGCGATTCAACTGCTCAAGCAGTTACCAGAAAATCATATTGATCGCATCCAACTCTACTTTCCTGATCCTTGGCAAAAAAAGCGTCATTACAAACGCCGCTTTGTCAGTCCAGAACGTATGACCATCTTGACCCGTAGCCTAAAGCAAGGCGGCTGGTTTCATACCGCCACTGATTGGGAGCATTATGCTTTTTGGATGGTCGACGTGTTAGATGACTTTTCAGGGCTCAGTAATAAATCTGGCAAGGGTAACTTTACCCCACGTCCTGATTTTCGACCCATGACCAAGTTTGAGCGTCGTGGCTTAGAACGTGGGCATGGCGTTTGGGATTTGATTTATACCAAAGATTAGTGGCTACCGTTTGATTATTTACTCTATATTTAGCGGCTGAATGTTACAGCCGCTTTTTTATGGCAATATACTTTTATCTACCCATATTCCCATATTGTTGGTAAAACTGATTTTACACAAGTGCTTACGATAAGACCTTATATCAAGCACTTGCATATTTTTTTAACACTGGATAACATATTTCCGCTATCCATTTTGTATGGATCAATTATTTTTAATGACTTTGATTCAATAATGCAGGGAAGAAATCTGCCCTTTTTACTGACCATCTTTTCCCATAAAAGGATAAGCTGATTTATCATCGTAGTGTATGGTGATACTTATCAACGAGTCGTTTACTGTGTCAAAAATGAAGCGTTATGCAGTGTGAAACATCGCCGTAACCCTTTATTTACGATGCATAAGGCAGTATGAATACGTTAAAGAGATGCTCGTCATTGAGCCTTACCCATATTTACGACGAGCGCAAAGCTTGGTAACATAAGGCATACATGAGTTCTCCACATAAGCTGTGGATAACCTTGTGGATAACTAGGTACTTGACAGCTATTTAGCTTGGTATCTTAAAGGCTAAGGTAAAATTGGTCATTTTTTGTACAATTAATTAATACAATTAAATCAATAACTTATAAATTATCAAAACTAGAAGATATTTATTTTAAAATAAATCTGATTAAGCCCAATGTTTCACAGTTTCATTCATTTAGTCCATTTTTAGATAATGAATACATAAAGATTTTATTGATAGATAGCACTGTTAATAGCTCTAACTTAGCATATAAAAAGCAACGCTTGCTAATATTTTTCATTCTATCTTTTACCCTATTTTTTATGGCTTCTTACAATAGTATACGACAGCCAATGTCGCTTGGTATACTGCCACCCCTTATATAACCTACGAACTTTGGTATAATAACCTCATCAAATAAAACAATGCCTTACCTAGTAAGTGCCACTTTAAAATTCATCGCAACAATCTATATTTATGAACTTTTTTCTACTCTTAATATAACTTTTTTACTGTATAGTAAGCTGACATACGCTCTACAATCTATTAACACTCATCTTTTATGACTTCATTTGTAAGCTTCTAACGATTGGTTTTATACCAAGCTTGATACTCAGTTTCATACTGATATCAAAAATAAACCCTGTCTAAGAACAGCACGATTCAATACAAATAGACTTACTAATTTACGTTTTCACATTATTCATTGACGACAAGGTATCCACTATGGACGACAATAAAGCCAAAGCACTTAAAGCGGCACTCGGTCAAATTGAAAAGCAGTTCGGTAAAAATACCATCATGCATTTAGGTGACAGTTCAGCAGCACTTGATGTTGATGTGGTCTCGACCGGCTCATTAGGTTTAGACATTGCACTGGGCATTGGTGGCTTACCTAAAGGTCGTATCGTTGAGATTTACGGTCCAGAAAGCTCTGGTAAAACGACTATGACGCTACAAGCCATCGCAGAGTGTCAAAAGCAAGGCGGTACGTGTGCCTTTATTGATGCTGAACACGCGTTAGATCCGGTGTATGCTCGTAAACTTGGGGTAAATACCAATGATTTATTAATCTCGCAGCCTGATAATGGCGAGCAAGCGCTCGAAATTACGGATATGTTGGTACGTTCAGGCGCAGTCGATATGATTGTGATTGACTCAGTGGCGGCATTGACACCACGTGCTGAGATTGAAGGCGAAATGGGCGACTCACACATGGGATTGCAAGCCCGTTTAATGAGCCAAGCCTTGCGTAAAATCACTGGTAACGCCAAACGCTCTAACTGTATGGTGGTGTTTATTAACCAAATCCGTATGAAAATTGGTGTCATGTTTGGTAGCCCAGAGACCACGACTGGCGGTAATGCACTGAAATTCTACGCCTCAGTGCGTATGGATATTCGCCGTATTGGTGCGGTTAAAAATGGCGATGAAATCATCGGCAACCAAACTCGTGTGAAAGTTATTAAAAACAAAATGGCACCACCGTTTCGTCAAGCTGAGTTTGAAATTACTTATGGCGAAGGTACGAACCATTTAGCAGAAGTCATTGATTTAGGCGTTGAAATTGGCGCTGTTGGTAAAGCAGGTTCATGGTACAGCTATGGCGATGAAAAAATTGGTCAAGGTAAAGCCAACTCAGTGATATTCTTAAAAGAGAATCCTGCGATTGCAGAGGAAATTGAAGCCAAAATCCGTGCCGAAAAACTCGGTGTAAAAGATGACAGCCAAGTACCAGATGTAGCTGAGCTTCATGAAGAATTAGATGCAGAACCAATGCAATAGTTATTTATTGATTATCGATTAATCGTTATGCAGATTAAAACATTAGCCGAAATACTCGCTGAGTCAGAATCTGACTCAGCGAGCTTGTCTGTATCTAAAAAAAAGAGCCTATCTAATTCTAATAACAGAACGGACAGTAACGCTAATAATTATCCTAGAGAATCAAAGGTAGAGTATCAAACACCTGATGACCAGCAATCTTCCGACACGACCATGAGTAATGATTTTTTTACTACTCGCCCTTCCTCTAAAATACCTAATAAAAAAACGCAAAAACGTAACAAACGCTTTCATCCAGCAGCAAATTTTACTGCCGAACCTAGTGACGCACCAACCTATCAGCCTCCTCAACCGCAAAGTATTAAAGAGATGCTTGCCGAGGTAAAACGCGAAGTTCACGATGATAATAATACCGATTCCAATATACTGTCAGAATCAGATAACCATGCCGATAACCTACCCTCTGCCCTTAAAGCCTATTTACGCTCGCCGGAACAACGCCAAGCTGAAGTAGATGCTATTAAAGCAGAAAGCCGTTTACGTTGGTTGGCATTTTATTATTTATCACGCCGTGAATATGGTAAAGCTGAGCTTAGACAAAAGCTCCTTGATAAAGAACAAGACCCTGATAAAACGGATGCGTTGTTAGACGAGTTTGAAAGTAAGGGCTATCAAAGTGACTATCGCACTACTTTAATGCTTATCCGTGAAAGCATTCGTAAAGGGCGCGGACGGGGTCATATTAAGCAAGAGTTTTATCGTAAGAAAATAGACATGCCAAGCAATATCGACGAACTTATCGATATGGCAAATGAAGAATCTGATGAATTTAGAGAGTTTATTGATGATAGTGAGGACAGCTTAATTGAAGGCATTGATTGGCTAAAACTTGCGGTCACGGCACGTACCAAAAAATATGGTGAAAACATACCAATCGAGCAAAAAGACAAAGCGCGACAGTTAAGATTCTTGCAATATCGTGGTTTTGATACGGATATTTGCTTTCAAGCGCTCAATTATACTTTGGATAATTTAGATGAACGCTTTTAGCTTCTGAGTTTTGAATGTTATGGATACTTTTATATCATTAATAATAGCCGAGTAGCTTCCACCAAATAAGACCTGCGCCTATCCACACGACTAAATTCACCACACTCATTATCGCCCCTATAATCCACCATTCACCAAGTGTCACATAGTTGGAGTTAAAGATAACTGGTGCTGTACCAGTCGCATAATGCGTCAGCGTCATCATAATATTACCTGCCGCCGCAAGTATCAGTGCATACAACATTGGTGGTGCGCCTAAACTTAACCCTACGGCATAAAAGGCAGCAAATAGCGCGGTAATATGGGCGGTGGTACTGGCAAAAAAGTAATGAATATAGAGATAGACCAAGGTTAAAATTACGACTGCGCCTATCCAACCGACACCTGTTACACCAATCATCGTTTCAATATTGCTTGAAAACCAGCCGACTAAACCCAGTTTATTCAGATAAGATGCCATCATAATCAGCGCACCAAACCAAATAATGGTATCCCAAGCGGACTTTTCCTTGAGTACATCTTCCCAAGTCAGTACACCGGTCAATATTAATGTCGTCAGACCTATAAAAGCGGTCGTTGTCGCATCAACGCCAAAGCGTGCACCAAAGAGAAGTTCTGGTATGTTCGCCCATAGAAACAACATCAAGGCAAATACTCCAAGCATTATTTTTTCATCGCGGCTCACCTGACCCATTTCTGCCAAATTCTCTTGAGCAAAGGCTTTCGCATCGGGGGTGGCTTTTACTTCAGGAGGATAAATCAAATAAATAACCAATGGCATCAATAATAGGCATAGCATCCCTGGGATAAACATCGCCACTGCCCATGTCGTCCACGATAACTGAATCTCACTACCCGTGGCTTTATTCACCAAATCTACGACTAAAGGATTCGGAGCAGTGGCAGTGATAAACATACCAGAAGTAATCGGGTTAGCATGATAATTGACCATCGCTAAATAACGACCAATCTTCTTTTGGGTGCCCTCTTCTGGCGTAGAATGAAAGCTTTGGGCAATCGACTTCATAATCGGGTGAATAATACCGCCACCTCGGGCAGTATTCGATGGGGTAATAGGCGCAATGATCAGCTCAGCAGCAGTCAATGAATAAGCAACGCCAATGGTTTTTTTACCGAAGATAGTGATAAAGTAATAAGCAATACGCCGACCCAAACCTGTTTTTATTAAGCCTCGTGAAATCATTACCGCGATACCAATTAACCAAATTAATGGACTGGAATAACTTGATAAGGCGTCACTTATTGCTGCTTGGGGACTCTCATTGGTGACCCCTGTGACCGCCACCAATGTCACTGCAATAATAGCAAGCGCGCCAATGGGCAATACTTTACCAATAATAGCCACTATGGTCGCAATAAATAGGGCAAGCATATGCCAAGCTTCTGGTGTCACGCCAGTGGGAACGGGAATAACAAACCAAATTATCAAACCGACTACAAGAGCAATAGCGGCAGGAATAGGTTTAAATGGCATAAATAAATTTCCTTATAAACTTAACTCATAACATACAGCCCGTCATGAATTTACAATCATATTAATATCTAGCCATCATATTATAGCTATAAAAAACCTGTATTAATGTTCACTATTTTTAACATATTTATTTAAAAAGTCGAAAGAATTAATATAGCGCATAAAACTGATATTTTTTTCAATGCATAGCTAATATCACATAAAAAAAGAGCGCGTTAATAAACGTGCTCTTTTTTTATAGCATAATTCCATTAAATTAAAACTATCTTATTTTTTTAGGGCGCTCAAACGATTAGACAGCTGACTAATAATTTGATCAATTTCTTGATTAGCCTCTGATTCATTATCCAAGTTACCATATGGGGTCAATTGATTCATGACTTCAGGTAGCAATTCTGCCAGCCCTTGACGTACTTCCATATCGTTAGCGCCAGTATGCGCTGCCACTTGTTGAATTTCATTTTCATCAAATAAGCGATTGATATCATTCGGATCAAGATTATCATTTAATTCATGATTGCTCATCCACGATCGCGCTTGATGATCATAACCCATGCCGGTTATTTTTGAGAGTGCGCCACTAAGACCACCATTACGCTGAATCCAGCTCAATACCATGGGCATAAGTGCCGCAACGAGCATTCCTTTACCACCAATGCTGCCTCCGTTACGCTGACCACCCAAGACACTGCCTAAAATATCACCTAATCCACCAGAGCTAGTACTAGCGTTACCTTGTTTATTGCCACCGACCAGACTACCCAAGATATCTTCTAAACCAAAATGATTATCTGACTGACGGTCGTATTGCTGCGGATTATAATCACGGGGTTGATTGCGATTTCCGGTTAATACGCCACCTAAAATATCGCCAAGTCCACCCGTACGACGCGGCGTAATGCGCTGATTAATAGGATTGCGTTGATGGTCTTCTGGATCAATAGCACTGCGCGCCACTTGTGACACTAAATTCCCTAATAAGCTCATAATATTGTCCTTTTATTATTAATATTCTTATAAATCAATATCGCACAAATCCTCAACCAATATAACAAATCTCTTTCAGTGCTTAGATAGGTGTTTTGTTATAGCATGTAGAGCTTCGTTAGCGTATATAAGATAAATCAGTGTTAGTAATAAAACGCTTATAAGCCGTCATGTATTTAATTTGCTGTTATCGGAACAACATTGGCTAAGATATTTAATGCTCGCCATTCATCAGCAGTCACTTGGTCACGAAATACAGTCACTGATAAAGGGCGCTGGTAAGGCTCAATGACAATAAACTCAAAATGTATGCATAAGTGATAACGATGCATCTTATATAAATTAGCTTGCCATAGCGCATCACCGCGTTGCGTACGCATCAGTGCTTGCCAATTTTGATCCACACGCTGAGCAAGTGGCGGCTGACTTAAATGTAGTAATATTGGACGCGTTAATGCTAAATAGCTCAGCACTGCTGCACTGACAACCAGTATCAATACATATTGCCATAATGATAATTCTGCAAGCCACGCCAATAGCACGAACACACTCGTCAAGCTGACATATAACCACGTACGTAAATAGCTAGACGGCTTTATTGATGCATCAATACGTAAAGACTTTCCATGAGCCATATTTTTATCACTATCATATTTTTATCACAGTCATATTCTTTCCAAACACCTGAACAGGCAAATAATACTATTATCCTGATTTTAGCGACAATGCCAATGTCCACTAAATGATGGCTAACTGTCTTTAGAATGACGCCAGTTTTTAATTTTATTAACCAGTGCCCAAATTGCTTCGTCTTCAGGCTGACGCTGATTGGTAAAATAATCAAGTAAGTCTGGATCTTCATGCGTAAGCATTTGTGCAAAGGTTTCTTGCTCAGCCGGTATTGCGGTTAGATATAGCTCTTTCACGTAGGGATCAATATAAAAGTCCAATTCTTTTAGACCGCGCCGTGCTTGATAAATAATACGGCGTTGCTCATTGGTTGGTTCTGGCTGAGTTTGCATAGCTGAGTTGGTTGTTGTCATAAAAGTAGTCTCATTATTTAACGTTAGATTTAAATTAGAATAAAGAGTGAGTATGCTGCTGGCTATTAATGCTTACTATTGAGTATTGTACTTATTGTAATCCGATAACTGACACCACAATGCAACTGCTTGCTGCATCATCGCCACATTATGAGTGCGAATAATACTAGCGCCTTGTTGCAATGCAAAAATTCCAGCGGCAGTACCAGCTGCATCTCGTGCCGTCGCCTGAGTCTCTGCTACTGCTGTAACCCCACTTTTTTTGAGCACTTCTGCCAAAAAACGCTTACGTGAGATACCAAACAGAACTGGGAAACCAAGCGCTTGCAAGCTATTAAGCTGAGTAAGTAAGGCGCAGTGATGTTCATAATTCTTCGCAAAACCAAATCCAGGATCGATAATTATCTTTTCACGTTTAACGCCAAGACTGATTACCTCAGCAATACGCGACTTTAATTCAGTGCTTACCTCACTGATAACATCGTTATAGTGTGCAAGGTTATTCATGGTTGTGGGCTCACCACGCATGTGCATCAACATTACTGGAATATCGAGCTTGGCTGCCATGTCTTCGGCACCCTCACGTTTTAACGCACGAACGTCATTCCAGATATCAGCACCTTCATTAAATGCTGCTTGCATAACCATAGGGTTACTGGTATCAATAGACAACCAAACGCCATCACCATACTGTTTCCGAATCGCCTTAACTACTGGAATCACACGTTCAATCTCTTCGCTAGTGCTAACTGCTTCAGCATTTGGGCGCGTAGATTCACCACCGATATCAATAATAGTTGCGCCTGCCTCCAGCATTTCTTGGCAATGAGCAACAGCCGTATCAATACCATTAAACGCTCCCCCATCAGAAAACGAGTCTGGCGTCACATTTAAAATGCCCATGATATGGGGCTGAGATAAATCCAATGTTTTGCCGCGACTGGTGACGGTATAAGCAGGTAATGGGTTAAATAATGACATAAATCATCCAGCATCAAAAAAATTATAACGAACAGTTTAAGGCTTCCTGAACTCATCATACCAGTAAACCTTATGCTGTCCTAAAATAGTGTCAATAAAAAAGCCCTTTTACGTAAAAGGGCTTTTTATTAATCATGATATGATTTTCTGATTTTACATCGCAGGTAAAGGTGGCGGCGTTGAACCAGAGGTATTCACATCATTTTTCGATAAGTTTACTTCTGTATGCTGATAAACTCTAGGCGGACGTGGTGCTTCACCCGCTAAAATATCCTGCAACTGATCTCGATCAATCGTTTCCCATTTCATCAACGCATCAACCATCGCATGCATTTTATCGTGATTGGCTTCAATCAGTTCACGAGCGATATCATATTGTTCCTCTAACATCCGGCGGACTTCTTCATCTACCTTTTGCTGAGTGGCTTCAGATATCGTACGCCCACCGCCACCGAAATAGCCTTGCGAGCTATCGTCATCTTCGTAGACCATGATGCCTAGCGCGTCTGACATGCCATATTTAGTGACCATTGCACGTGCCATTTTAGTCGCACGTTCAAAGTCATTTGATGCACCTGTTGACATTTGATTGATAAACACTTCTTCAGCAATTCGACCGCCAAATAAAATAGCAATATCACTCAGCATTTTTGATTTATACAAACTGGTCTGATCATGCTCAGGCAGCTGCCAAGTGACGCCAAGCGCAAAACCGCGTGGCATAATGGTGACCTTATGCACAGGATCCGTACCCGGTAGTAACTCCGCTACTAAGGCGTGACCCGACTCGTGATAGGCTGTTGCACGGCGTTCTTCTTCACGTATCACCATTGATTTACGCTCAGGACCCATATAGAGCTTGTCTTTTGCATCTTCAAAGTCATTCATATCGACGCTTCGCTTGTTACGACGAGCGGCGAATAATGCAGCTTCATTCACAAGATTGGCAAGCTGTGCACCACTAAATCCAGGTGTACCACGCGCCAATGAATGCGCATCAACACTGGTGGTATTGGGTAGTTTTTTAAGATGCACTTTTAAAATCTGTTCGCGCCCTTTAATATCTGGCAAACCGACTTGTACCTGACGGTCAAAACGACCCGGACGTAATAATGCCTTATCAAGAACATCAGCACGGTTGGTTGCAGCAATGACAATAACACCTTCATTACCTTCAAAACCGTCCATCTCAACCAATAATTGGTTTAGCGTTTGTTCACGCTCATCATTACCGCCGCCCATACCGGAACCACGATGACGACCGACTGCATCAATCTCGTCAATAAAGATGATACAAGGGGCACTTTTCTTCGCTTGCTCGAACATATCACGTACGCGTGACGCACCGACACCAACGAACATCTCAACAAAGTCAGAACCTGAAATTGAAAAGAACGGTACTTTAGCTTCACCAGCAATGGCTTTTGCCAATAACGTTTTACCTGTACCTGGCGGACCCACCATCAAGATACCACGTGGAATCGTCGCACCAAGTTTTGTAAATCTATCCGGCGAGCGTAAGAACTCGACCACTTCTACCACTTCTTCTTTTGCTTCTTCACAACCAGCAACATCTTCAAAGTTCACTTTGATTTGATCTTCAGTGAGCCTTTTGGCTTTTGACTTACCAAAGCTCATCGGACCGCCGCCTTTACCACCTGCGCCGCCTTGCATGTTACGCATGAAGAATAGGAAAAGACCAATAATCAATAAGATTGGGAAACTGGCAATCAATAGCTGCATTAAGACACTTTGACGTTTAGGCGCAGTACCTTGAACTTCAACTTTATTTTCACGCAGCAATGGCATGAGCTGGTCATCCATCACGGCCGGTCGAATGGTCTCAAACGCAGAGCCATTTTTTTTCTCGCCGGTGATTTGCTCGCCGTCAATTTCAACACTGGCTACCTGATTTTCAGACACTGCGGTCACGAATTCAGAATAGTTTAGGTTATCGGGCTCTGTAGATTTATCAAAGCCGCTAAATACCAGCACCAAAACGCCGATTACCACCAGCCACAATAAGGTATTTTTTACCATGTCGCTCACTAGTTATTCCCATCCCTTACTTATTGGTGTGTTTACTAAACACGTGACGTCTTCGAGATTATGGTTCATTGGCAATTAAATATTTATCTCATTTGGTAAAATAAAGATAAATGTTTATCTCAATAAATGGCTTACTCTTAAACGACTTTGCCTGAAACAATTTCTCATCATAAAGTACTTTAAACAAAAAGTGCTTTAAACAAAGCTAATATACCATTATATGTGGTTTTAACTCTGACAATTCAAGCAAGACCCGTGTTTATTCAGTTAACAATTGTAGCGGTTTTTGAGTATTCTCAAGTTTATTTCATTGTATTTACTATAGAAGTTATCATAGTAGTCATGCCTTGTAGCCACATTTAGCTATCGTCTATCTATTTAATGGCTATCCAAAATATCTCTTTTGAGCGTGCTCGCGAGGCATCAGGCTTAATACTACGCACTTTACTAAATTGTGACTGCATTTGCTTGCGCAATTCTTGTGCGCCCGCCCCTTCAAATACTTTCATAATCAGTGCCCCACCTTCTGGTAAAGTCGCCAAAGCAAAATCTACCGCCAGCTCGCATAAATCCATCATTCTGGGCTGATCAACCACACTGTTGCCAGAAGTATTGGGTGCCATATCAGACAACACCACATCTACTTGCTGATCACCAACTTCTGCCATGATGCTATCAAAAATCTCAGCTTCACGAAAATCGCCCTGAATAAAAGTGACATTTTCCAGATTATCCATTGGTAAAATATCAGAAGCAATCAAAATTCCGCTATCGCCCACCATTTTACCGGCTACTTGTGACCAGCTACCAGGTGCACTGCCCAAATCCACCACGGTCATACCTTTACTAATGAGTTTAGTTTTATCATTAATCTCAAGTAATTTATAAGCCGCACGCGCGCGGTAACCGTCTTTTTGCGCTTGTTTTACATAATGGTCGTCGATATGCTCTTTCATCCAAGCGCTACTGCTTTTTGACAAATTCTTATTTTTAATACGCGTGGCCAAAATAACTTCTCCTACTATTATGCAATTTATAAATGGGTGACTGGCAACATGTAATGACCAACGTTAAAGCAATTATTTAACGTGATGTCGTTAATATATATGGTTAATGGTAAAAACTACAAGCCAGTGGTTTAAATTGACTTTAACATGAATGATTTAGCAGCTTTATAAGCCAGTAGCGTTTATAATATGCTAATACAGTCAGTTTAACATTTCCATCATGTAAAATCGTGCAAAATCCTGCTGATTTCAGGCAAGACGGACACCGATTACTGCAAGACGGAAACTGATTATTGATAGTGCTGATAAAAATTTTAATGAGTTCGAATTTTATTGTTAATTAGAGTCATTTTAATCGCCACTATCATGATGATACACTTATTAACCCTGACTTTTATGTTTACCAACGCTTAGGAATTTTATGGAACTTGATAACGCTACACTTAAACGCCTAAAGGGTATTGGTCACGAGCTCACAGCTGTGGTGATGATTGGCAATAAGGGTATCACCCCTGCCATTACGGAAGAGATCGACCGTGCTTTATCCGATCACGAATTGATTAAAGTAAAACTACCTGCTGGCAGTAAAGAGGAGCGTGACACTGTCACCACTGAGCTTGCAAAAAATGCTAAAGCGCAAGTCATTCATACTATCGGTCGTATGGCATTGTTACTGCGTAAAAACCCTAATGCCAACCCAAAACTGTCAAATTTGTCACGTCACGCACAGTAATTGGTATTTATTAGTTTAAATATTGCATTGCATACTAAGCAGTGCAAAGTATAAAAGCCGCGATGCATAAGTGCTCGCGGCTTTTATATTGCCCATTCTGCGGTTCAGACCATTAGTATTAGCTCTATAATTATTTAATTAGTAATCCCTTCTTCCCATTATTAACTGCCATTCATAATGAACGACAACTATGAGTCAAATTTTTAATTTACGTTTAGCAACTGATACTCTAGCTACTGACGCTCAGCTATTAAATGTCACTCCCGCACACCTACAAAATATCAATATTCAAGTTAGCGTTTCTATTATCCAGCAACCAGAACCGCAATTATGGTTTACTTATCAAATTCAAATACCCTATGCAGAGTTAGCAGCACAATTAAGCTGGTCAACTTGGCAGCAAGCGCAGTGTCATTTTACTGACTACTTATGGGAAGATACCTGTCTTGAGTGTTTTATAGCAGGCAGTTCTACTGACTCTAATGAAGCCACAAGGTACATAGAAATCAATGCCAGTCCGAATGGGCGCTATGCGCTTTATCACTTTAAAAGTTACCGTAACCAATCTTCTTTGCCACCACTGCCTTTATTGTATATAAATAAATTGCAAACAGAAAAAAAGTCGCGTGCTTATATCAACTGGTCTGACAATATTATTGAGCCACCGCTAACGTCGAAGCTTTCTCCAATGAATACCTCAAGCCTTATACCTGTAAATTTAAAGACTCATTCTTTCAAACCCCGTTATTGCTACCAACGGCGCTTTGGCTTGCCAATAAGTCAACTACCCAGCTACTTTTTTAATGATAGCTTCTCTAGTAGTGTCGGTATTGAACAATTGCATCCTTGTGTCATTTTACGATTCGGTGAAATCGCTTTATATTTTGCTTCTGCTCATGTTTCTCCGCCTGACTTTCATCAACGCTCTTACTGGCCATCCTTTGATTATCAAACAGTAATGGCAAGCCACAAGGACTGAATAGATAGCACCTGTTAGCAGCATTAAATTATAAGAATATTTAACGCCAGTTTTCAACTATAACCCTAATGCTAAGCTTAATTTTAAGCATAAAAAAACCCAGCAATGCTATCAATGGCATTACTGAGTTAAGAATAAGCGTTGAGTTTATTAATAAACCCCTACTTTTTCAGATATTATTTGTCTGCCATAGCAAGATAGATACCACGGTTAGAAGCGTCGTCCACATATTGTGAATCACGCCACGTGCTATAGCCATAGATATTGCTATATGGACTGATACTATTTTGGCGGAAATCAGATATCCAATTTGAGCCATCAAAGATCTGAATATGACCGTGCGGATGTTTTGAGCTGCGATCAAATACTACGACATCACCGACTTGAGCAGGCATGTCATTGCTAATCTTAGTGAAACCAGCTTTAGCAAGGGTACCGCGTGTTTCATACTGATAGGCTGAAGGATTAGGCGTAAATTCGTAGCCGGCAGATTGTAGTGCTTGGCGGACATAGCGTGCACAGCGACCAGAACTTCTAGACAGTGCCACACTTGATGCCCGCGCAGCTGCTACAGCTGGGGCTGAATTACGATCTAAAACTGATTTAAACTGTTGTTTTTTTTCAGAATATAAACGACGAGATAATGTATCAAGCTCACTACCCTTTTGTTTAAGAACTCTGATAGCTTGACTAATTTCGTCATTGCTAGACACATGAGCGCCATTACTGGTGCTGTAGATATTTTGCGAAGAACCGTAGGAATTAGAGATATTTGCTCTGGTATAAGTCAGTGTACTATTTGAGATGTTATTTACAGCAGCACCACTCGTTTGTGCTACCCCCATTCCCAATACTGACAAAATTAATAAAGCCTTTTTCATAAATTTACTACCTATTGTTAATGCAAGATTGCCTGTCATCCATGACAAAGCAGTAATTAATTTAGAAGATATAATCATTAAACAAACATGATAAAATTCTGGTTTCAACAGCGCACTCTATCGTCTACAGAGGTTAACTTTGGCATTATTACCAATCCAGCTATCCGCCTCGTAAAGAGCTTGCTGTTTATCCTATGTTGAGCAGCTTTACATCTATTCGCTTTAACATCACCTATTAGATGAGTAATGACGATGTCAAAAAAACAGCCTAATCGGCTCGCTCAGCTTATTGATCATCAGGCATTTGCTGGTAGCGCACTACCGCGAAGCCTTGCTGATAATATGCGTATTTATACACAGGCGACCAATGAAATAAAAATACTACTGGTAGATTGTCTACCGGATGAGATACTTAATAGCTGTTGGGTTGTCGGTCTAACGACTGAGCAACTCACTCTCAGTGTCAGCTCAATGACTGCCGCCAATCATATTCGCTACTTAAAAAACGCTTATCTACAAGTGTTAAAAGAGCAGTCTATTACATTTCAACAACTCAAGCATATTCGTATCGTGGTAGTGAAAAATCCTGCTGTAAATACATCACCTAGTGAACAATCAGCATTGCCAACAACCTTGTTAAAAGCTCATAAACCCAATGAAAATAAGGTTCTTAGCCAAAACACAAAGCGGACTATATCACAGGCTGCAAAGCATGTCACCACTGATAAAAATCTTAAAAATGCACTATTGCGCTTAATAGATGAGTAAAAAACCTCGTCTTACAATGTAAAGTTACGTTAAATAATTAAGAAAAAACTGACTAAAAGGACATATTTTTTATTATTTTCTAAATAAAAAAATCGTCTGATAATTGAATCAACTATATAGATTCAACTATCAGACGATTTTTTATTGAGTGAAGCGTTGGTGGCGACTAGGGTTGAGAGAATGATTCTAATAATATAAAAATAGATAATAAGATAATGCCTTTCGATTGGTCTCTACTCTATGTAATCTTACGTAAATGTTGCGATACATCGTGTATATTCGTGTATTCATCCCTCGACAGTTAGATGTGTCAAAGGTAAATATTCGATAGGACAAGTTACATTGTCATCAAAAGTTACAATTTCAAAGTTATTTTTATCTGATAAAATTTCACGTACCAATAAATTATTTAAGGCATGACCAGATTTATAGGCATTAAATCGACCCAATATTGGATAGCCAATGAGGTATAAATCGCCTAACGCATCTAAAATTTTATGGCGTACAAATTCATCAGCAAAGCGCAAACCTTCAGAGTTGAGAACTCTGGTTTCATCAATGACAATAGCATTATCCATACTGCCACCTAACGCTAAATTATTTTTTCTGAGCGTTTCAATATCCTGTAAAAAACCAAAAGTACGAGCAGCACTCAATTCTTCAATAAATTTGTGAGTAGAAAAACGCAGCTGGGCGTGCTGATAGTCTTTATTAAATGCAGGATGATCAAAATCAATTTCAAAATTTAACTCAAAACCGTCATATGGACGTAACTCTGCCCATTTATCATCGATTTTAACGCGTACAGGACGCACAATTCTCAAAAACTTTTTAGGACTCTCTTGCTCACAAAAGCCAGCTTGTAGTAATAATCCTACAAATGGTGCAGCACTACCATCCATAATAGGAATTTCGGCAGCAGACACTCGAATCAATAGATTATCAACGCCAAGACCGGCAATCGCACTTAATAGATGCTCAACCGTACCCACACGAGTACCACCAAACACTAAATTGGACGACATCATGGTATCTTGTACCAAAAAAGCACTAGCAGGAATCGGCGCACAGCCTACAATATCGGAACGCTCAAATACGACTCCCGTATTGATAGGCTGCGGATGAAACTCTAGGTCAACAGATTCGCCACTATGCAAGCCAATACCAGTAATAGCTATCGCTCTGTTTATAGTTCGTTGATTCATGGCTATTTTCTCACATATCTTGTTACAATTGTCCTAGTGTACCATTTGCTGCCCCTTATTCGCTATAGTTAAGAACCCCTAATTTACTCATTTCTTTGTTTTATTACACTTATTATGAGAATTTCTTTGATATTGTTAATCCTCTAAAACCATAAAAAATCGATAAAATGCATTCTAAAACCAAGGTAAAACATACATTTTAGGCATATTTACAGTGATAACATACAAAAAAGCCAGCATATTAATGCTGGCTTTTTTGTCATTGCTTAAGATAGTTATTTAGACTAATTATTTTATACCCAGTCAAAATTTAGTAAAGCTTTGAGCTTATTTACTTGTTTTGTTGGCGCTTAAGATAGTCTTGAATACTATTTGTTTTGGTTTGTGGCTGTTCTTGCATCATTGCTGTGCGTGTAATACTGTCTTGATACAATTGATTTTGTGACTGTTTTTGACTGTTTAGGGCACTGGTATGCAAATTAGGGTCAACTGCCTGAGTGCTAGTCACAGAAGGGACAATATTTTGCACTTTAGGTTCTTGACCTGCATATTCATCTAACGTCAGACCAGTTGCAATAACGGTAACATGCAACTCATCACCCATATCTTCATCAACCACTGAACCATAGAAAATATTAGCCTCATCGGTATCGGTAATACCTTCAACGATTTCACTAATTTTACTAAATTCATCAAGAGATAGGCTTTGTGAAGAAATCACGTTAACCAATAGACCTTTCGCATTTTCTAGACGTAGATCATCAAGCAACGGCGATTTAATTGCTTTTTCAGTGGCTTCACGCGCACGATCATCGCCACTGGCGCGACCAATACCCATCATCGCATGACCTTTAGCAGTCATCGCGGTACGAATATCGTTAAAGTCAATATTGACCAAACCTGAACGCGCAATCGTCTCCGCAATGCCTTGTACCGCATGCATCAATACGTCATCCGCTTTTTTGAACGCATCTTGCATCGATAGATTGCCGTAGACACTCATTAGCTTATCATTTGGGATAGTGATAATGGAGTCAACGAAGTTAGTTAATTGCTCAATGCCAGCCTTAGCTGCTTTAATGCGCTTACCACCTTCAAACTTAAATGGTGTGGTGACCACTGCTACGGTCAATACTTCCATCTCTTTAGCAATGCGAGCAACGACAGGCGCAGCACCGGTACCCGTACCGCCACCCATTCCAGCAGTAATAAATACCATATCTGAATGCTCAAGTAAGGCGCGAATGGCCTCTTCTTCACTTTCAGCGGCTTCACGCCCTACTTCTGGATTAGCACCCGCTCCAAGACCACGGTTACTTTTTGCACCAAGCTGCAATTTATGCGGTGTCGTTAGACGGTCAAGGGCTTGTTTATCAGTGTTGGCACAGACAAACGTTACCCCTTTAATACCTTGTTGTACCATATGCTCAACAGCATTACCGCCGCCGCCGCCAACCCCAAATACTATAAAACGGGCTTGACCATTAGTTTGGGGCTTATTATCATCTGGCATGGTGTATTTTGACATAAAAACGGTTCTCCAGTTGCAGATAGCATGAAGGTCGATGTGTAATAACGCACTCGCATGGCGTGCTATCGACGTACTATATATAAATGTATACAAATCAAATAATGAGGGTGCAACTTACATAAGCTGTTTTCAGCTTTAATCTAGCAAATATCTAATTTTATTTTAAACGAACTTACTACAGTATTTTTTTAAACATACTACTAAAACGTTGTCCGACACCTTGAAAAACGTTTTTAACTTTCAGCTTTTCTATGGCCTCAGTCTCACTTTGCTCACTATGCCGAAACTGTTCACTTTGGCTATACAGTAAAGTACCGAAAGCCGTATGATAAGCTCGGTCATTAATATGGGCATTTAACTGCTTAAATGAGTCTTCATTGTCAAAGTGATTATAAGCACTAATATGAGGATGAGTATTGGTCAATACTACCGGCATTTTTAGTAGTTTTTTTGCAAATGGTACCATACCTTTGATGGCACTACCGCCACCCGTCAGCACAATTCCACGATCAATGTAACCTATTAGGCCCGCTTGATGCAGTTGTTGCACGACTTCAGTAAAAATACTGACATAACGTGCTTCTATAATTTGCGCCAGTTTATAAACGCTGACATTAATCTCATCGCCTGAACCTTGTGGTCTAAATATAAAAAATGCACTCGGGTCTATGCTATGCACATCAACCGTACCATGCAATTTTTTAAGCTTTTCAGCTTCTATCATTGAAATGCCAAAATCGGCTGATATATCCATAGTAACTTCATGGCTACCGCTTGCCACACAATGAGTAAAGACCAGTTTATTCTCTTTATAAACACAGATGCTCGTCGTACTGGCACCGATGTCTATTAAACAAACGCCCTGCTGGCGTTCTTCTGCTATCAGACTGTATTCAGCGCTAGTAACCGCATCGAATACGACATGATCGACACCGACATCACAGCTTTGCAATAACTTTTGCAGGTTCTGGCGACTGGCGACTGGCATCATCATCATGTGATACATCACCGTGATTTCGTCTGCAATCATCTCAATGGCATCATCAACGATAGTGTCTTGAGCATCAACATAAATGCCTTGCTGACAGCAATGCATCAGATAATAATTGGACGGTAAATCTTGCGACTTAGCGTTAGATAGCGCTTGCACCATATCTTTGGTACGCACCATATCTTCTTCGACTGCGACGTGACCAGTGCTGTTTTTACTCAGCAATTCAGGGGTAGATAACGTCAACCATACACTATGGACGCGACAGTTAGCCGTATCTTCAGCTTCTTGAATGGCTTGTTTAATCGCGCCTTGCAAGCGTTCTCGGTGTTTAATTTGACCTTGATAAAAGTCGCTGTTTTTAACTTGTCCAACGCCCATAATGCGGATATCTTTCGCAGACACAACGCTGCCAATCACCGCATAAACTGCAGTGGCACTGATATGGACAACAACTAGATTTTCAGTATTTTTCATGGTACCAAGCAAATTATCGCTAAACAGGAGACTAAATGACGTCTCCATTAAATCATCAAAATGAATACTAAATTCAAATAAAGGTTTTACAGTTAAAAAATATAAGGTCGAACAAAAGACGATATGTAAAACTTAAAATACAGCAGTGTCATCTATATAAACTAGAATGCTCTAAACTAACACTATCTAAATGATAATGCAGAAGGTGCAATCACCCTCTTTTTTACAGCTTATGGCTCTTTCATATGCCATGCGATACTAAAGCCATTTTTATAACGTAAGTCTACAGACTGTATCTCATCACGGCGCGTGCTCAATTGGTTGCCTAACAATTGGCTTAAACTAAGCAATTTTTGCGCGGTATTTTCATTATCCACAATGACTCGTAAACCATTACTAAAACGTACCAGCCATGTCATACGTGGGGACAGAATAATGTCTTCTACCCGCATACCAAGCGGTGCATACCACTCATTAATTTGTTGCATTTGCTGCATGATAACAGGTGCTTGCGTAATTTCGCCTTGTAAGGTAGCAAACTGCGCTTGCGTCAGCTCCTCGCTATCAGCAGGTACAAATACCACGCCTTTAGCATCAACCATGCGTTCTGTACCAAAATTCGCAACGGCTTTTTTGGGCAGTGCGGTGATCACAATACCTCGTTGCCAATCTCGAGTAACACTAATTTGGTCTACCCAAGACAGATCAATCGCAATATCTCGTAGCGTCTGTAAATCAGTAGTAAAAAAACTGGTGACTGACTGCTGGTTCATCGTTTGTTGCAACGCATCATATTGCATAGCTGTTAAGCCTTGATGACTGACTTCTATCGCAGCAGGCGGTGCATCACGTAATGCCTTAGCGCCCATCACTAATATTAATAATAACAGCCCAATCACGAGTGCCATAAAAAAATATTTAGCCGAAGGTGGCAGTCGCGTGCTACGTTTCGGACGATCTTTCTTATCACTCATTAAGTCAGTAACTTCGTTGACAGTTTGAGCCATAATTGCATTCGTCCTTATTTTTGCTGTAACTGACACGAGTATATATGTAATAAATACTATCTAATCACTAAACTAATCATTCAGAAAAATCGATAATGATCATATCGTTAATATAGCCTCACTACTCTCAACTAATGTTTTATTATATTTCATGAGTTGAGAGTAGCAGTTACGGCTTAACAATAAATATATAGCCACTAAAACAGATTAAATCACTAAAATGGCTGGATAGTATCGATTTAGATTTGTACTTACAATATTAACGTATTTTCATCATAAACAATAGCTTAACTCAAGCAGCAACCAGCGAATTCACGCAAGTTTACATTAAGATATGCTATAGCACAACTGTCGACACATTAATGGTATTGCTATAGTGCTATTGATTTGAGTTTTTAAGCTATTGAAATATAATTTTAGCTATAACGTTTGCGATAAAATATGCCAACATAACGCTTCAAAATCCATACCACGCGCTTTAGCTGCCATCGGCACTAAGCTGTGACTGGTCATACCCGGTACGGTATTAATTTCAAGCAACCAAAAATTGCCATCGGTGTCCTGCATGGCGTCGATACGTCCCCAACCTTTCGCATCAACCGCACGGAATGCTGCCAGACTTAACGCTTGTAAATGCGTCTCTTCACTGGCGCTTAGACCACAAGGAATATAATAAGAGGTATCATTACGATTATATTTGGCTTCAAAATCGTAAAAATTAGTGATGTCAGCAGGCTCTAAACGAATAACGGGATAAGCCTCGTCGTCAATAATGACAATGGTGAATTCACGACCGGTAATCCAACGCTCTGCCATAACCACATCGCCACATTCTACCGCCGTAGCATAAGCTGCAGGCAGCTCATCTAAATGATTGACCTTAGTCATACCAATACTAGAACCTTCATGCACAGGTTTAATAATTAACGGTAATCCTAGTGTATTAACCACTTGCTGCCAATCAGTATCCGCAGTCAGTAATGAGAACGGCGCAGTAGATAAACCGCAACCTTGCCACAATTGCTTAGTACGCACTTTATCCATGCCAAGCGCAGAGGCTAAAACCCCTGAGCCTGTTTGTGGAATGTTTAACCATTGCAGCATGCCTTGCAATACGCCATCTTCACCGCCACGACCATGCAAGACGTTAAAGACGCGATCAAAATTGCGCAGTTCGGTAATATCTTGATCTTTAGGATCAAAATGCATGGCATCAACGCCTTGGCTTTGTAATGCTTTTAAGACAGCAGCACCACTATCTAACGAGATAATACGCTCATTACTACTGCCGCCATAGACTACAGCCACTTTACCAAAAACACTGGCATCTACATCATGTGCCACGTTATTTATACTTTCTTGATTATTATTAATAGTCATAAGGACAGCTCCTAAATTTTTCTTCAGAATTATTTTCTTGAGACTTATTTGAGATATAAATTATTGGCAGCCAAATCGATGGCAATTTGACCAATATTACCCGCGCCTTGGGTCAAAAGCATATCATTGGCTTTTAGTAAGCGCTGCATAACCGGAGCAATATTATTTTTATCAATAATTGTTGGCTCAACCATACCGCGCAAACGGATACTACGTGCTAAAGTCTTGGTATCTGCGCCTGCGATTGGGCTTTCTCCTGCTGAGTAAACATCCAATAATAACAGCTCATCGACTGTCGATAAGACTTCAACAAAGTCATCAAAGCAATCACGCGTACGGCTATAACGGTGCGGCTGAAACAGCATCACTAAGCGACGCTCAGGAAAGCTTTGGCGTGCTGCTTTAATGGTGGCATCCACTTCTTTTGGATGATGACCATAATCGTCAATCAGTAATATATCGCCACCATCGACGGCTACAGGCTTATGCTGCTCAAAACGACGACCAACGCCCGCAAATTTATGTAGCGCACGCTTAATGGCTTCATCATCGACACCTTCATCGGTTGCCATGGTGATAGCTGCCAGCGCATTATAGACATTATGAATGCCCGGAATATTCAAAGTCAAAGGAAGCGGTTCACGGTCACGGCGCAAGACGGTAAAGTGGGTTTTAGTGCCCTCAACCACCACATCAATCGCTTGGACATCGTTGAAAGGCTCAAGACCAAACGTAAGCACCGGACGCCCAATGTCATCAATCATCGCATACAATTCAGCATCGTCACCGCATACGACGGCTAAGCCATAAAACGGCATGTTTTGTAAAAACTGGATATAGGCAGCTTTTAATTTATCAAAACTATTGTCATACGTTTCCATATGGTCTTGATCGATGTTAGTGACAATCGCTGCCATCGGATGTAAAGTCAAAAATGAGGCATCAGATTCATCCGCTTCAGCAACCAAAAAGCGGCTACTACCTAACGCAGCATTTTTACCTGACGCATTCAGCTTACCGCCAATCACATAGGTCGGATCAAGGTCGCCTTCCGCAAGCATCGTGGTCAGTAAGCTAGTGGTCGTAGTTTTACCATGCGCGCCAGCCACGGCAATACCGTGACGATAACGCATCAATTCACCAAGCATATCGGCACGGCGAACTACGGGCAGTCGGGCTTTTAATGCCGCAGTAATTTCAGGGTTGCTGCGGTCAATGGCAGAGGACACGACCAATACATCTGTTTGCGCGATATTTTTAGAATCATGACCAATAAATATCTCAATACCAATGTCTTGTAAACGCTTAGTGACAGGGCTTTCAGCGATATCTGAACCACTCACTTTATAGCCTTGATTGCTCATGACTTCAGCAATACCGCACATGCCAGAACCACCAATACCAACGAAATGTAAATGCTGAATACGGCGCATCTCTGGTATTTCAATCAGACGGGTTGGCGATGCTTTATCGCTGAGCGTAGCAGCGGTGTCATTGGCAGGAGCAGTTGTGGACATAGAGGTTTCTCTTTATTAAAGCATCATAAAATGCGGTATATATGGTGAGCAAAAATAGGGTGGTAACGTGAAACGATGTGTATCCTAATAGCAAAATTACTGCTCAAGGGTTTGCCAAATAATATCAGCAACTTGCTGACTGGCGCTGCGATTGGCAAGTGCATGACCTTTTTCTGCCATTTCTAGACAAATCTGGCGATTCAGCACCGATAATTCAGCGCTTAAGCGTTCAGGGGTCAGTTCAGGCTGTGGTAATAATAATGCAGCGTCATGCTCTGTCAAAGTACGCGCATTCGCCGTTTGATGGTCATCTACCGCGCTTGGTAAAGGCACAAAAATCGCAGCGATGCCGACATTTTGAATTTCAGTTACGGTTAACGCGCCAGCACGGCAAACAATAATATCCGCCCATTGATAAGCGGCTGCCATATCGGTAATAAAAGGCTGCACGATGGTTTTATGAGCGCTCAAATCTTCAGCATCATACGCCGCTTGCGTCACTGTCTCATTATCACGCCCACATTGATGACGTACCTCAAAAGGCGTATTGATAAGTGCTAGCGCCTTAGGCAGTGTACTATTTAGCACCTGTGCGCCTAATGAGCCACCCACTACCAATAAGCGTAGTGGCGAGTCATCATTAATATCATAACGCTCAGCTGGAGCCGCCACGCCAGTGATGGCATTGCGAACTGGATTGCCCACCGTTTCTAACTTTGAATCAAGCTCACTATTGGCAAAAGTATTTTCAAAAGCTTGTAAGACTTTAGTAGCGATTTTGGCTAAATAACGATTGCTCATGCCAGCAATGGCATTTTGCTCATGAATAATTAGCGGTGTGCCGGTCATACGCGCGGCGATACCACCAGGAGCGCTAACATAACCGCCAAAACCCACTACCATATCAATTTTATTACTACGAATAATCTTGATAACCGCCATAGTCGCGGCTAATAAGGTGATAGGCATCTTCAGTAAACGCCCGACCCCTTTACCACGCAAGCCTTGCATGGCAATGGCATGAAAAGCATAATCAGTTGGCGCAACCAAGCGATTTTCCATCCCATTTGCTGTGCCAAGCCAATGAATCACCGCACCACGCTCAGCCAGCAATTCGCTGACTGCTAGCGCTGGAAATACATGCCCGCCTGTTCCGGCAGCCATCATTAGTATATGCGGTGTCTTCATTGCTCTTAGCCTTTCTTATCTTTTTTCATGAATAATCAGTGGCTTTACCATGCTCATTTTTGAACCATTTGTCCAATAAAAAGCCCTGCCGTAAAGCCCGCATAGTATAGAGGAAATCAAGGCGTGACATGTAGCGTTTTATAGCGAATTAAGCGTCTAAATCTTGATTTTCTATATTCCTAAACCTTTTTATTAAGCAGGGCTTTATGACCTAAGCGCTTAAGCCACTTCGAGCTCACTTTTAGTCATCAATTAAAATTTTGATTCTACGGCTTTGATAAAGTCAGTGGCGATATCCGTTCCGCATTGGTCGTCAATTTCACGCACGCAAGTCGGACTGGTAACATTAATTTCAGTAATACGTCCGCCAATAAGATCAAGTCCCACGAACATCAAGCCTTTTTCTTTAACAATTGGTGCGACCACGTTTGCCACTTGACGTTCAATATCGGTCAATGGCATGGCTACACCGCTTCCGCCCGCCGCCAAATTACCACGAGTTTCGCCTTTGGTAGGAATACGCGCTAATGAATAATCAATGACCACCCCATCAACGATAAGAACGCGCTTATCGCCATCTTTAATTTCAGGCAAATAGCGCTGCGCCATAATTGGTAAGGTCTCAAGCTCAGTCAATATCTCAAGCGTGACCCCAATGTTGTGACTGTCAGCGGTCAAACGAAAAATGCCTGCACCGCCCATACCATCCAACGGTTTAACAATCACATCTTGCTGCTCAGCGATAAATTTACGAATGTGTACTTGCTTACTGGTGACAATCGTTGGGCTCATATAATCGCTGAACCACGTAGCAAATAACTTTTCATTACAGTCACGGATTGCGCTTGGATCATTTACCACCAGCACACCTGCTGCCTTGGCATGGTCTAATAAATAAGTCGCATAAATAAAACGCATATCAAACGGTGGGTCTTTACGCATTAAAATCACATCATAATCGGTCACCGGACAAGTGATTTTTTCACTTAAGGTATAAAAGTCTTCAGGATCACGTTTGACATTCACGGGATGCGCATCAATCATTAATTGACCACGATCGAGCCACAAATCATGAATTTGACAATAACCCAGCGTATGCCCACGATCTTGCGCTGACCACATCATTGCCAGACTAGTATCCTTGTAATAATTGATCTTTTCAATAGGATCCATGATGACCAGTATCTTTAAAGAACGGCTATTTGCAGAATTATCTGACGCTAACGGGGCAGCTTGACTCATGATCGGCTCACTTAAAGGTGGTTGTTTTGCGTACCGTGGTTATTAATAATGAAGTTAAAATAATTAGGAATCATCAAGCAAAAACAGTCGGTACTTTATACACCATACTGCGTGCGATAATGCTGCATTTTTGCCAGTTGGTCGGCAATTTCGGTGGCGTCTTGATGGGCACTTTGTTCACTAGCTAAATAACCGATTAAGTCATCCATATCAACCAGCGCACTTACCGGCACTTGTAAATTGGCAACCAGTTCTTGAATGGCAGAAAGCTCGCCTTGTCCTTTTTCTTTACGGTCTAATGCCACGAGAATACCGGCAACGCTTGCGCCTGCGGCTTCTAAAATCTCAATCACTTCGCGCATTGCCGTACCTGCAGTAATGACATCGTCAAGTATCCAAACGGCTTTACCGCTCACATCAGCGCCAACCAAATTACCGCCTTCACCGTGAGTTTTTACTTCTTTACGGTTATAACCCCACTCAGCATTGATACCATGATGTAGCCATAATGCTTGGGCGGTTGCCGCGACAAATGGAATACCTTTATACGCAGCACCAAAGATGACCAGTTCTTTATCGCTGTCACCAGCTTTTTGCATTTGTTCCGCTAACGCATCGGCATAACCACGCGCCAGTAGCGACAGCATCTCGCCCGTTGCTAATAAGCCTGCATTAAAAAAATATGGGCTAACTCGACCCGACTTCAGTACAAATTCACCAAACTTGAGTACTTGGTTGTCTAAGGCGAGTTGAATAAAATCATGAGCGGTAAATGATGGGGTGTGCATAAGGCATTCCTATGGGAAAAATTTTTGCATTATTGTACGCATTATTGGTCAGCTTGACCAACCATTGATAGCATAATCTTGCATATTGGCGTAGCGAGTGAGCAGACCACAGCGTGAGGAGAGATTAAAATAACACTGACCATCGTCCGCTATCTGCAACTCCCAACCCAAATGTTGCGCTGCCACGATAATGTGTCCGGCAAACAGTCGGATGTGACGATATTGATAACGTAGCGCTGGCGTGCGACATACTTGGCTCAGCACATAGCTGCGCACATGCTGACAAATTTGCTCGGCGCTATAACTACGATTAATACTTTTACGCGTCGCACATTGCTTAAGCACATGCAGCGCCACACTACACGCCATAATGTCAGTCGCAAGGCTACCGACACCCGATTCAAATTGCTCTGGCTGTAAAATCACTTGCCAATCATCGGCATAGATACTATTTAAGAGTTCATCAGTATTGTGGCGTTTAATGATGCTTCGCAAAGACACAGAGGTGTCATTAGCCTTAACATCGGTAGTTTTTTTATTATTCAAATGGTCTGTCGCAAAACCATAGCGCGTTAACTGCGGATATTTTTGAATAACCTGCCCAATATCTGCCATATCCAGCAACGTCATGGTATCGAGTGACGCCAACAAAGGCTGCTCGCTATGATTGTGATAAAAGCTGTCCGGAATAGAAATCAGTTGTGCCGCTGTAAGAAAACCTAAATAGTCGGCAAACGATTCTGACGCCACCAGCTTCCACTTAGATAAGCCATCCTCTTTAGGCTGATAGAAACCCTTAGCGCTCCCATAAAGACGGCGCAGTTGACTATTAACGCGCCGTGCAGGTTCTGGGATATCAGTTAATGGTCGTGCTGGATCAAGCGCAGTTTGGCGCGGGTCAAAGTTTGGATGCACAATCGCAGGTTGAGCATTATCAGCTAACTGGGATAACTGCTCAACATTATCTTCTACCCGCCTACCTTGCCCCGATAGCTTTTGAGCTGAGTGGTTATCAGAAGTAAAAGGCTGAGTCATACTGTCTCCAGGACAATAGTAATATCAAATAAAAACGAAAGCTAAAAAAGTCTGCTGAGTCATTTAAGCTCCTTTATTAACCATCATCATGATGTCGCAAAATATCCTGATAACCGGCTTGCCAATCAGGATAAGTGAGCCAAGCTAACGGAATGTTGCTATGTAAGCGTTTCCCCGTAACAGAGGTTTTCTCGTTATCTACTTCTGGCAGCGTCTCCCCGACTTTTTTACTCAGCCAAGTGGTCAGCTCAAAGGTGGTTACTGGCGCATAATCAGTTGCAATATAAAGAGATTTTGGCGCGTCTATCGTCATTACCTTGGCGATAATGGTAACCAAATCGCTATCCATAATGCGGTTACTCCAATCTTCCGCAGCAATCGGCTCTTTTTGTCCTTCGCGGGCTTTACGTAGGCGCATCAACCGCTCGCGTCCGTAGATACCACTGGGACGAATAATAATTGCCTTATTACCAAAACCTTGTTGCAATGCCTGTTCCGCTAGTAAAATAATCTTGGAAGCATCACGCTCGGGAATAATCGGCAGCGTATTTTCATCAATCCATTCGCCATTATTTTGCCCATAAATACCTGTTGATGAGATAAAAATAATGCGTTCAAGGTTCATTAATTTATCTGCAAATGTTGCTAAGTGCTGACAAATTGCTAAATAGCTGTCGTTATAACCGCTGGTCGAATAGTCATCGGGTGTCACAATAATAGCAATACGGGTAAAGTCTTTCAGCTGTTCTGCGCTCAGCTTAAGCGCATCCGCTTGCATAAAATGTGCATTATCATCCAACGCATAATGACTACGTTCACGTCGCGCCAGTCCGGTGACGGACAAATTATGTTGCGCAAGCATATTCGTCACCGGCAAACCAATATCACCTTGTCCAATAATCAGCCACTGTTGCGTCGTCATGAGCTATCCTTATTTATTCTTATAGTTATCATTATTTTGAATGCATGGCTTAGAAGTTATTCATTAGAAATAGCGCATATAAGCCAGTTTAATATCGTCATTGGCATCGATGCGATTCTGCCATTCATAACTGGCATCAAGGCGTAATGCTTGTTTTTTATCGATATCGTAATGCAGCCCAAGGGTGGTAATCGGCTGCCAATAGTGACCACGGACGTTCGAATCATCGCTGCTGCCATGATACCAATACGGCAGTTGCAATTCAGCTTGCGCACGTAAATGATTGTTAATCTGATACAGACAACCTGCGTTCACGCCAGCACCAACGCGATAGCCTTTGTTAATACCACGCCCCGCTTGTATTGCGCCTGTGCCAAAAGCATAGCAGAGCTGTGGCGGCATCTCACCACTTATCAAACCTGACGTATCAGTACGCGGCGCACCAAATGCCCACGACTTGCCATATTCAAAGGCAGTACTACCCACTAAATGGTCGGTGCCGTCTTGTTGCGAGCCATCATTAACACGGGTGGCTTCAATACTGGCGCCCCATGTTTTGCCTTTTTTAGCCGAATTTACGGGATTAAAAGAACGCCCACGAATTAAGGTGAAATTTTGCAACACTGCGCTTTTTGGGGCATTGCCGTTGCTATCTTCCTCATTATCATAAAAACGTAAGGTTGCCGCTAACCCTTCTAAATTAAAAAACTGACCAAATCCTGAGCTGCCATCCAACGTATCGTGAAAGCCTGCGCGCAGACCAATGTCTATATAACTATTATCACCGCGCTGCCCAATGCCAACATGGGCGCGCTGCATGGGATGACGATCTAGCGGATTGTTATCAGGAGCAGATACAGTGAATGGCAACAAAGTCTGACCATCTTTTGACATACTTGACAGCAGATTACTCTCTTCAGAGGTGATGTTATTTACCTCATTTTTAGTTAAAGGCTGATTGCTCAGATGCGCTTTTTGCTTCGCGGTATTAAGTTGCGCTTGCCTTAACGTACCATCTGCAGGCGTATAACGGGTATTGGTTAATAGGCTTTTCCGACTTAACAAATTGACCACGTCAGAGGGAATCACCACATAAGGCAGCTGACTTAATAACTGCTGATTAGGACGTACCACATCAATCAGACGCAAAATCTCAGACGCACAGTTATCGGTTGCAAAATAATACGGTATCGACAAATCCTTAGTTTCCCAGACATGACGCATGATTTGCTGAACTTCTGCAGGGGTTAAATCGAGCTGATACGTCCATGTATCACGCTCATCATCTTTGAGATAATCGGCTAGCTTTGCTGGATACGGGTCAATTTCAATTAAATTATCATAACGTCCGCTCATGGCTTTGATGGTAAACAGCGCAAAATTATCCTTATTATCGCCATCAACCGTATCATTTAGGGCATAAGCATGATGAATTTGGGTAAAGTCTTTGGCACTGGCTGCTGAGTCAATGCGTAATAAAGTATGACCAAAAGCAGATATCGGATTGTCCAAATATTCTTGCGCAAACATAACCGACAGCTGCTTTGGCGCTATCGTTGCCATCCAGTCATCAAGCTTTGGGCAATCGACTTGCAGCGTAGCTTTATCAATATTCAAGGTTTCTGCTAGCCAGTGCACACGCGCAGGAAACCGGCAAAGGGCAGAATCATTTGCAACCGTGCGTGCAGTGTTAGCAGGTAATGACATTTGTTCCGCCATGGCTACCAACAAGGCATCCAATTCAGCGGCGGCATCTTGTTGTCCATTAGGCGTTAAAAAAAACTCGGCATCATCAACTTCACTTTTCGTATTTTTTTTAGCGAACACACCTTTTTTATCATCAACGACATACAGCAATCGTCGCCACGTTATATGCTGCGCTAGATTATCCGCTTGTACTTGTGCACGCCACGTAGTTAATAATTGGTCAGCATTTGTATTTTGGCTATTTTTAGTACTTTTTTTAGTACTTTGGCTGCTACTGCTATTAACGCTCGTATTATTAGGATTAGTTATTGCAACATTTATTATCTTGTCATGAATGACCGCTGTATCGGTCGTATCACCCAATCCGCCAGTGGTTACCAATGTTAAAGGGGTTGGTAACATGGCTTGGGCTTGGGCGCTTAATAGCAGTCCAGTAATGGCAAGTGGCAAACGAGCACGCGGACGTATTGCAGATAGTGTACTAGCGATTGACATGGGCTTTGAGTGTTTAGACATGAGGTAGCGCCTCTTATTTTCAATTCATACGCTATCAGCGTGGTTAATTTTTACCGGGTCATTTGATACCGTTTATCGCAGTTCTATTTATCATTAGTTTTAGAGATTATTATTGGTATATTGTCGTTGGTATATTATCGTTAATAACTTGTATTTACGGCGATAGCTTGCTACAACCCTTAATTACCGTAAGCCTTCTATACTAACTTATACACCCTACTATAATAGAGAATATATAGAGAATATTATGCCAAATTCAGCCGCTTCACTGACTATTAATGATGGTCGCTTATCCGCAGCCACATGGTTGTGTTCACCGAATCATAATGAACGCGCTGCTGGTATGAGTATTGATACCATCGTCATTCATAATATCAGCTTACCACCGAATGAGTTCGGCGCATGTGACGCAAATGGTATGCATTATGTCAAAGCGTTGTTTACCAACCAGTTGGATTGGCAAACGCATCCTTATTTTCAAACGATTGAGGGTGCTGAAGTATCCGCCCATTTATTTATTGAACGTGATGGCACGATGACGCAGTTTGTGAACTTTAATGCGCGCGCATGGCATGCGGGAAAATCCAGTTATCTGGGTCGAGCAGAATGTAACAATTATAGCATTGGTATTGAGCTTGAAGGCTCAGACTTTGTGCCGTTTACTGAGGTTCAATATGAAATACTCGCTCAAGTGGTGACTGCAATCTATCACGCTTACCCAAAAACACGGCGGCATTTAACGGGTCATAGTGATATTGCACCCAATCGTAAGACCGATCCGGGTGATTATTTTGAGTGGCAGAAATTGCGTGAGAGTATTGCCGAAATATTAAAACAAGAATAATTACTCAATTTTTATAAATTAGGAAAGCCATTACTTGGATTGAAGTAGTCGATTCTGCAGTAAAAATAGGACTAGGGGCATTGATAGCCGGTGTTATTGCCTTTTTATTATCTTCAACACAATATCGTAATGATCTTAAAAAAGCTAAAATAGAACGTGAATTTGAGATGCTAAAAGAAGTTGCAGAGAAAGTGGAGGTTTTTAATAATATTACCTTAAACTACTGGGCATTTATTACTGACTGGCGGCGGCGATTAATTTTGGACGCTTCTATTCCTAAACCTATCAGTTTGATAGACATTCAGCAAAAATTATTTGATAGCTTTAGTGAGTTAACGAAAGCAGAGTCTTTATTACTCTTATTTAGATACAATAATACTTCAGTCAAACTAAGAAAATATGGGGAAACAGTCATAGCATTTAAAAAAAGAGTGGAATCTTTGGATGTTCCTTTCGATAATAATGATACAGCTAACTATAGAAAATCTATGATTGATAAACGCTCCGAACTATTTATTTTATTAAATGAGATTTATAAGACGATTTAAAATCAGTGCTCTCATCATTCTCATCATTCCTACAACCAATGCATTTATCTATGTGATGAAAATGCTATAATCCGACAGTTTTTTTGACCTCAATATATTAATTAACCACATTAATAGATTAATAGACAAATTCGCATAATAGGTTCTCATGGCAAAAAGTCGGTTATTTCGTTCAACGATGGTGGTCAGTAGCATGACCATGCTGTCGCGTATTTTAGGTTTGGTACGTGACATCGTCTTATTAGGGGTGTTTGGCGCAGGCGGATTAATGGATGCCTTTTTGGTCGCCTTTAAGATACCCAACTTTTTGCGCAGATTATTTGCCGAAGGGGCGTTTAGCCAAGCCTTTGTACCCGTGTTATCAGAATATAAAGAAAAATACAGCCTGCAAGAGGTACAGATTTTAGTCAGTCGCACTTCAGGCGCATTGATGCTCATTTTGTCCATGCTCACGGTGGTGGTCATCTTGATGGCACCATGGGTCATTACCTTATTTGCACCGGGTTTCGCTGACCAACCGGACAAATTTAATATAGCGACTGAGTTGCTACGCCTAACATTCCCTTATTTATTATTTATATCCATGACCGCTTTTGCCAGTGGTATCTTACAAAGCTACGGACGCTTTGCTGCGCCAGCCTTTGCGCCGGTCTTGCTTAATTTAAGTATGATTGGCGGTGCGCTTGTTTTTGCACCGATGTTTGATACGCCCATTATGGCACTTGGTTATTCAGTAGCGATTGCGGGCGTATTGCAATTATTGATTCAATTACCGCAGTTATCGCAACAAAAACTATTGGTACTACCTAAAATCGACTTTCAGCATGAAGGTGTCAGACGCATTTTAAAACTGATGCTACCTGCCATTTTCGGGGTGTCGGTTACTCAGATTAATTTACTATTAAATACCGTGTTTGCCTCGCTGATGATTAGCGGTTCAGTCTCATGGCTGTATGCAGCGGAGCGCATGAGTGAATTACCGCTTGGCTTAATTGGGGTCGCTATTGGTACGGTTATTCTACCGAGCTTATCAAAAAGTGAAGCGCAAAAAGATGATGTCAGCTTTAAAAAGACCATTGATTGGGCAGCTCGGTTGATTATTTTGGTTGGATTGCCTGCTGCCGCAGCGTTATTTATACTCTCTGATGTGCTGATGCAAGCGTTATTTATGCGCGGAGAATTTAGTCTACGTGATGCGCAAATGAGTTCACTGGCGCTACGCAGTATGGCGGGCGGTATTTTAGGCTTTATGCTGATCAAAATATTTGCACCTGCTTTCTTTGCGCGGCAAGATATTCGTACTCCAGTACGCATCGGCATTATTTCTGTTTTTGCCAATATGATTTTCAGTGTCATATTTATTGGTATTTTTTACTTCTTTGATATTGCGCTGCATGGTGGATTGGCACTGGCGACTACTGCCGCCTCTTTTGTGAACGCTGGACTGCTCTATTATTATTTACATCAACGCGAAATTTTTCGTTTTGACAGCCACTGGAAAAAGCTGTTTATTCAGTTTTTCTTATCGACAGCCGCGATGGTTGCAGTCTTATACGCCATGTTGCCTTACTTCCCTACCGATTCAGCACAGTGGAAGCGTGTTGTGGCATTAATAATCATGTGTGTTGTGGGCGCAGTGATGTATGGCGGCGTATTATTGGCAACTGGATTTCGTCCGCGTCAACTTAAGCATGGCTAAGCACGGTTAAGCACGGCTACTCACAATTAAATTATGGCAGTTGAAAGGGACTTTACTAAACCTGCACACGCCTACATTAATTACCGACTGTTAATGGCGCTAATAATAGCCATAATGAGCTATCACCGTATAACTAAACTTTGAGGTTCAATATGAAGGCTAAACAGTTAATGTTCCAACGATTACCGATATTGCTTGCGACCAGTGTATTGGGTACAGGGTTGCTATTAAGTGGTTGTAGTAATAGCACTGATAGTAGCAATGACAGCAAGACTGACAGCGTAAAGACAGAAAAAGTCACTACTGACAGCCCAGCAAGCGCAACTGAAACGGTCAGCAAGACAATTAATCCGACAGCCGCCGCCGCAAAACAGCCAAGTTTATTGACCAATTCTACCGAGGCAGGCAGCGCAGAAGATACCGTAAAATTGGCATTAGACACTTTATATTATGGTGATGCCAAAAAGGCTGCCGCTTATTACCAAGTGGATATGGCAAATTTTGAAGAAGAGCTGAAAAATACTCAGTTCACCTTTCAGCAAACTGTTGACTCCGTTACCATCATTGAGACTAAATATAATAAAGAAAAAACCCGCGCCACTGTTATCGGTGAGTTAAAACTGAAAAATCAAAGTGAACCTGCGCCATTGAGTTATATCCTCCAAAAAATAGACGGTCAATGGAAAATCTTGGGCTAGAACACTAAGCACATATAAAGCAGCTAGAGCGCGTTTTGATTATCAATGGCTACTGTTTTACCCAGCATAACCACATCAGCGGTAAACCCTTGCATATCACAGACTTGCGGCATATAACCCCACTGCTCAAAACCAAGTTTAGTAAACAATCCTAAACTTGGTTGATTATGGGCAAAAATCAGCGCCACCACATTGTGAATATCAAGATTTGCTGCTTGCGTCAACATCCATCGGGTTAATAAGTTGCCAAGCCCTTTACCATGATAATCTTGATGCAGATAAATGCTGATTTCACTGCTGATATGGTATGCCGGACGCGCATATAAATCACTAAAACTGCCCCATGCTACTATTTCTGCTGTTGCCTGATTCTGCACAAAAACTTGGTCCGTAGTTTGGCACTCTTTATTAATGGCTTTGACCACATAAATCGGACGCATTGGATTGTTTAAATGCTCATTAAACCATGCCGTGCGTTCAGTCACCGTAACGAGCTCCCAATTGGCTGTAGCTTGTTTACCGGCGATGCTTTGATTATAAATAGCTAAAATTTTCGGTAAGTCGTCGATATCTGCTTTTTGAACCATAAACTGGTCGTTAAGCATTATAGATGTAGCATTGTGATTGGACATAGCGCTTCTCATAATCAGTACCATTTGATGGTGCATTGTTAATGATGTTAGTAGCGCTATTTTACTTTATAATGGCTGGTTTTAGACACTTCAACCTTTTCTATTGACGTGTTTTTTCGTTTCTTATTTGGTCGTGTCGTATATAAACTTATGAAAACCTACTTTCTTGAGCAACTGATTGCACCGCCAAACGGTCTTCATACCAAACCCATAGATTTAGCGCCATGCGTGCTTACTATTGGCAACTTTGATGGCGTACATTTAGGTCATCAAGCGATGCTTGCCCAAGTACGCACCTTAGCGGTTGAGCAAAATTTAAGCGCGGCGGTCATGATATTTGAGCCGCAACCGCGTGAATTTTTTACGCCCGAGACAGCCCCTGCGCGCCTCACTAATTTGGCAGAAAAACAAGCGTTACTCGCCGAATACGGTGTTGAAACCTTAATCGTTGCCAGCTTTGATGCTGAATTTCGGGCGCTATCGGCTCACGCTTTTGCAGATATCTTGGTTCAGCGTTTGAACGTGAAAGCTTTGGTGCTCGGCGATGACTTTCGCTTTGGGCATGACCGCAGCGGTGACAGCCAGTTTTTACGGGATTATGGTCTGCACGTGACGAACCTACATACGATTACTGACCATACCACTGCCAATGAACGCATCAGCTCAACGCGTATTCGCAATTTGTTATTAGCAGGGGATATTAGCACGGCAAATCAATTGCTTGGGCGCGATTATGCCAATACAGGGTTGGTAGTTAGTGGTGATAAAATCGGTCGTACCATGGACTTTCCAACGGCTAATATCGACTTAGCACGTATCAAACCCGCCTTACATGGGATTTTTGCGGTCGATGTGGTGCGTCTTGATGAGCAAGGACACATAATTCCTAACGGCTTAACGGCACTTGCGGTTAAGGGTGCAACTGGATTAGCCGGTTTACGTTCAGATAGTTTATTTGGTACGGCTAATATTGGCACTAGACCTTCTTTAGATAAAGGTCATGATTGGCGCTTGGAAGTACACTTCCCGCATTTTCAGGCTGACTTATATGACCAAACCTTGCACGTACGCTTTTTGCATTTTCTGCATGGTGAACGACGTTACGACAGCTTAGATGCTTTAAAAATAGGTATTCATCAAGATGTTGTAGATTCTCTAGAATGGCGCATGCAGCAATTAAGCTGAAAAGTATTAAGACGATTGTTGGTAATCGATAAAAAAACCCACGAGCCTGATAGCCGTGGGTTTTTTATTGCGTCGCTTCTATTCATTCAGAATATTAACTAAGCAACTAAAGCATCAATTATTAAGCCTGTGGATGCATACGCACATTTAACTCGTCGATAACCTCAACCCAAGCCGCATCTTGTTTCCACTCTTCTTGTAAAAACATACATTGCTGCTTGCTCCAGATACTGGCTTCTGTGAGTTCTTCACCTTTTGCCAGCTGATGTTTTTCAATAAATTCGTCAATAGCTTCATCTGAGTTATCAAGTCCTAACTGGGCAAATAACTGGTGCATGGTATATTCAGGTTCACCTAACATTATTATTCTCCTTGAGTATTTACCGTTATCATAATGGCTATTTATTTAATTTTCTATACTGAAAGTTTTAAGTACTCATTTATTGTAGCAAGGTAGTTTTTAAAAGCTGTTATTCAACGTTACCAATTATGTTAACAACGAGAAGATAAAACAGTAAATTAAAACCACAAAAAAGCCCTTCTAACACAGAAGGGCTTTTTTATTATTTATACTTATCACTTAAGCGTTTAAGCGTTTAGCTTATGGTAGAAGATGTGAAACCGCATCACGCTCTTCGTTAAGCTCTTGCTCAGTAGCTGCCATTTTCTCTTTTGAGAAAGCTGATGATACATCAACACCTTCAACGATAGCCCAATCGCCATCTTTACAGGTACATGGGAATGAGTAAATTAAGCCTTTAGAGATACCATATTCGCCGTTTGAATAAACGCCCATTGATACCCAATCATTCTCATCAGTACCCATTACCCACGTGCGTACGTGTGCAATAGCCGCATTAGCAGCTGAAGCGGCAGATGATGCACCACGAGCTTTAATGATTGCTGCACCGCGTTGTTGTACTTCTGGGATATAAGTGGCTTCGTACCATTCACGATCAACTAAATCCAAAGCTGGCTTACCCTTAACGGTACAAGCAGTCAGATCAGGATACTGAGTGGATGAATGGTTGCCCCAGATGGTCATTTTTTTCACGTCATTCACAGTGCTGTCTGTTTTACCAGCCAACTGCGCCATAGCACGGTTGTGGTCTAAACGAGTCATCGCCGTAAAGTTACGTGGGTCTAAATCTGGTGCATTACGTTGAGCAATAACCGCGTTGGTGTTGGCAGGGTTACCGACTACCAATACTTTAACATCACGGCTAGCGACGTCATTCAAGGCTTTACCTTGCGCTGAGAAAATCGCCGCGTTGGCTTCTAGCAAATCTTTACGTTCCATACCTGGACCACGAGGACGTGAACCCACTAATAAGGCATAGTCGATATCTTTGAATGCTACCGTTGCATCATCAGTTTGTACAATACCTGCTAATAAAGGAAATGCACAGTCTTCTAATTCCATGACCACACCCTTTAGCGCGTCAAGGGCAGGAGCGATTTCAAGTAATTGCAAAATAACCGGTTGGTCTTTACCCAGCATCTCACCAGAGGCGATACGGAAAAGCATGGCATAGCTGATATTACCAGCAGCACCAGTTACGGCAACACGAACAGGCTGTTTCATAGAATATTCCCTAATTGGTTATTGGATGATTCATGGGTATCATTGTAGATATCGACGTGCTTGCAGAATAAGCACAGTCATAAACCGAGGGTTAGTGTAGCACTTCGTTTGCTAAACCGTCTAGACACAATACCGTGAATAAAGGCTAGGCTTTAGTCTATATTGTTACATTTTATACCGATACAATCCGTATCAGTTAAACTATTTACCGCCTAAGATGATAAAATTTTTGCCACAGTTATCTACAATATTATTACAGCTAGCAAACTGCCCACCTTCATAACAAACATGGACATCAGTCAAAATAGATTGGCGGCGCTTGCTGTCTTTTTGGCAGATTAAATCAATACTAGAAGGGCTCATGCCATTATTCAGTCGCGCCATTTGTCCAACAAAACGCGACTTAGAGACGGTATAGCTATTACCAGTATTGAGCTCATTTGGTAGTTTCAGTTGACCGGCATAGTTGATAATTTGACGGAAATAGCTACTCGGCGTTAGCGGGCTACACGCGCCATAACGTTGCCACGCTTGGGTTCGGACAGCCGTATCTGGCATGATACGGTTAACGACTTTGAGCTGCAGCGGCGTCAGGCGGGGATCACTACCCCGCCCGCAGCGCTCACCATAACCCAGCTCTAAGCCTGATACGGTTAAAGAATAGCCTTCAAGGCATTGACGCATGCGCGCGCGCGAGGGCTGCAAGTTACATAATGCTGGCGTCATCTCAATCATGAGTACCTGCTGACCCAATTTTGCAGGACTTGCAGCCTGAGCAGGTAGCCATAAAAATCCTTGCAACACTAGTAAAACAACAGTATTAAACGCCAAGCGACGGTTATGATTAGGGCTATCAATATATTTATGATTGATTAACTGACCACTTGGTTTTTTTGACAGTGTTAATGCTGACACATGGGATATCTGAACCGATAACCGATGTCTGAGTTGCGCACATAATAATGGCTTAAAATATTTTTTTATCATAAGTAACAGGACATTTTGCAGTTTTATAACAAGGACGACGGACTAAGAGTGTAGTAATAAAAACGCGTAACCTGAGTAGGTTACTTATAAAACAAGGTAATGATTTAAAACAGAGTAGTAATTTAACTATTAGCTGAGGTGAAATATAACTTGAGAAAAGTTATTAATGCTCACATAGATCATGGTAGCAAGTCTGTTTTTTTAATCTATAGCAAAATCGTAAGCTGAGCGTAAATAATACTGTACGTTGATTAAAGCAATAATCATATTAAAACGATTTAAGTGCTCTTATGTTTGGCTTTTCCTGAGTCTTAGCTCATTTACAAAGCGCTTTAAATAAGATAAAAAAATAAGCCCTCAGTCATCAATCACTAAGGGCTCATTTTTTATTATTCTAGCTTGAACCTATAATCGCTAACGACGATGATTTAATAGATACCGCCTTATAATAGATTTTACTACTTATAGCATCTATTCATAACCATCTTTAATATGCTGCTGGAATTGTGCCCATCCGTTGGCTGATAGGTTGCGGGCGACCCAGTAAGCTACTGTAAATTGTGGCATTTTCCATCACATGCTTGACGTAATTGCGAGTTTCAGGATAAGCAATCGATTCAACATACTGATCAGCGCTCAGTGAGCCATAGGTCGGCTGCCAACGCTTGGCTTTATTAGGACCAGCGTTATAACCAGCGGTTGCTAATACGGGTTGACCATTCAGTTTCCCTAAGATGTCACTCATGTACCACGTGCCATAACGAATATTGGTATCGCCACTATTGGCGCGGCTCGCACTATAAGTTTCGCCTAAATTGCGGGCGATATATTTTGCGGTGTCAGGCATGATTTGCATGAGTCCACTGGCGCCAACATTAGAGCGCGCTGAGGTGACAAAGCGGCTTTCTTGACGCATGATGCCATACGCCCACGCGGGATCAATCCCTGCCGATTGGCTATAACGGACGACAGAGCTTTGATGCGGCATCGGATGCGACAATGCGAGGCTAGTCGCCATATCAGTATTGTCAGCCGCATATACAGCGCGATCGAGCCAGCCCATATCATGTGCTAGACGGGCGGCGGCGATGATTAGACTATCATCACGATTATCACGCGCCTGCTTCACCGCCCAATTCCATTCGCGGTTGGCATCGGCACGGTTGGCATCAGCGTTATAGAGCGCAAAAGCACGCGCAAAATGTGGATTTTGCATGACGCGAACGCGATCTGAGCTACTTAGATTTGGTAAGTTGCTACCACCTAAACGATTGATATCAAGGCGCTGACCAACTTTATCTTGCGCCATTAAGCCATAATACTCGTTACTCTTCGCCAAATGCTGATACATTTTTTTAGCGGTATTACGCTTGTTGCCATCATTCGATTGCTCATAAGCACGCGCAAGCCAATACTGCCATTGTTTGGTTTTCTGAGTGTCTACATCCATGCGCGAGATGGCTTCAACGACATCATCCCAACGACTAAATCGAATCGCTGCTTTGGCGTATTCTTCGGCTTCTTCGGCATTAAAATCATCATCTAAGCTGTTACGAAACCAGTCAACCGCTTCAACATGAAAACCATCGTCAGTATTAAAGCCCATACGTTTTACCGCAAGAATTCGATAGGCATAACGGCGTGTGTCATCAGTTAATAACTTTTGAGCACGCTGATTGTCTTGCTTGATATCATATTCTACTTGCTGCGCGGCTTCGCGATAGGACTTATCAGCTATGCGTCCGATGGCGTAAAGATAAAGGTACTGATTGATTTGGCTGGCTGGTTGAGCACCAAAACGACTGATAAAAGCATTGGGATTGAGCTGAATCTCACTTAATGACGCATACGCAATGGGCGTGCCAAGGCGTGTCGATAACGCCATAATGTCACCCGTATTACCCTTTCGCAGCATACGTTTTAGGCGGGCTGTCCGATCCTTATTGCTAATCAGTGGATTATTATTCATTTCGGTAGCGAGCTGGTCGCACAGCGCGGGCTGTTTTGCAGTATTCAGCCAAACCAGTGGCTTTTCTGCCAGCGCGCGCATGGTATCGCCGCCATGATTAAACCCAAGCGCAATGGCACAGCTTTCACTACGATCAGGATTAGTGACTAAGTTTGCCACTTGGCGCACCGAGGCATAGTCCCCTGACGCGGCTTTGGTTTCGGCAAAATCTGCCACCAGTTTCTCTGCCATCGCTGTCTTAGGATATTGACGGACGAACTGCGCTACTGCTGCTGAGCTTTGCGCATTTAAGTTTAAATTCATGCGCCAATAAGTCGGATACATGGCAAATAAGCCGCCACTCATCTGCTGCTCATAATTATATAGCGCATTCACATCACCGCGACTGGCGGCTTGCGCGGCAGCATTAAAGGAGTTAACGCTCGTGTCTTGGGAATAACTACCTTGAGAGTAGTCGCCATAAAGTTCAGCACACGCCACCTGCGATAAGCCAAGCGCACTCATTGCGGCTGCCACACTAAAGGCGCTCAAACGTAGCGAGCGGCTTTGCACACGTACAAGACCCGTACGCTCAAACCATTTTTGATGTTGGCTTATACTTTTAGGCGTGCTATTAAAGCGGTCACGACTAGAATCAGAATGAGGATTGCGATTGGCAGCAGGCTGCTTTGTCATACTTACTCTCTTTATTATCTGAGGATTTATTTAATATCTGTTATTTTAGATAGCTATTATTTTTAAATGTCTGTTTTTTTATATACTTTTGAATAGCGGGCGTTTTAACGTTTGATGCCATGGACGTACTATGCCGCCCTCATTCTACTATATTCCTTTAACTTGCAATCACTATCCTTACCATTTATCAATAAATAGGAGAGCGCGGCGTAACACAAAACGGATATAACCGACTATTTGGTTAAAAATTAACCATATCAACGCCATAGATTCAGTCTAAATAGTCAATATTTTATAGAGCAGTATAGATGAGTTGTCGATAAGCATTTGATACTATTATAAATAATTTTTTATAATTATACCCAATCATATACGGTTCCTTTTCACATTAGCCAATGATTATGATAAAATACGCCACCATTAATGGCCTATTGCCGCTATATTTTGTTTGTTAATCATGGATTGTGCTTATGAGTGTTTCTGTATTTAACCCACGCATCAATGACGCTGTGGACGCTGAGTCTACTGTCAATGCAATTGAAGCACAAGCCTCAGTGACAGCGCCTGCAAATAATATAGCGACAAAAAAAGTCTTTATCACCACCCAAGGCTGTCAGATGAATGTCTATGATTCTGACAAAATGCTGGACGTGCTGGGCGACTCGCACGGCATGGAGGTGACGCATAATATTGATGAAGCCGATGTGCTGTTAATGAACACCTGCTCTATCCGCGAAAAAGCTCAAGAGAAAGTATTTTCAGAACTGGGTCGCTGGCGCAAATTGAAAGAAAAACGTCCTGATTTGGTCATTGGCGTTGGCGGTTGTGTGGCATCGCAAGAAGGCGATAATATCCAAAAACGTGCGCCTTATGTTGATATGGTGTTTGGTCCACAAACCTTGCACCGTTTGCCTGAGTTGTACGACCAATCTAACGAACAAAAAGACATCGCACCCAAAAATCGGATTGGTACCATTGACGTATCCTTCCCAAGTATTGAAAAGTTTGATTTCTTACCAGAGCCGCGCGTTGAAGGTTATAAAGCCTTTGTTTCTATTATGGAAGGCTGCTCAAAATATTGCTCATTCTGCGTCGTCCCTTATACTCGTGGTGAAGAACTGTCTCGTCCGCTTGATGATGTGTTGGCTGAAATTGACAGCTTAGCGGCACAAGGTGTGCGTGAAATTAACTTACTCGGTCAAAACGTTAATGGCTATCGCGGCGAAAAAGATGATGGCAGTATTTGCCGTTTTGCTGAGCTATTGCATTATGTCTCGCACGTCGATGGCGTGGAGCGCATTCGCTATACTACTAGCCATCCGCTAGAATTTACTGATGATATTATCGATGCCTATGCGCAATTACCACAGTTAGTATCGCATCTACATCTACCCGTACAAAGTGGCTCAAATGCCATACTTGCCGCGATGAAACGTAACCATACCATTGATGTATATACCACTCAAATTGATAAGCTAAAAGCGGTGCGACCCGATATTCATTTATCGAGCGATTTTATCATTGGCTTCCCTGGTGAGACCGATGCTGATTTTCAAGACACGTTAAACTTGGCAAAAGACTTAAACTTCGATCACTCTTATAGCTTTATCTATTCTAAACGTCCGGGGACACCGGCATCAGAGTTGCCTGACGATGTGAGCTTTGCGACTAAAAAAGCACGCTTGGCAGAATTCCAAAAAGTAATTATCGACTCAACACTACAAAAGTCGCATAATATGGTCGGCACTACCGCTCGCGTCTTGGTTGAGCAAGTTGCCAATCGCCATCCCGATTGCTTGATTGGTACGGCGGACAATACGCGCACCGTGATGTTCCCTTATGATGAAGACAAAATGGATGAGTTATTGGGTAAAATTGTGACCGTCCGTATCACCGATTTTGTCAGTCCACACATGGTCAAAGGTGAACTGGTAGACGTGTTGGCTTAATATTAAACTCAGCCATCTTGTAATAAAAAAGCCGTTTACTATTTGAGATAGTAAACGGCTTTTTTGTGGACGAAGTTTCCTACGTTTACTTAATACCTACTCTGCTAACCAATCCGTTTTCCGCAACTGTTGCTTATTTTCACGGCGGTTTTTTTTACGTACGCTATCAATATCCTCTTTGTCGTGAATACCGCCTTTTTTTAATAGCGGATTTAATGCCAAATAATTGCGCGGTTTAACAGCGCCCAGTGAAAATGACTGCTTTTCTTGCTGCTCTAGGTGCCGTTCAATCTGTTTGGCTTGTTTTAAGGTGTCTTTTAAACTCATTATTTTACCTATCTTAATTTTTTATTTAATCTGAAAACTTAGCCTTTAATGCACATTACTTGCTTGAGCGTATGTACTACTTCTACTAAGTCCGACTGATTTGCCATCACCTCATCAATGTCTTTATAGGCGCTAGGAATCTCGTCAAGTACGCTTTTATCTTTGCGGCACTCAACGCCTTCCGTTTGTGCTTTTAGCTCATCGATAGTGAATGAGCGCACCGCTTTACTGCGGCTCATGCGTCGACCAGCGCCATGCGAGCACGAGCAGAATGACTCATGATTACCTAAACCGCGTACGATAAAAGACTTCGCGCCCATTGAACCGGGGATAATCCCTAGCTCGCCTTCATAAGCACTAATTGCGCCTTTACGGGTGACATAAACCTGCTCGCCAAAATGCACTTCTTCATTGACGTAATTATGATGGCAGTTAATCGCCTCTTTGGTCAGCTGAAACCGTGGTAATCCTGATTGCGTCGATTGCAACGCATTGATGACCAAACGCATCATCTCGCGTCGGTTTTCCAAAGCATAGTCTTGCGCCCATTCGACTGCCTCGATGTAATCGGCAAAACTGTCCGAGCCTTCAGCAAAATAAGACAAGTCTTGATCCGGCACATGCCCAAAGCGTGATTGGCGCTCCTTTTTGGCGAGACTGATAAAGTAGCGACCGATACAATTGCCAATACCGCGACTGCCCGAATGTAGCATCACCCAGACATCCTGATTTTCATCCAAACATAGCTCGATAAAATGATTGCCACCGCCCAAGGTACCCAGCTGTTTTGCCCACGTCCGCTCAAAACCTCTGAGCATTTTTAGCAAACCCGGATGTTTATCCGTAATCGGTTGCAAGCGTTTATTAAGCGGATCTAAGGTCGACATCTTAGCGCTGATTTGCTGATGCATATTGAAACCAACTGGCACTTGCTGCTCAATCGCAAGGCGCAATGACCTTAGATTATCGGGTAAGTCACTTGCCGTTAGCGATAAGCGCACCGCATTCATCCCGCAACCGATATCCACCCCCACCGCCACCGGAATAATCGCCGATTTGGTCGGAATCACGCTGCCTACTGTCGCACCGATACCCACATGCACATCCGGCATGACCGCGATATGTGAGTGGATAAATTCTAATTTTGCCACATTACGCAGCTGATCCATCGCGCCTTGTTCCACATCCGTGGTATAAATCTTGACGGGTACACCGTGGTGTCCACTATCATTTAAGATTAGTTGAATACTCATGAATTAATTTTTCCATTTTTTCTATTTACAATTTTTTTAGTTATTTTGGTATTTTATTAATTAGCTTATTTATTAATTCATAGTCTTAATTATTTAAATTTAGGCAGCACTAATCCATCCTAATTAAATAGGATTAAAAATTAAATCAATTAATAAATAAAAGGCAATAAAATACCGTTATCTTTATTAATTCCAAAAAACAGAATCTATAAAGACATAGTTATTTTATAAAGTATCGTTTAAAAAGATTGGAGGTGGAGTGATATACAGTGGTAACAAATATCGCAGAAAAATGCTATGCGCTATACAAACCCTATCAACACAATGCTGTCTGATAAATTCGTAAGTACAATGATTTTAGCAGTAATATCTAAGATAACGCAAAGGCAGTAGCGTAAAGCGAGTGATGCTTAGCCTAACCACAGCGAGGTTATCATTACTGATTTTCTCTCAACACATTCCATCTTTAAAAACGTTTGGATATTTAGGTGTGACATTATGACTCCTCCCTCGGTTGTGGCTTATTGTCAATGATTGACAACAGCAAATAAAACTGGATACGCTAAAAAATAAAGATTGTTAGGTATGATTGAATAATACAATATTATAGCAAACCTTTAAAATTAAATGTCAATTATTTTTTATAGTGAATATAAATTTCATCTATTAGAAATTAATAATTTATTTAAGTCATTTCCTTAAAAGATTAATAGTTATTAGTTAATGAATAAAATGATTTCCCACTTCAATTAATAAAGCCAGTGCAATGATGACGAAGATTACGCCACAACCGCGATTCAACCATGCCAAACGCGCGCCAACATCCAACCAACCTGATAGTTTTTTGCCACCGATGGTATAAATAATTTGCCAAATGGTCTCACTCAAAAATAACCCTATCGTCAATAGAATGTATTGTGGCCATAGTGGCGCACTAAAATTGATGAATTTAGGGAAAAAAGCGGCAAAAAACAAAATCGCTTTTGGATTCGATAACGATACCCAAACGCCTGTTCGAAATAACGTTACATTACTAGGAAAACTTTTGACCGCGGCACTCGATAGCGAGCGCGGTGCCGGGCTAATATGATGCCCATCAGCATAACTAGCAGCAACTTCCTCACCCATCGCATTGGCATCATTCATTAGGCTGCTATTATTTGCCGCGTCACGCCATGCGCTGATACCTAAATAAAGTAAGTAAAGTCCACCAACTACCTTAATCAAGGTTAATAACCAAGGTGACTGACGACTAATGACATCAAGTCCAAGCAGCGTCGATAGCAATAAAATAAATAGCCCAAGACTTAGCCCTGCCAGTGTCCATAGTGTACGTTTCACGCCATAATTCAGCCCATACTGAAATGCTAATAGCATATTCGGACCCGGTGTCGCTGAGATAAAAAACGTACTGACAAAAAATATTGTAAACAGATGCAAAGACATCAACCAATCCCTACTGTTTTATGTGACTGCTATTTACATTAAAAAATTAATGACTATAAAAAGTAAACACCGCCATAAGGACGGTGTTTTTTAACTATTTTAAACCATAGCCTGCTATAAAATAAACCTCTTATTCTTATTAAGGCAACTATAAAAATACTAACGACAGCTTTGTAATAACCGCTGTAAGAAGCCATCACAACGTTCAATCTCGCTCAGTTCAACATATTCATCCGCCTTATGCGCCTGCTCAATGCTACCAGGACCACAAATGATAGTCGGAATACCGGCATTGGTAAACTGCCCACCCTCGGTGGCATAGGCAACTTTATGGCGCTTATCATCTTCAACCAGTGCGGCAATTAAATGTTGCAGTTCAGCATTGTCATCATCGGTCATCGCTGGCACGCTTTCTTGCTGCTGCAACTCGATACCTGTCTCCGGCGCACGGGTTTGCATTTGCGCACTTAGCTCAGCAACTTTGGCTTGAATCGGCAGCAAAATATCGTCTTGCGTCATATGTGGTAAGTTACGATAATCAAAAGTGAATTCGCATAAATTCGGCACAATATTCGTCGCTGTGCCGCCTTGAATCGTCCCTACCGATAACGTCGAATACGGCACATCAAACAAGCCATCATTATCGTCACGCTGACTTAATTGTTCCGCTAAATCATCAACAAATCCCACCAAACGACTGGCATAACTAATCGCATTGACCCCTTGCGGTGTTAAGGAGGAATGCGCAGACTTGCCATGGACACGGCAGCGATAAACCGCAATGCCCTTATGCGCGACTACCATAGTCATATTGGTCGGCTCACCAACGATACAATAGTCAGGCGTGATATTGCGTGCTTTTAGGTCTGCTAATATCAATGGTGCACCGAGGCAACCCACCTCTTCATCAAAGGATAATGCCAAATGCAACGGTCGACGCAGCTGACCACTTTTAGAGAGCTGTGCAGCCTCTGGCAATAGCGTTAATGCACAGGCAATAAAGCCCTTCATATCACATGATCCACGTCCATAAAGGCGTGAGCCTCGGATAGTGGCGGTAAATGGCTCAGATGTCCACGCTTGACCATCGACAGGCACAACATCAGTATGCCCAGAAAGAACTAAGCCACCATTGACGATGTCAGCGTTTTTACCCGCTGGTACAGTAACGAATAGATTGGCTTTGTTTTTGGCTTCATTAAAGGTCAAATCTACCGTCAGGCCTAAATGTTCACAGTAAGCCTGCACATCTTTGATTAACGCTAAATTCGAATGGCGACTAACGGTATCAAAGGCAATGAGCCGCATGAGCCAATCAATGCTATTTTTAGGATAAGAGGTGCTAGCTTTACTTCGAACATCGCTATTATTGCTGCTAATTGAAACCATGAGATATCCTTATGGAATAAAAGCGACCTAAAAAGCCAAACGATTGGCAGACGCTAGAGAATGAGACTGACACGAAACCATACCATAATAACTGCGAAAACAGCGGCTTGTGACCGCTGTTTTATAAAAAAATATGTTCGCAAGTTAGTTCACTTACGACGGATTGTTTTGGTTCATCACATCAATAACAGGCGGTATAGGTTTTGGTAATGACCCTTCTGCTTCGCGCTCTTTCGTAGTTTTTGCATCCATTTTTAGTCCAGCAATCAAGGCTAACTCTTTCACAGACTTACGCTGACGCGTGGCAAAGCTGACTGGAATCATGCGCGCAAACTCATAAATATAAATATACGATTCCTCACCGCCTTCATATTCTTCATCATCTTCTAAACGAATACCGCCAATTTTTGCCAAGTCCATCAGCATCTCATTTTCTTCAGCACTAATTCGACAGTCAGAGATACCAAAGCCCGTCATAAAGCCATTAGCCCATTGTTTTAGCGCCATCACACGCTCGTATAAGTCATGGTCATCATCAGGCACAAGAGGCGTATAGGCATAGGCGTCATCTTTATCTTTAAGCTGAAAGACCGTATCTTCCGCTTCTTCGGTTAATAGCGTCAACGCGGCATCAGGCAATGGCGCAAAGCTTAACTCTTCAAGGATTGTTGCCCAACCTTGTTCATCAGGCGCATTACAGGCGGTCATCAATCCGGTCATAAAGCCATGTATCTCACTGACAGACGCATCTGTCCAATCTGCAAACGCTTCAGACCAGGTGTTCCAGCCAGAGATATTATCATTCATAAAGGTCATCCTAATGGGTAATTAGCGTATATTAATAGTAGCGCATATCAATATACGCTAGTAAATTGCGCTACGCTGTTCGTAGCGCGGCAACGAATAAAAGTGAAAAACAAAGGCAATAGGTACAATTACTTTGTTGATATAGATATAATGCGGTCACCTATGGCATTATTAAATGTATCGACCAAAATTCATCCACGCTCACTTGTTAAGGGTAAAAACTGACTATGTATGATCAACTTGAAACATTAGAAAAAACAATACTCGATATCAAAAAGCAGTATCAGCTGGTCAGTGCTGAACTTACCAGCCTTAAGCAACAACCCAATACCGGCTCTAAAGAATTTGCCGCGCTCAAATCTAAGCTTGAGAACAGCTGTGCAGAACGTGATAACCTCAAAAAGCAATTAAGCGATTTTGATAACCGCTACCAAAGCCTTGCTGAAGCGCATCATATGATTGGCGAAGAACAAGACGAACTACAAAAACAACTCGCCGACTTACAAGAACAAAATAAAGCCATGCAACAGCATAACCATGAGCTAAAAGAACAAAACAGTGATATCCAACAGCAAATCAATGATATCAAACAGCAAAATAGCCAATTACAACAGAAAAACAAGCTGGCATCAGAACGCACACAGGTTGTATTGGATCGTCTGACACGTATTGACCAAATGGATGGTTAATACCTTTTAATCAGTTACTTTTAATGAGTCACTTTTCATCAGTAACTATTAACACCTTTTTATTTTACCCATATTCTCATATCTTGTAGGATTTCTTATGACCGATGCCAACACTGACACTCAAGCACAGCCTGAAAAAACGACTGAGCAAAATGTCAATACACAGACCGACCAAACGGTAAGTACCGATTTAAACATTGATTTAGACGCTGAGGTAAATGCTGAGCAAAAAACAGTAGACGCTAGTGTACAGACGACCGAAACCCCAGCGCCAGCAATGAAAAAAGTCGACATTGTGATTGCGGGCGTCACTTATCAAATCTACTGCCCTGTTAATGAAGAAGAAGAACTACGCTCAGCGGTGTATTACATCAATAACTTCGTGTTAGATATTAAACAAGATGCACCAAACCTACCACAAGAAAACCTCTTGGTACTCTGCTGCTTAAATTTATTTGAGAAAATTAATTCTCAGCAAAAAAACGATGAGAGTCGTCGTTATGACGCCGAAAAATCAGAGTTACTATTAAACAAAATTGTACTAGATGCACAGTCTATTTTATAACTTAGCACTCATGTGGGTAAAAAATTAACTTTAAGAGGAATATTTTTTATCCGCGTGAAAATCAGCTTGATGTTCATAATTGCAAAAGAATAAATCGTTATTAGCCTTGGTAGTGGTATTGCTGTTAGCAGTGTCAATATCGTTACCAAGCGTAGTCGGACGGGTCTCAAGAACGCCACGATATTCAGCCAAGCTATGACCGCAAAAGTCACACGAACGCGGTGTAGTGACGTCGCCTTTTTGTGGCATCATGCTTTTCGGTGGACGCGGATACATCACCTTATAAAATCCCCACATCACAATCCAGACGATAATTAAGATAGTAATAACGGCAAACACGGCAGTGCTCCTGCTAGTAATGGTGAACGATTGATATTCATAATCTAAAGTTTACTGTAAATTGCGCTATCAGTACAATCATGGCTCTAGTAATGGTATTTAAATGTACCAAGCTTTGATAATTTTTATATTTTAACTAAGACAAAGATGCATAAAAAAAACTGGCTACGTAAAGCCAGTTTTTTCATGCAGATATGATAACGTTATGGCTTGTATAGTAACAAACTTATAGCTGCAACTCACTAATATCAGCAACGGTTAGGAATAATGCACGCACTTGTTTCAATAATGCTAAACGGTTATTTTTGAGTGCCGCATCTTCACTATTGACCATAACCTCTTCAAAAAATTGCGTTAACGGTGCATCTAAGCTGGTCAATGTTTGCAATACTTGCGTGTAATCGGCTTGCGCTAATTGCGGCTGTACAGCCGTTTGCGCTTGGCGAACGCTGCTATATAACGTCTGTTCAGCAGGCTCGGTTAATAGCGCTTCCTCGACATTCTCAGCAACCAAACTTTCGGACTTAGCGAGAATATTTGCCACACGTTTATTAGAATCGGCAAGCATTGACGCTTGTGGCAATGCACTGAACGCTTGCACGGCACGAATACGCTGATCAAAATCAAGCGGCATATGCGGATTAATTGCTTGTACCGCCTGAATAGTATCAACGCTGACGCCTTGCTCCGTATACATGGCACGATAACGCGAATTTAGAAACGCCATGACTTGGGTGAAGGTGTCACCCATTTTTTCAATTTTACTGCCATTATCATCACTGTAGTTTTTAATCGCTTGTTCCACTAATGCCACTAAATTAATCGGCAACTGTTTTTCGATTAAAATACGCAATACACCAATCGCTGAACGACGCAAGCTGAACGGATCTTTTGAACCCGTTGGCGGTTGACCAATGGCAAAAACACCGACTAAAGTATCTAAGCGGTCCGCCAATGCCAAGCAAATACCGATTGGCGTTTGTGGTAATACGTCACCGCTAAACTTCGGAAGATACTGCTCTTCCAAGCTGGCAGCAACTGCTTCAGGCTCACCATTCAAACGCGCATAGTAGGTGCCTGCAATCCCTTGTAAATCAGGATATTCACCAACCAATGAACTTGCTAAATCCGCTTTTGCTAACATTGCAGCGCGTGCAGTGTCGTCAATATTAATTTGCTGACCTTGCTGCTGTAATAAAGCCGCGATAAAGGTCGCAAGCTTCGCAATGCGTTCAGATTTTTCCCAAATCGTCCCCAGCTGATCTTGGAATACGCGGGTTTTTAAACTTTCCGTCAACGCGAACAACGGTTGCTTTTGATCTTGTAAAAAGAAAAACTCAGCATCAGCCAAACGCGGACGCACGACCTTTTCATTGCCTTCGATAATCTGCTTGGGATCTTTAGAAGCAATATTGGTGATAAAGATAAAATAAGGCTGCAATTTGCCATCTTTATCGGTCAGACAAAAATACTTTTGATCGGCTTGCATGGTTGAAATGAGCGCCTCTTGCGGCACTTGTAAAAAGCGCGGCTCAAAATCGGCACGTAGGGCAATCGGGAAATCAACCAATGCTGTCACTTCATCCAATAAATCCTGCGGCACAATCGCAGTCGCATTGATTTCGTCTGCTAACGCTTGCACTTGATTATTAATAAACGCTTGGCGCTTATCAAAATCTGCAACGACTTTAAGACTGTCTAATAATGCCTCGTAATCATTAGCATGGTTAATCGTATGATATTCAGGACTATGAAAACGGTGACCGCGTGTCTGCTGTCCGCTCTGATGTCCCTGAATATTTGCATCAATCACACGATCATCTGCCATTAATACCACCCACTGCACTGGACGCACAAATTCGTCACGGCTTGCCCCTGAACGCATACGTTTGGCAATGGGTAAATTATCAAGCGCGGTTTGGAAAATTTGCGGTAATAATTCAGCGACTGCTTTACCATGAACGGTTTGTTCATAACCGACATAATCACCTTTATCGGTATTAATGGTAATCAGCTCACTGGCTTCAATACATAAACCTTTAGCAAAACCAATTGCTGCGCGACTTGGATTGCCTTCAGCATCAAATGCCGCTTTAATCGCAGGTCCACGCTTTTGCTCGCTACGATCTGGCTGCTTATCAGCAATACCATGAATCTGTAATGCTAGCCGGCGCGGCGCAGCAAAAGCTTTGATACTATCAAAGCTAATGTCAGCGGCTACTAATTGCTCAGTCACGCTATTTTGCAGCGCATCACGTAAGGTTTTTAAACTTTTTGGCGGCAGTTCTTCACACCCCAATTCAAACAAAATGGTGGTCATGGGATGCTCCTATTTATTATTGTTTTTGGTGGATTTATTTTTAGCAGCTTTTTCATCGGTACTAGCATTGTCACTCACGTCAGCATTAACTTCTTTTGGCAAATACTTATCGAGCGCTGCTTGACGATGTGCTTCATCTGCCAATGGGAAACCTAGTTTTGCACGGGCTTCCACATAACCAAAAGCGACTTTACGCGACAAAGTACGCACCCGCAGAATAAAGCGCTGACGCTCAGTCACCGAAATCGCACCGCGCGCATCAAGTAAATTAAACGCATGCGAGGCTTTTAGCACCATCTCATACGCAGGCAACGGCAAGCCAGCATCGACCAATTTATCGGCTTGTTGCTCATAGAAATCAAACAGCTCGCCCATTTTTGGCACATCGGCATGCTCAAAGTTATAAGTCGATTGCTCAACTTCGTTTTGATGAAAGACATCACCATAGGTCACCCGACCAAACTCGCCATCTGCCCACACCAAATCATAGACGCTATCCACGCCTTGTACATACATCGCTAGACGCTCAAGACCGTAAGTAATCTCGCCTGTGACCGGAAAACACTCAATACCGCCCACTTGCTGGAAATAGGTAAACTGCGTGACTTCCATACCGTTTAGCCAAATCTCCCAACCCAATCCCCACGCGCCAAGCGTTGGCGACTCCCAGTTGTCTTCAACAAAACGAATATCATGCACCAACGGATCAATCCCAATGGCTTTCAATGAGCCTAAATACAACTCTTGAATATTGGGTGGATTGGGTTTGAGCACCACTTGGAACTGATAATAATGCTGCAAGCGATTTGGATTGTCACCATAGCGCCCGTCAGTTGGGCGACGTGACGGCTGCACATAAGCAGCGTTCCAGCGTTCCGGTCCTAGCGAGCGTAAGAAAGTGGCGGTATGAAAGGTACCAGCGCCCACTTCCATATCGTAAGGTTGCAATATCACGCAACCCTTATCCGCCCAATAATTTTGTAAGGTTAAAATCAAATCTTGGAAAGTCATCGCTTGGGAATTCATAGGAAAATCACTGTGGAATGAGGAGTATTTGACTAAAGGTTATCAAGGTTAATACTTAAATTTGTACAGTCTGTTGGTCTGCAACGATATTAACCTGCTTACCTTACTAAAAAACGGCTATTTTATCCATATTTACCATCATTAAATTTATGTTAATCCCTACAAATAGCGGAGAAATCTTAACAACGAAGAAAGCTAGATTCTCAACTAACGGTATATAACAAAAAAAATACCCAGATGAGTGAACATCTGGGTAGGAGGAAAAGTATATTACCGGTATCCTGTTTTGACAGGCTTTTGTTTTTTATGGGCAATTATTTTTAACGCTGCTTACTTATTATTTTATAAACTATCATTGATTTGCTTTAATTATATGACTGAGTAGATGCATTTGGCATGATAATCCATAATACAATATAGATTAAGATACCGGGTACTGCTGCGCTCAATGAGGAAATTATCACAAATAATAGTCGCACCCACATCGGTGACCATCCTACATACTCTGCAATACCACCCATCACACCTGCAATCATACGATTATTCTGTGAGCGATGTAACTTTGCTAATGTAGCCAATTTTATACCTCTCTTTAGTAGTTTTTATAGTCATCTACTTCAGGTTTGAGCTATTTTTTAGTTGTTTTCGATGTTGTTTAGCTTAGAAATAAGTATAGCAAGCATTAGCGTTTTGACTGTTGATTATGTAGGTGTAGTTTGTGACTTTATGCTACATAAGCTTGCTTTTCCCTGTCATTATTAGCTTGTAACCTACTGATTTTAAATAGTTATTTCAAAATGTTTCGAAAACAGTCTTATTGCTTGCTTATTACCTTAATTGTGCTGGTAGATTGCTAAGCAATTAACCATAGCACTAATGCGATGACTTTAACATAGGCTGTTAATATTATTAATTTTTATTATCATTAACTTAACGCTTTTAACTACTGCTTTTTTTATTTTTCGCATCAATATCGCAGCACTTGTCTCATCGCTCTTTACATCTACTCATCATAATAGCGCGGCTATTTACAATAACCTACCTGTATCATCGCGCAAACCTTTATACCATGCTGTCCATAGGCTTAACAATAAACGCCAAGTCAATTTAAAATAATATAAGGGTTACTATGTACGATACGGGTATGATGATTGGTCATTTTGAACCACTACATTTAGGACAGATGCGCAGTATTTTAGCGGCAGCGGGACAAGCAAAAAGCTTACATATCGTTATCACAACGCATCCTTCGCCCCATCCTGATTTTGATATCACTTTACAAGATAAGGCGCGTTGGCTACAAATGGCTTGTGCTGAGCTGCCTTTTATTCATATTCATACCACTGATGAAATCGCACTACCGCTACATGAGGATTTTAGTGATATTACTATCGATATTGCCGCTACCAACGCAAAATTGCAGCGCTTAACCGAGGCATTAAGTTTATCCAAAGACACGGTATTATTTATCGCGGACAATCATCCGTTGGCACAAAGTAACACGCAAGCGCTGTTATTAATGCCCATCGTTACCACCCCGCTACAGCCAGATTTTAACTCCTATGCTATCGCTCTCGACCCCGTTGCACATTGGTCAGCGATTCATCCGCAAGCGCGTCGCGACTATACTAAAACAGTTGCCATCGTCGGCGGTGAGAGTTCCGGTAAGACAACATTGGTACATAAACTTGCTAATTATTATGGCGCTAGTTTTGTGTTGGAAATGGGACGTTTATATGTGGGAACGGATTTAGGCGGTAAGGAGATTGGACTGCAATACAGCGATTATGCACCTATTGCGCTTAATCATGCGCAAGCGATACGTGAGGCGACCGCAGTAGCGACCGCACCAGTAACGATTATTGATACCGACTTTGTAACCACGCAAGCGTTTTGTGAAGAATATGAAGGACGCACCAGTCCATTTGTGAGCTCGTGCATTGATGAATTTCGTCTAGACCATACGATTATGCTTGATAACAATACGCCTTGGGTCGCGGATGGAATGCGCTCATTAGGTAATCCTGAAGCGCGTGGACGTTTTGAGCAGCGACTGTTAGATATTTTTTTCCGTCATGATATCCAGCCTCATGTGATTGACAAGCCAGATTACGATGCGCGTTATCAACAAGCCCTAACCTTCATCGATCAGCATATTTATGGTAAAAAACTAAAAACACAATAAAAAATTATAATAAATAAAAGGATAATAAATTTATGCGCATTCAACTCTTGGACAATATCACCGGAAAATGGGCAATACAATGGATTGTCATTTGGTTCATTTGTGGCGTTGCTGCGTTATCAGCTGGATTTTGGCTGACCACTGAGCATACCACCTTAGATATATTTTATTTAGGCGTCTCATTTATTGGTTTAGTGTGCGTGGTATCGCTGTCTTTTCGAAAAAACGTATTAGGCAATGGTTTTGGTATGGCAGCAACGGCAGGTGAAGTGGTGGTTCAAGGGACTGCCGGTTCCGTTGGCTTAATGCTGGCACCGCTTTTTAACTTTTTTACTCATGTTTACGGTATTTTTTATTGGTCGAAGCATACCGATCCTGATGGTGACATGGTGCCCAAATCGGCGAACAAATGGATTTGGCTCATTACCGCCACCTTTATCGTCATCGGTTTGGCACTTTTTCCCACAGTAAATAGAATCCTTGCTAGTTATGGCTTTATGGTTATCGAAGACGATAACAGCCTGTTTTTAGGATTTATCTCTTTCTTTTGGATTAACGTCATCGCCTTTGTACTGTCCATTACCGCCCAAGCCGCAATGATTTTGCGCTATTCCTTTAACTGGTGGTTATGGATTATGTCGAACTTCGTTTGGTTGGTGGTCAACCTCATGTCTGGCAACTATATCTTTGCGATTCAAACCATGATTTATCAGATTAATTCATTTATTGGACTTTATGAATGGCATCGTAGCGAACAAGATGCACTCAAAATAAAAACTGCTAAAACAATAAGTTAAGGTGACAATTAGCTCCAAAAAAATTGAGTGATAAAGTGACAAGGTGCTTTAAACAATGCTATAACTCATGGTAATTCTTAATAACTATTAATGATTAACGACTTATCACTAAAAAGGATGTTGGTATGTTTCGTATCCATCAACACCGAGTATCAAAGCGGTCATTGGAGCAATGGCTTTCTGAATATGCCGTCAGTCACCAAAACTTAATCAATAAAAAAATCCATTGGCTGTGTGTGCCTGCTATCTTTGTTAGCATTTTAGGTATGGGCATGTCATTATCCGTTTGTTTCACCTTAGTGCTTAGCGCTTTAGTGCTGCTATTTTATATGCAGTTATCCACGCCATTATTTCTAGGGATGGGATTATTTATTCTGATTTGTCTGGCAGTCATGACCCTGTTACCTTGGGGCTTTAAAGTGTGGGCAAGTATCTTTGTCATAGCTTGGATTGGGCAATTCGTAGGACATAAAATCGAAGGTAAAAAGCCCTCTTTCTTTGAGGATTTACAGTTTTTATTGATTGGTCCAGCGTGGGTTGCTAATAGTTTACTGCCTAATAAAAAATCGAATGACAACTAATGAAATTACGATAACAATCACAACAATGGAATAAAAAATAATGATGGATTTGATAATAAAAAATGCTCAATTATCTAACCGTAAACACTTGGTAAATCTCAGTATCAAAGACGGCGTTATTAAAAGTATCGACGAAGTTGAAAACCATGACCTTGACACCGCTCCCACCAAAACAGTTTATGACGCTCAAGGCAACTTTGTGTGTAGTGGCTTTTATGAAAGTCATATCCATCTTGATAAAGCCTGCATCTTAGACCGCTGTAGCGTAGAGGACGGCGATTTAGAAGAAGCTGTGAATGAAACTGGTAAAGCGAAAGAAGCCTTTACCGAAATAGATGTGTTCACGCGCGCCTCAAGAGTGATAGAAATGGCAATTAAAAAAGGCACGGTCGGGCTGCGTACATTCGTTGAAACCGATGAGAAAACCCAATTACGCAGCTTTGAGGCGATAAAAAAGGTACGGGGAAAATATGCGTTTGCCATTGATATCGAAATTTGCGCCTTTGCTCAAGATGGCTTGACTGATTCACCAGAAACCTACGCACTACTACAGCAGGCGCTATCGCAAGGCGCAGATTTGGTCGGTGGCTGCCCTTATAAAGATGACAATCCGCATCAGCATATCGACATGATATTTGACTTAGCGCAGCAATTTAACGTTAATGTTGATTTTCATCTGGATTTTGATTTAGACCATGAAGACTCAAGCATTCCAAAATTAGTGGAAGAAACCATCAAACGCAATTATCAAGGTCGCGTGTCTATCGGTCATGTCACCAAACTTTCTGCTATGGATAAAGCGCAGCGCTTTGAAATGGCAGCATTATTAAAATTCGCCAATATTACCTTAACCGTGCTCCCAGCCACTGATATTTTTTTGAATGGGCGTGATTATGATGCCTTGATACCCCGAGGTATGGTAAACGCTAATGAATTGTCGGAAATGGGTATTAATACCACCATTGCCAGTAATAACATTTTGAATGCCTTTACGCCTTATGGTGACGCCTCACTTATCAGAATGGCAACTATGTATGCCAACCTTGCTCAATTGGCAAAAGACACTGAAATAGCCGATGTTTTTGCCATGATTAGTAAAAACCCTGCTAAATTATTGTCGCACCACATTGAAATAGAAATTGGTGCCACAGCTAGTTTAGTGGTATTAGAAGCTAAAGATGCCGTGGAAGCCATTCGAACCACTGCACAGGCATTAGCAGGATTTAAGAATGGTAAGCAGACTTTCTGCAATCAAGCCGCCTTCATTTGCTTTGATTAACGGGTCATTAGCTACTCATAATTCAGGAAAAGACATAAAAAAAGCGCGCCCTTTTCAATAAGGACGCGCTTTTTTAGAGTTTAGAATACTTAAAATACTTTCAACTGATCAAATTAACTTTAGCTTAGTTATTTATCAAGCACGTTATTTATTAAGCTGTTATTCATTAATCTAAGGTTTGTACACCGCCACCATTCACGAATATGGTTTGACCACTGACCCAAGTCGATATCGGTGCCGCAAAATACAACATAGCACCAGCGATATCATCAGCCTCACCCAAACGCTTAATAGGCGTATTTGCGAGCATTTTCTTTTCAATCTCTGGTGTTAGTACGGTTTTCAAAGCATCCGTACGTGTGGCACCAGGACCAACCGCATTAACGCGCACTTCAGGACCAAAATCATGCGCTAAGTTTGCCACCATATGATTAACAGCTGCTTTTGAGCCTGCATAGCCACTCATATTCGGGCTTTTATTGATACTCGACATCGAAGTCGTGAATACAATCGAGCCATACCCTGAATCTTTCATATGTGGCGCGCACAACTGGCTTAAGCGCCAGCCACTAAAAACGTTTAATTCAAAATCACGTCGAATATCATCAACCGATGCCGTAGTTGGGTTTTCACGACCACCGCCACCGCCACCCGCGTTATTAATCAGAATATTAATGGTACCAAATTCAGCGACCACTTTATCGACCATAGCAACCAAGTCATCATCTTTTAAAATATTACACTCTACGGCAAGCGCTTTTACCCCAAGCGCCTCAATATCTTTTACCGCTGCTTGTGCATCTTCAAGTTTTAAATCTGCAATGGCAATGTTAGCACCCGCTTCTGCCAAACGCAGCGCGGTTGCCTTACCAATACCGTTAGCGCCACCGGTGACTATCGCAACTTTACCTGACAAATCAAATAGTTCGTTAAATGTTTTATGAGTAAATTCTTGCATGATGATTCCTTAGGATATTTCTTATTTTTTATAGGATAATTAAAGGCACGTTATTAAGAAATATTTTAGATTTAGCATCTAAAATATCAGACGCAATCCTATCTAAAGTGAATTATGCTCGGAAACCCTTAACTTAATGTTCTAAGTTCACACACTTTTTGTAATGATTTATATTTGACCGACTATTAAACGGTTATAGGTATTGTTATGAGCTACATATACTGCTAACTGATGGTTAACTCAAATTTTAGGCATAAAAAAAGTCTCACTTCTTATCATAAGAAGTGAGACTTTAGTGCTTTTACAAGCCATATTTGGAGCGGGAAAAGAGATTCGAACTCTCGACCCCAACCTTGGCAAGGTTATGCTCTACCACTGAGCTATTCCCGCTTAGTATCTAGCTATAGTGTTATTGCTAACAGCTACGTCTCGATAGGCTGGCTATTCTATCAGATATTCGTTGTGTGTCAACAGCTTTCTTTGTTTTATTTAAAAAAATAAAGCATTTCTATCTATAAATAGCACAAATTTAAGCTATCTTATTGTTTTAATAAATAATTTTATGCTTACTGATTGGCAGATAATTTTAAATAAAAAAACGTTGTCATAGTTTGTCATAGATAACACCGTGTTGTTATAGATAATACCTTATAAGACTTTAGACATAAGAAATTTAGACGCTGCCATTTTAAGGGTTCAACCTAGGGTTAGATTAAGAGGAGAAAGCATTGGGTTACTTACGGTTACGTATCTCCGACACGCAACAAGTTTACTTACAATGGCGCGTTATATTGTTACTTTTGCTGCACTGGTTTTATCTACTTATCGTTATTATACTGATGACAATTCTAGCCCTGCCTTTTAATCAGTACTTTTATTCGTTTTTGCGCCTATATAAGCTTGACGGATTTCTCTAAATTCTGCCATGCTTGATGTTAGCGCAACAGATTTGAATAGCCTTTGGTTTTGAATAATCCTTAAATGTAGATGGACTTCAAATTAAGATAGTTTTCTTTATTTGACCATTGGATGGCTCAATACTTTTATTATTAGCAATACTCTCACTTGAGTCTGGATTTTCCCTATTTTGTTCAACTTTATATTTTACAGCGAGGATGTTTATTATGAAAAAAATACTGACCACCACAGTGATGGCGGCATCATTATCAATACTTACGCTAACCGGTTGCACGAGCACGACCAGTACTGGCGCGGTTGGTGTTAACCGTCAGCAGTTGCTACTCGTGTCAAGCGAACAAGTACTTCAGCTTTCTGCTGAGAGCTATAATAAAAGTATTAAAGAAGCACGTGCTAAAGGCGTACTAGATACCAATGCCGCCCAATTGAACCGCCTAAAAGGGATTGCTAATCGTTTGGTTGGTCAAGTGGGCATCTATCGTCCTGATGCCGCGAAATGGAACTGGGAAGTGCATACTATCAAGTCCAATGAGCTGAATGCTTTTGTGATGCCCGGTGGTAAGGTGATGTTCTACAGTGGCATTATTGATCGTTTAACGCTAACTGATGATGAAATTGCAGCGATTATGGGGCATGAAATGGCGCATGCGCTGCGTGAACACTCACGCGAACGTCTGTCACGTGAATACGCAACCCAAACTGGTATTGGCGTTGCTGCTAGCGTATTTGGTTTATCGCAAGGTCAAGCACAGTTGGCGAATTTAGCGGGTGACTATGGCTTGAGTCTGCCACACAGTCGTACACAGGAAAGCGAAGCCGATCAAATAGGTCTAGAACTAATGGCACGTGCGGGCTACAACCCACAAGCAGCAGTGACCTTGTGGCAAAAAATGCAACGTGCTAGCCAAGGCGAGCCACCACAATTCTTAAGCACTCACCCAACGAGCAGCAACCGCATTGCGCAGCTACAATCCTTAATGCCTAAAGTGACGCCACTTTATCAAAAGGCACGCCGTTAAGTATTTTTGATAGCGGATTAAGATACGGATTAACATTTAAAAAAAGCAGAGCGCAATATTGGTGCTCTGCTTTTTTATGCTTCTCGCTTAAGCATACGGCACACCTATCAGCGTCTGCTATAATCAACGGTTAACTTATTCAATCATTGCTAGCCATCACTTGATAAAGGAACGCCATGAGCACCTCATCTGCTACTAACGCCACGACTCTTTCTGATTCTGCTCCGACTGCTAAAGCCCTTCAACAAGCATTACAAGTCTTACAGCCCGAGCATATGACCTTGATTAATGAGTCTATCAGCCATGCCGGTTATTTTGAGGGTAAAGAGAGCCATTTTAAGCTCACTATTGTGAGCAACGACTTTACTGGAAAGCGTTTAGTAGCGCGCCATCAATTGGTTTATGATTTGGTAGCGGATTTATTGACTTCCAAAGGCGGCAATGTGCACGCGCTTGCTATTCACGCTTATACGCCCGATGAGTGGCAAGGTCAAAGCCCTGACAGCCCAAACTGTGCCGGTCAAAACGCAAGCTAATTATCGTTTATATTACTCATCCCCTATTCAAGCTTGAGCGCTGTAACAGTAAAGGAAATCACGTTTAATGAAACATTTACATATGTTGATGGCAGCATTGGTCATCGCCCTATTTTTATACCAAAGTTATTTGCTGTTGAGTGCTAACAATCGTGCACCGCGCATGGTTAAAATTGCCAATCATATTGTCTATGCCTTGGTATTATTATCGGGCGCGTGGATGCTTTTACAGCTATTGAATGCGAATGCACCTGTACAATGGGTCATTGCAAAAATGGTGTTATTTATTGCCGCTATTAGCGCTAGCATGAAAGCCTTTAATCCGCGTGCTACCCCTATCCAAAGTAAAGCCGGTATTTTCATCGCTACGATTGCTTATGTGGGAATTGTGACGTTAGCGTATGTAAAGCCTGACAATTTATTTTAAGATTGGTTTTTAATGCGTGTGCTAGATTAAGCTTACATTTATCTTACTATCTTAAGTGAGTACAACCCCTTAAAATACAAAGTGCTAACATACAATATCTAAGCCTTATGGAACCACTATGAAAACTCTTACTGCAGCGACATTATTGGCGACAGCCGGCATTTTTGGTCTGACTGGCTGTGCCTCTACTGGCAATATTACTCCGCAATATGTACCACCAAATACGTATCAAAGTTATGACTGCCAAGCGCTCAACCAAGAATATGTGCGCGTCAATCGTTACGTTGATGCCACTCGCAAAGAACAATCAACCTTATCCACCTCAGGCGTGGGCGTTGGCGTGTCCGCAGGGCGTTGGGGCATCTCTCCAAACATCAGCTTTGGCGTTGGCAAAAGCGGCAATACCCAAGCACGTGATGCCAAATTATCAAGGCTTTATGGCGAACGTGATGCCATTATCCAATCGGCGCGCATTCAGCGCTGTGGCTTTGCGAATGGTATTAAGATTTATGGTGAGTAGAGCCAGATAAGCAGTTGAATAAAACACTTATTACTGTGTTTTTCTGAAAAATAAAAAAGCCAATACTAAAGATATTGGCTTTTTTGGTCTGAAGAGATGATGTTAAGTGCCTTATTATGGTTGCAAACTTTTAACCCACTGCACGATTTGATGGGCAGTTAATGCGCCTGACTGTCGCGCCACTTCCTTACCATGCCTAAATGCAACCATCGTTGGTAAGCTGCGGATATTATAGGGCGCAGCGCCTTGCTCATACTTATCGGTTTGCAACTTCGCAAAGACCACTTGCGGTAGCTGGCTTGCTGCTGTCTTAAACTCTGGTGCCATCATTAGACAAGGCTGACACCAACTTGCCCAAAAATCTACAACAGTCAGCACATCATTTTTCTGAATGACCTTATTAACGGTTTGTCCCGTTAGCTCATTTGGACTACCCGTTAGTAAAGGCTTACCACATTTACCACACTTTGGTACTGCATTGAGCTTGGCAACAGGCATACGGTTGGTAGCTTGGCAATGCGGACATATCACATGGCAATTTTCTTCACTCATAATACGACTCCTATTCTGACTTATATTTTTTAACTTATATATCCTGATAGTATCAATTTTGCAGAACTTCTACTATGAGTAACGGTATTTATAATTCATAGAGTTTATAAGTAATAGCATTTATCGTCCACGAGTACTGATACCTAGCATCGAATACAGCGGGCAAAAGCGGAATAGTCCGGTTAATAAAGGCACTATACCAATCACGCCCCACCAGCTCTGATAATAAACGCCAACACCAATAATAATGAGTCCAGCAATAACTCGCAGCATTCTTTCATTTCTACCGACATTGATTTTCATGACTGACTCCTTATAAGTTGTAAAAAAACAAAGCTTATGGAAACAATCCAGTCGTGGCATCATGGCATAGACTGGCTTTATTATGAATACGATAAGTTTTTAGGCGTTTTATCGTTACTTAATACTGGCTAATGCTAATAGTACTCATAGTTATAGTTACGATTTACTGACCAAATACGTTAATAGGTACTTTTAGATAACGCGTTCCATTAGTTTCAGGTTCAGGCAAATGTCCGGCGTCAATATTCACTTGCACTGAAGGAATAATCAGGCGCGGCATCGCTAATGTCGCATCACGGCGCTCACGCATCTGTACAAATTCCGCTTCATTAATGCCGTCTTTAACATGGATGTTATTTTGTTTTTGTGCGGCAACCGTGGTCGTTGGGCAGTGTCTACGACCTTTGCTAGGATAATCGTGACACAGATACATCACTGTATCATCAGCCAGTGCCAATAGTTTTTTAATCGATTGATATAATGTCTTAGCGTCACCACCAGGGAAGTCGCAACGTGCTGTGCCGACATCAGGCGCAAATATCGTATCACCAACGAAGACCACTGTTTTTTCATCATCGGTAGCGACATACGCCATATCAGCAGGTGTATGTCCAGGTACGTGCATGGCAGTGATAGTAATGTCACCAAGCGCTAACGTATCGCCTGCATCGGTTAGAATATCGAATTGGCTGGCATCGGTACGAAAGCGGGTATCTAAATTATAAATTTGCTTAAATATTTTTTGTACGTCAGTGATATATCGACCCATCACCAACTGTCCGCCTAGTGTCTCTTTTAAATGAATAGCACCTGAGAGATGATCAGCATGGGCATGAGTTTCGATAATATAAACCAACTGCCAATCTTGGCTCTGTACGAAGTCAATCACCTCATCAATACCCGTCGTGCCAGTACGCCCTGACTTGGCATCAAAGTCCAATACTGGATCAATAACAGCGCACACATTCTGTTGAATATCCGCTAAGACATGAGTATATGTCTCGGTGTCGCTATGTAAGAAGGAATGAACTTGCATGGTTACCTCGCTATTTATACTTATATTGAGTTTTATTTTAATAGGTTTTAACGTTTACGATTAAGCTGTCGTTATTAATATAGCAACACCTAAACACTTTATCAATTTATATAATGTAAATGACGATAATCTGATATAATAAGTCATATTATTGATAATTCATTACCTTTTAGACACGTAAAGTATTTTATAATTTTAAATATTTTTATGAGAAAACAGCTGATCTATTGTCACTGTTGACTATTAAGTTGGATACTAAAATGACTGTAATTAATAAACCCAAAACCCCTGTACTATTTGACGCTGTCTCCTATAAGGATTTGGCTCTGACGGCTACAAATCAAGATTTAGATATCAATGATGTCGCAACCACTGGTTTTGTGCCCAATGACCTTGCCGCGCAAATGCAACAAGCTTCGATGCAAGCCAGCCAATTATTAAAGTCATTATCTCATCCTGACCGCTTATTATTACTGTGTCAACTGACTCAAGGTGAGTACTGCGTCGGTGAACTGGAAAGCTTGGTCGGTGTTGGACAGCCTAGCCTATCGCAGCAGTTGGGTATCTTGCGTAAAGATCAACTGGTCTCCACTCGCCGTGAAGGTAAGCAAATTTATTATCGTATCGCCAGTGACGATGCCTTGGCAGTATTGCAGCTGTTGTATGAGCGCTTTTGTGCCAAAACAAAATAGTAATGAGCAGTCATAGTCAATGAGCAATTTCTTTTAATGTAATGATAAATTGAGGTGATGATAATTTAATATGTCTGCTATTGCTGCTCGTCTGATTCCTGCTTGGCTGCGTCACTATCAACTTGCAATGCTGCCCACTGATGTGGTCGCAGGGTTGGTGGTAGGTATATTGGTCATTCCGCAAAGCTTAGGCTATGCTGTGCTAGCAGGATTGCCGCCTGTGTACGGACTGTATGCCGCGATTGTGCCGGTGATGGTCTATGCATGGATAGGGTCTAGTAATGTGCAAGCGGTTGGACCGGCGGCGGTAACGGCAATTATGACCGCGAGCGCGTTGCATCCTTATGCCGATAAGGACGTTGAGCAATATGTATTAATGGCAGGGCTACTGGCGCTCATGGTCGGTGCGCTATTGTGGGTTGCTGGACAGCTGAAACTGGGTTGGATTATGCAGTTCATCAGTCGCGGGGTATCGGCAGGCTTTGTCAGCGGTGCAGCGGTACTTATTTTTATCAGTCAGTTAAAGTACCTAACGAGCATACCGATAGCTGGTAATGGCTTGCTGGGTTATTTATCTAGTATGGTTAGATATGTCAGTCAACTGCATCCCTTAACTTTAGCCATTGGCGTGGTCGCCTTTACGCTGATGGTGCTGAACCGCTACGGTAAGCAATGGGTATGGCAGTCGTGGCTATCCTCCTCTCATGCCAAATGGGCGGAACGATTATTTCCACTTATACTTCTTGGTATTGCTATCTTTTTGAGTATGAGCTTGCATTGGACAACCAAAGGGGTGGCGACTATCGGCACTATTCCGCAAGGATTGCCGACGTTCACGTTACCGTATTTGCCAGACTTTCGTGAAGCGCTAAACTTATTACCCACGGCAGGATTGATGGCACTAATTGCTTTTGTATCGAGTAGCTCCGTTGCCAGTACCTATGCGCGTCTGCGCAGTGAAACTTTCGATGCCAATCGTGAGCTAAAAGGGCTTGGGCTTGCCAATCTTACCGGTGGCGTGTTCCAAAGTTTTCCGATTGCCGGTGGCTTTTCACGTACTGCCATCAATGTCGATTCAGGGGCAAAAACGCCACTTGCCAGTCTCGTGACCGTACTGGTGATGGTGATTGCCTTAATTGCCTTTGGTGACATCCTTTCACCGCTACCCTATGCCATTTTGGGTGCGACTATTATGGCTGCTATCATTGGGCTGATTGATATTGCGACCTTAAAATCAGCATGGCAGCGCGACCGCTTAGATGCCGCCAGTTTTATGGCAGCCTTTGTTGGCGTATTGGTGTTTGGATTGAATACTGGATTGGTGATAGGTTTAATGGTGTCCTTTGCTAGCTTAATTTGGCAGTCCAGTCAGCCGCATGTTGCCATTGTTGGACAACTTGCCGGTACAGAACATTTCCGTAACATCAACCGCCACGATGTCATCACTTATCATAATTTATTGATGTTACGTATTGATGAGAGCCTATTTTTTGGTAATAGTGAATCAGTGCATCGCCGTGTGATTGATGCAACAAAGCAGTATCCAGACGCGCGTGAGATTATCTTTATCATGGCAGCGGTGAACCATATTGATTTGACCGCGCAAGAGATGCTCATCAGCTTAAATAAAGAACTGCTCGCACAACAAAAAAGGCTACATTTTAGCTTTATTAAAGGACCTATCATGGATGTAATCGGTGATACGCCCCTAATTACTGAACTGAGCGGAGAGGTGTATTTAAGCAATATGGATGCCGTTGAGGCGTTGAAAGACAGGTAGGAAATGCATGACTACTAATAAGCTTTTTTATAAATAACTAGCAGTGCTTGCCGTCTGCCACAAAATACCGTTATGATAGGTTGTTGTTGTGCTCAATAGCGCTACTGATACCTATGCGCCACTAAATAAGTCTCTAGACTATGATCGTACAACGTATCCTTTTAAGTTCTCTTACGAAAGACACAGACATTATTTATGACTGATAATCTAACCATTTATAAGCAAATTTATCCCATACAGTGCTCTAAGCTTGCTGAGCTTGGCTATCGCTCCGTGATTAATATACGTCCGGATAACGAAGTTGACACTCAGCCGAGTAGCACTGATTTAGCGGTTGCTACTAAAGAAGCAAACCTAACTTATCACCACTTACCATTCGATGATGAGCGTTTGAGTCTGGTTACCGTTGAGCAATTTGCCGCTTTTTACCATGCTGTACCCAAACCGATACTGATGTTTTGCGGTACAGGCGCACGTGCTAAATTACTGTACCAAAGCGCACTGATGCAAGGTTTGCTATAAACCTTATTCATCCATTTATAACGCTTAAATAACTTAAATCATTTTAAAAAAGGAATACTCATGAGCCATGAAGTTAGTATTACCGGACAAATTACGCCTGATCAAATACCAATGATTGCCGAAAATGGCTTTAAAACAATTATTAATAACCGTCCTGATGGTGAAGAGCCCAATCAGCCGACCAGTGCTGAGCTTGCTGCTGCTGCTGAAAAAGCAGGATTGGCATATAAAGAAGTGTCCTTTGCTGGTAATGAGCTGAATCAAAATCATGTAGAAGAATTTGCTGACTTTTTTAATCAAGCTGAGCAGCCCGTATTAATTTTCTGTCGTACGGGCAATCGCTCAACAGGTATTTATGAAGCGGCAAAGCGTATGGATTTGTTGGATGATTAAGTCATTGAAGTTGCTAGATACTAAAAAACCCCGATAACTAAATATCGGGGTTTTTGTTTGCTCTTATAAAACCTAACTTTGCTTACTTAATAATACTACTGCATCACCAAATACTCAAACGCTGACAATGCCGCTTTACTACCCTCACCCATCGCAATATTAATTTGCTTAAACGGTACGGTCGTCACGTCACCACAAGCAAAAATACCTTTGCGGTCTGTGCGGCAGCGCTCATCAATTTCAATCTCACCAAAGCGATTTAAATCAACAAAGCCTTTAACAAATTCGCTATTAGGTACTAAGCCAATTTGCACAAAGATAGCCGCTAAATCAAGCTCTTTTATCTCGCCTGAACTGCGCTCTTCGTAGACGATAGAGGTCACTTTACCGTCAGTGGCTTTAATCTCTTTGGTTGCCGCGCCCGTGATAATTTCAATATTGGCTTTTTCTTTTGCTTTATTAATCAATACTTGGTCAGCTTTTAGAGTGTCAGCAAACTCAAATACCGTCACGTGCTTCACGATACCTGCCAAATCTAGCGCGGCTTCAATACCTGAGTTACCACCGCCAATCACCGATACATCTTTACCTTTAAAGAATGGACCATCGCAATGTGGACAATACGCCACACCTTTACCGATGTTTTCTTCTTCGCCCGGTACATTCAGTTTACGCCACTGTGCGCCAGTCGCTAAGATAATACTGCGCGTGGTAAACGTTTCGCCCGTATTTAGCTGAATACGATAGTTCTCGTCTTCAGTTTCGCTAATTTCTTTTACGCTGACACTCTGTTTTAGCGTGATGTCATACGCTTGTAAGTGCGTGACAAAATTATTCGATAACGTCGTGCCCGTGGTTAACGGAATCGAGATAAGGTTCTCGATATCTTGCGTGTCTTTCACCTGACCGCCGATACGATCCGCCACCATGGTGACTTTTAAGCCTTTACGTGCAGTATAAATCGCAGCGGCAACCCCAGCAGGACCAGCACCAATAATCGTCACATCTTGCTGCTCTAACTGCTCCGCATCGTCAGTGCTACTTTCACTTAATAAATCTGGGAATTGCTCTTGCAACTTATCAATCAATTTACCCGTATCAATCAAACCATTGGCAAAGGGCTTACCGTTTAAGAATACCGCAGGTACGCCTTGGATATTATTGGCATCGACTAGCTCTTGGAATAATGCCCCATCAATCATCTCGTTGCTAATGCCATCATTTAATAGTGCAAACTGATTCAAAGCTTGCACCACATCTGGGCAACTGTGGCAGGACAGTGACACAAAGGTTTGAAACTGTAGCGGCTTATTGATACGTTTGATAAGCTTTTGAATACCCTCATCGAGCTTTAGTGTATGACCACCTGCCTGCAAAATAGCTAGAATAAGCGAGGTAAATTCATGCCCGCCCGGAATACCACTAAAGACAATACCCGTATCTGTTAGCGTACCATCGATATGACTACGAACTGCAAAGCTAATTGGACTTGGCAAACTGCTATCAATAAAGGCATCGTCTTGAGCATTAAATTGAATTTTATCCGTTGTACCAGCGATTTTAGTTAAGAAGTCAATCAGCTCAGCACGTTTAGCATGTTCACCACTGCCCAATACAAAACTAATGGGACGGGTCATGTTCTCGCTATAACTTTTAACAGCATCTAATAAGCTTTGGTCTATCATAATTGTTCCTCATTATTATTAAATATGTAACGCAGATTTACTAAAAATATTGATAAGATTAGTAATTTTAACGGCAATTATCAGTACCTGCCTTGCTGCAATAGGTCTATTATCAAGGCTTACCACCATTTCGGCAAGCACAGATAGTCAAAGCCTATGTTTTATAAAACAAATCAATATACAGCTAAATAATTATTTTATAAATACATAAGCAATTAGTAATAAGCATTGTTTCGTATAGATATGGCGCAAGTCGTTTTATTTCGCTACACTCAAGAGAGGCTAATGAGCATTTGTAGCTTATACAAATACGCTCACTTACCCCGCTAAAAGCAATACTTGTTGTAATCCGTATCGTTAAACAGCCATTAGTATTGCAGACCCAAACCACTTTTTCCAAGTATGAGGGTTAGGATAACGGCGAACTGCGCCATCCACCCTTTGTGTCTAATTACCCTTTTTTTAATGACAAGGATGACCACATGAGAAAGACTGATACTTTTCAAGATAACAAAGATATTATTGCCGAGCTTAAGGTGCAAGACAGCCACTTTGCCATTATTTTTGATGAGCATACTCAGCTCGATCAGCGCATCAATCAGCTGGAAAAAGATTTGATTCAACACGCCAGTCGTGATGAAGAAATTGAACAAATGAAGCGGCGTAAACTGCAACTTAAAGACGAGATTTATAGAACCATCGATAACAATAAAATGAAAAGCAGTGCGTAAGAGCACTTCCAATAATCATTCCAAATAATAATGATAAAGGCGTTACTAGTATTACTAAAATGCTAATAACACGCCCATAAAAAGACCCCATCAACCAATACTGACGGGGTCTTTTTTTTAAAACTATCTTTCAATCATTTAACCGTTACTACAATAGTAACCGCTTAGATTTTACCAACCAAATCAAGACTTGGTTTTAACGTTGCTTGACCCGCTTCCCATGCTGCTGGACACACTTCGCCGTCATTTTCGCGCACATATTGTGCCGCTTTAACTTTACGCAGCATGTCTTTTGCGCTACGACCAATGCCGCCTGCATGAATTTCAGCCACTTGGATAAAGCCATCTGGATCAACTAAGAACGTGCCGCGCTCAGCCAAGCCTGCTTCTTCAATCATCACGTTAAAGCCGCGAGTGATACGACCAGTCGGATCGCCAATCATTGGGTATTGTACTTTACCAATGGCGTCTGAAGAGTCATGCCATGCTTTATGGGTGAAATGAGTGTCGGTTGATACTGAGTATACTTCTACGCCCAGACCTTTTAGCTCGTCATAGTGAGCTGCCATGTCCTCTAACTCAGTTGGGCAAACAAAGGTAAAATCAGCTGGGTAAAATAGGAAGATTGCCCAATTACCTTTTACGTCGTCAGAAGTGATGGTTTTAAATTCACCGTTAACAAATGCTTGTGCTGAAAATTCTGGGATTTCTTGATTGATAATAGACGCCATGAGAGGCTCCTTTATTGTTGGTTAATGGTCTTCATTTATTTAATCATTCGAACCATTTATATGAAAGTTCGCTGACTAAATAACTTACCTGACAAACTATACGTGAATTCTATGGCTAATCCAGTTAAAAGTTTTTAATATGATGTTTTGTTTTATCAAACTTGTTAAACTGTTCTAACCAGTATTTCTCATCATACAACGAGACTGATTGTCTATATCAGCCAAATATAAATCACTTTTAACACGCTCATTTACTGCTGATAAGTTTGTTAAAACCCTAATAAAAAAGAGCCCTTATGATTACCTTACGTCAACTTGAATTTGCCTTAGCGGTCGCTAAACATCGCCATTTTAAACGCGCTGCTGAAGACTGTAATATCTCGCAATCGGCGCTTAGTTTGGGTATCGCTGAGTTAGAAAAGCAATTAGATACGCAGATTTTTGAGCGTAATAATAAGCAAGTGCTTATCACTCCGATTGGCGAAGATATTCTAGTACGCGCACAGCGGGTATTTTCTGAAATTAATGATTTAACGACTCGTGCCCATAGCCATCAGTTACCGCTTGCTTATCCAATGACGGTCGGGATTATTCCAACGATTGCGCCTTATTTATTACCCAAAGTGCTACCTGCGCTTAGACAACATTATCCAGAATTTCGCATGACCATCGTTGAGCAACAAACGGAACGCTTGCTCGAACAAGTACGCTATGGTCATATTGATACGGCAATTATTGCGCTGCCTTATGCGGTAGACGGGCTTCATAGTTTTGAGTTTTGGAGCGAAGATTTTTTTGCCGTTTTTCCACAAGACGACGTTCACGCTACGCTCAAAACCATCAATTCGGATGAGTTGGCAACGGCTAATTTAATGCTGCTCGGTGAAGGGCATTGCTTAACTGACCAAACGTTATCAGTCTGTCATTTTGACCGCGAGCAGATGAAATCAAGCTTTTCGGATGCCAGTTTAAATACGTTAATTCAGATGGCATTGGCAAATATGGGCACGACCTTAGTGCCAGAAATGGCGCTTGATCAGTTGCATTTGCAAAACCAAAATGCGGTGGCGGTACCATTGGCGGAAAAAGGACCCCATCGCCATATTGCCTTTGTCACCCGTCTTAATTATGCGCGAGTTGATGATGTAAATCTGCTGGGTAAAGTCTTTACACAAGCACTGGAAGATGCGGCTAACACTTAGGCTAATATTGTTAATTTAAGAAGGTTAATGTAATCCTATTTATTTAATCTTCTTAATCTAGCTTGCCAGACTTACCTGCCAGCATATCATGCCAATGGCGATAGTCTGGCATGGCGCTAGCCACGGTTTGCCAAAATGCGCGGCTATGATTGGCATGATGCAAATGACACAGTTCATGAACAATCACGTATTCGGTGCACTCAATAGGATAAGCCGGAAGATAAACGGACAGCCAGATACGGCGCGCTCGCGTGTTACAACTGCCCCAACGTGTATGCATTTTTTTAATGCGTATCTCATTTGAATAAGCGCCGACAATCGGTTGCCACTTAGCAAATAAAGTGGGCGTCACTATTGAGAGTTGTTGCCGATAATAGGCAATTTTTTCATGTGGATTGAGCGTATGCGCTTGCATCTCACCCCACAATAAAACAGGCTTATTGACAGATTCAAACGCAGAATGTTGTGTGCGCTGATATTGCGCCAAGACTTGGGCGTGATGAGCCAACGCCCAAGATACTCGTGTGCTAATCGCTTGCGCCAGTTGAACAGTGCTAATCGTCATGGGTGCTGAGACGATGAGCTGATAAGGCTTAAGGCGAAAATTAATATTTTTAATGCGCTTTTGGGTCACGTGCAAGGTAATATTAGCTTGGGCAAGCTGTTGCACGGTACTATTTAATAATGGATGGTTTAATAATGCATGGCTATACCCTTGCGGCGTCATACTTTATACCCTACGCCATTATTCATAATTACAGCGCTTGTAAATGATTGTCAAAAGACATCATATGTAGATGACTGTTTTTAACAATGCGTTCGATATACGCGTCATTATCCACTAAGTCTAACGTTGGCAAATCATCAACACATAAAGTAGTCAGCTGACCATGCCCATCACTAATGATAAACCCACCGTGCATGACATTATCAGCTTTATTATTATGGCTGCTGAGCACCGACGCCCCTGCACAATCTGGCAAGCTTATATCGCTTATTATCTGGCGCGTGTTTAAGTCATAAATAACCGCACAGCCGCCAAATGGCGAGGTGGCACAGAGCAAATTATGCTCGCTATCCACCGCGACACTGGCAATATAATGATGAAAACGTTGCCATTGATTATCCGGCATAAGTAAAGGTTTAAGAGCATTTTCACCACGCTGATGAGTCAGCACTAACGGCACATTAATATGCTTTTCACCTTGGAATTGAATACCTATCATGACCATACCATTAGGATGCACAGCTAAATGACGCACGCTCATTTGATTGTGTTCAGGCATAATTTGTTCTAATAGCGTGCCATCATGACGATTCAGATAAACCAATGAGGGTCGCATGGTGTCTAAGTTTAATTCCTCACGCGAGGCTTTTTCCGTTTTAATACCACCGTTGGCAATAATAAGGGTTTCGCCATCAGGATGCATAATAAGCTCATGCGGTCCAATACCATGCGCGTCAAATTCTGCTATTTTTTGATAGCCTTTATTCACCTCATAAATACCAATTTTACCCACTAAATGAACAGTATCATTTTCAGTGACATACAGCAGCGTACCGTCTAAGCTATAGCAAGCATGACCGTAAAAATGACTGTCTATCGCGGCTTTGATAGCCTGTTGTACTTGTCCGGTCGCGGCATTTAATACCCAAAAGCTTTCGCTTGGGCGTCGACCCATCACGACGACGTCGATGTGGTTGCGGTAAGTGTGGTGTTTTAAACAGTTCGCAAGCGGTTGCACGACGATATCATGGACGCGCTCAGGCATGGTGGTCTGCCAAACCATTTGGCAATCAGCATCAATACCAACGACGCCAAAATTATTCTCATCATTAACATCGCCATCGTCTTTATTCTGAGTTAATTTTCCAGCTTGCGGCATGGATGCGACACCACTTACCCAGCATACTGGACGCGGATGCATGGTTGTAATGTGCGCTGTCGCAGTCTTTTGCGTACGATATTGTTGACAGATATCAGTGAGGATCTGAATGCCTAATCCTACTAGCCCTTCGGCATAGTCTTGTAATCGTGCTTGATGCTGCGTCTGCCTGCGATAGTAATGGTGGACACCAACCAAGGATACCGTGCCAAGCGCCGTCAATGCGGCGGTGGTCAGTACTTCATAAATAGGAGACTTCGCCATGGTATAACCACCTTTATTCACTTTACGCGCTGGGCACGGATGTCGACATTTTTTCAGGGCACTACCTTAATAATTAGCTGCTTAATCATTTAATCGCCATCATTACTATTAAAGCCCACACGAATACCCAATGTCGGTACTAACTGACGCTTCATCAAACGCGTGATGGTGGTTAAATGGTCATACAGTTTTTGTTGCGTGGCTTTATCAGCAGTCGCTAAATCCTCTGGCATTTGCGCCAATAATGTGGTGGTATCTGCCAATGCTGTCGCTAATTCATTACCCACTTTACTGTCCTTATTGCTAGCAAGTATGGCGGTCAATACGGGATCTGTCAGGGTTTTATTAAGCGCAGCTACTTTAGCAGTAATGATGGCACGGCTTTGCCCCGCAGTTACGGCGGGCAGATGACCTTTCGCTTTGCCAGTTAGTCCAAGCGGCTGATCTATAGCGTTGGTCTTCATAGTTTCCAACATCGACAATAAAGAGTTAAACCATTGGTTCAGTCCTTTATTGCTATCAGCCGTTTTATCAATCGCCAATAGTTCTGTCGCATTGTCCTGCCAATTTTTCTCGATATCTTTTAGGCGCGTATTTAAGGCAGCACTGGCGCTTATCACGTACGCGCACTGCCCTGCGTCTAAGCTGTCATTGGCGTATAACACTTCTTCTAAACCAGGCACGCCTTGTACCACGGCGCTTTCATTTGCCAATTGAGTTGGCGTTAATTTAGGGTTGGCAGCAATCAAATCCGCCACGCCACTATGAATCATACCGCGTTCATCTGGATAGTAGTTGATATATAGATTACTCATGCTCGCTGTGGCAGGACCAAAGTTAACCATTTCAGCACTTGACCACGCTTGCGCCAATACTAACCACTGATCGCGTAACGCTTGCAATTCAACACCGCTGACCGGCGCTTTTTGACAGTGTTTCTGTGCCAACTCATGAAGCATCGCGCTTTGTTTTGCCGTGTCTGCATATGCTGGAATGACAATGTCGTTTGCCACGTGTGTGAGATACGCTTTTTGGGTGTCAGCGCTAATCTTTACAGGCGTAATAGCGACAGTTTGCTCAGGATTATTACTGTCAGTCGTGGCGTTAGTATCAGCTTTTGCGGCAACAGTATCTTGAGCAACTTTTTGGCTATCAGTATCCGCAGCTTTATTATCATCAGCAGGTTTAACGCAGCTAATTAGCAGTCCAGCACTGAGTGCCGATAATGCCATTGCTAAGACATGATTTTTTTTCATAAGTCTCTCGGTATTGGTTCGATATTTATATCAAGTGGTCAATAAGGTGGATAACCTTATCCGTATATTTAACACATAATCAGGGCAACTATTAATGAGCGTTTACTGCTGAACGTTTATAAATACATACTATAAAGATTGTAAAAAAGCAGTCAGCTCAGCACGACCTTTCTTGTCTAACTGTAATACTTGTTCGCGCTGTTTAGCGGCTTCCCCGCCATGCCACAGTACCGCTTCCATCAAGGTGCGCGCGCGACCATCATGCAAGAATGTCGCCTGTGCATCTACGGTTTGCGCCAAGCCAATACCCCACAATGCAGGCGTTCGCCATTCATAAGAATTGGCTAAAAACTCAACTTGCACATTTTTTGGCGGTAACTTGCCCGCAATGGTGCGATCCGCTAAATCATCGCCCATATCATGCAGTAATAAATCAGTATAAGGATAAATCACCTGTCCATGCTGCTCAAGATTATCATCTTTCGTTTTGGGCAATTGATATCTTGGCGTATGACAGCTCTGACAACCCATATCATAAAAGCGCTTTTTACCGGCTAGGACTAATTTATCATCAGCATGGCGTCTGTGTGGTACAGCGAGATTACGCGTATAAAATTCTACGAACTTAGCAACATCATCACTGACCTCAACCGCTGGTTTACCATTACCTTGTTCATCAGCACCAGGAGTTGCCTTTAGACATGCCGTTTGCGCAGGCATACAAGATTCATGCGGACGAATACTTGAGGTCAGCCCCATATCTTCATTAAAGGCACTTTGGTTCTGAGTCAAGAGTTTGGTTTGTCCTGCTTTCCAACCAAAACGACCTAGTCCAACTTTACCTGTTTGTGGATCCATGGCGAGGTTAAATTTACCACGAATCAGGTTGCCACTATTATCCGCCTTTTTATGATTATTAACGGCTTGTTTTTTAATATCGTCGTCAGGAATTTGGTCTAATAACCCCAGTCCAATCATCGGCAACGCAATACGTGGCGATATCATCAGTTCATCATCAAATGCACCATAGCCGGGGTTAGTCAAATGAAAGGTTGGTGCGCGTAAAGTCTCAATATGACCATCGGCAAAAGTGACCGGCTTATCTGTCCACTGGATTTTGATACGTGCTTCAGCAGGAACGCCTTGAATACCGCGATCTTGTAGCTGACCACCATAGATAGGATGCACGACTTTTTCGATTAGTGAATTCTGTAATTGTTGACGCTGCGCATCAGTCGTCGCTGGCATAGCAAGACGAATTAATAAACTGTCAGCATCGGAATCGCTTGTCATTGGCGCATGACCGCGACCATCTTTGATATGGCACGATTGACAAGCCGCCACATTAAATAACGCGCCCAGTCCATCACGACTATCGGTACTGGCAGGCGCAATCACCCACGGCTGTTTAAAAAAAGCATTGCCAATAAAAAAGTTGCCTTTGCGTGACGCAGTCAAATTTGACGACGGCATCGAGTAACTCTCGCTACTGGTAATCTTAATACCCGTATCACCGCCTTGCTTAATCTCTTGTGGGTCAAAGGTCGCCAGCTGCTGCATCGGCACGCCCGCTAGCGCTTCAATCGTTTGCGTACGCTCGGCGGTTAGCGCCTGATTTTGACTGTCAGCATCTTGTGATTGACAAGCACTGAGCGACAGTACGCATAAAACGCTGAGCGCCAGTTTTGATGATAATTTACTGAATATTAAGGAAGAACAAAAAGTGGTGGAGCGCATGACGGTCATAGTATGCATAAAAAGATTACCTTAGTTCTCATATAGAACTATTAAAATCGCGTATGACAAAGTGATTTACTTTTAGTCGATAGGCTAAGCACTAGGCAATCACTCTATCAGGCTATTTTAATACGGTATAAAAAACACGCTGCCAACCGCAATTGACAGCGTGTATATTATACCTACATTATTCCGATATGAAAAACGTTCTCATTATCTTATAGCGACTTATCAGGCACTCAAAGCAGAAAAAATGTATCTATTTATATCCTAAAACAGGAATAAGACGCTGCGCCTAAAACTGTGAGCCAGAATCAGCATCTAAATTATCAATACCTAAGGCGCTTGCAGCGTTTTCAATGCCAGTAGTGAGCTCTTTTAACCCATTAATGGCATTTTCAATCCAACCACGACGTACGTTTTGTTCTTCTGCGCTAATGCCTTGTTTGCTCGCTTGCCCAACCGTCGCAATCATTTGATCCACTTTAATATTCTCATTTTCACCTTTATCAACGATGACATTAAAGGCGTCTTCTACAGTCTTAAAGTCAGCGGTCAGCTTATCCGCAGCGTCTTTATGATTGGTGTCAATCAGATACTGTTTAATACCGTAGCCACCAATGGTTTTGCCCTCTACTGTTTTATAGCTACCATTAAAGACGTTTTGAATACCAAGCGCATTATTAGCATAGCTCAGATGCGTCAAGTCACTAAAGCACTCATGCTCATCTTCGGTTGAGCCGGTAACAAATGCCACCTGCATACGCTGAGATGCAAGCTCACCCAACGCTAAGCTGCCCATTTGATACAAAATTTGGCGCAGACCATTCGTGTCTTTACGCGCCATCATATCGCTACGTAAGGTGTTTTCGCTATCTGGCTGCCACTGGGCTTGCATCGCGGTTAAGTCATCAACCAATAGCTGCGTTGCCGCTTTTAGATACTGACCTCGACGCTCGCAAATGCTGACATCTTTATTAATTGTATCACCGCTGGTACACTGTCCATCAGTCGTTAGGTAGTCGCTAAAAGGACGATTGCCTGCACCTTCGCCCACGCCATTGGTATCCTGACCCCATAATAAAAACTCAATGGCGTGATAGCCGGTAGTGACGTTGGCTTCACTACCGCCAATTTCATTCATTTTGGCTAATATCTCAGGGGTAATCGTTTTGGTATCTTGCTTCAAGCTACCAACGGTAATGCTGTCACTATTAATGATGTTTTCTTTACTATTATATTCGCCCTCATAGCCGTCACTGACATAATCAATGAGCGCCTCATCGAGTGGCCATGCATTGAGCTGCGGTTCCCAGCCATCGATGCTGCCGATTGCGCGCTTGTCATTCGCGGTGACAAAACCTTCATCAAAACGAAACACCTCTGTTTGGGAATACGGTAGCCGCGCTGCCTTATAAGCTGCTTTTGCCGCATCAAGATTAGTTTGCGTTGGCGTAGCGACATACGTATTGACCGCGGTTTGGAGCACTTTCGCAGTGTCTAACGAATCCTGATAAGCTGCCTGCACCATATCTGAATAACTGAGAATCAATCGATCAATATTAGCTTGCTCAGCGGCGGACGTTTTAGTCTTATTACCTGATTGAGCAGTTTCTGCTTGCGTATCCGTCGCAGCGGTCTCTTCATTATTTTGTTTGCTACAACCTGTCACCATCAGCATCGCGGCAAGAGCAGCCGCTAAAGTAGTTGGTAAAATCTTACGGCTCGTCACTGTAGTGCTGGTCATACGCATCCTTGATGGGCTTTATTGAATTAAGAGAATAAGAAAAGGGTGAATATAAAAGGAGTATTCAGAACACCGTAAATTATAATGTTATTGATAACGATTATCAAACTTAAATTAATAATGATCTATGTAACGCATGACTTAAAGCACCATCAAAAATGTCGATAAATACTGCTAAATTAATAATTAATAAAATTCGCGCATAAAAAAAGGTCAGCTTAATGCTGACCTTTTTTAAACTTCAAGCTAAAAACCTAATCATTTTTAAATACTGGCCCGTTGATTAACGAACGCTGTTTGGTGCGTTAACTGTCACTTCAACACGACGGTTTTGCTGACGACCGTATTCATTGCTGTTATCAGCGATTGGACGTGTTTGACCATAAGCAACCACATTAATGCGATTAGAAGACACACCGCGATTAACCAGATAGTTTCTTACTGAATTGGCACGGTCACGTGACAAGTTCATATTATAAGAAGGATTACCCACACTGTCTGTATGACCAGCAATAGTGATGGTATTTTGGTTATACTCGTTCATGGTTGAAGCAAGCTTATCAAGCGTTGGCATAAACGAGGTGCTAAGCGTAGCATTATCAAATGAGAAAGTAATATTACCCGGCATAACCAAGTCGATATTACCGTTAGCATTTGGCTTCACGATTACACCAGTACCCGCCATTTGCTGCTGAAGCTGTTTAGCTTGACGCTCCATGTAGTAACCAACACCAGCACCAAGTACACCACCAATTGCAGCATCACGACCCGTTTTATCACCACCAGTCGCTTTAGAAATAGCTGCCCCACCCGCTGCACCAGCTAGAGCTCCGATAGCAGATTTGTTAAGGCGTTGTTGTCCAGTACTTGGATCTGTCGCACAACCAGTTATTGCTACACATGATACAACGGCTAAAGCTATCATTTTATTACGCATAATATTTTCCTCTCAAAATGTATGTTGAATGTCTATCTAAATAACTGCTTTTTAAAAAGCTTATTAGGTGTTTTTCACGATCGTTATTATTATCGCAATCCTAACCTATCTCTGTGTAATATTTTGTCACATCTATGTATAAGATGTGCGTGATACCTTACGCCTTCTACCTATCATCCCGTTATCTGCTTGGCAATCGTTGCGTCAATAAAGTCACCATACCTAAATTCTACTTGGAGACTGCTATTACCAGTCACGTTACAGTCGTACACTGCGCTTGATTTCTGCTAAAATTGTACAGGTTTATTTCTAGTCATCACATTATTACAAAAGAAGTCCTAAGATAAAATAATAACAGACGTTCTCGGCTTAAGGCATGACGATTCAAATTTCAATGAGATACGGTTGAGTGCTGTCGTTTTGGACTGACATGACTTGGACTGATATCAATAGAAGGATTTAACATGAGACTGGCTTCTTCCATTCAAAAACTTCATCAGCGTGCGCCTAAATTAGGCAAAGCGGTTTCATTAGCGACAGCTACTGGGGTCATCGCGGCTAATAGTGTTGCTGCTGGTCTACCGGTATGGCTGATGGGTGCGGCGAAAGTCATTACGGGTTCGCAAGTTGCAGACGATACGGTGATTAAAGTCACTAACTATTGGATTCATAGTAATAATGCTTTGATTAATAATATTTTACCGCAAAAAGACTGGCGTATTAGCTTGCCTGACGACGTGCATATAGATGGTAAATACTTACTGATTAGCAACCACCAATCTTGGGTGGATACCAGTATCATGCAATATATCAGTGAAAATCGATTGCCGTTAACGCGATTTTTCACTAAGTTTGAGCTGATTTATATTCCTGTGATTGGGCAAGCGTTTTATTTTTTAGATTTCCCGATGATGCGCCGTCACTCAAAAGAAGCCATCGCTAAAAACCCAGCATTAAAAGGTAAGGATATCGAAGAAGCCAAGCGCGCTTGTGCGTTACTCAAAAATAAACCCTTTACCTTACTGAATTATCTAGAAGGCACACGCTTTACGAAAGCAAAACAAGAGAAGCAGCAGTCGCCGTATCAGCATTTGCTCAAACCACGAGCGGGCGGCTTATCGCTAGCGATTAATGCCTTAGGTGCAGAGATTGATGGTATTTTGGACATGACGATTGTTTATCCAGACGGCGTGCCGACATACAGTGACTTATGGAAAGGCAATATCAAGCGTTTAGGCGTTGATGTCCGTTATATTGAAATGCCTGCGCCTTTATTTGCTGCTATTGAAGATGGCAGTTATGAAAATAACGAAGACATTAAGGCGCAAACATTTGATTGGCTTGACCATGCTTGGCAGCAAAAAGACAAACGTATTGAGCAAATGCTGGCTGATTTTGAGGCTAATCCCGCCGATAAAAACGCTTAATTGTTCAGTGAGAAGTACTGATTTTTAAAGAGCTTTTCAAGTCGCTATTTTTTTGCAGACTCTTTGCACAGCTTTGTTCAACACCACAGATAACAGCAGTGATGTTAGCACCAAATAATGCTAACATCGCTTTTTATGTTTGTTCATTTATAATGGCGGTTATTGCCTACCCTACAGCATTTTGTATCTCTCATATTAGCCTCTGCATTTTACATTAACATAAGGTATGACTGTGTCCGCCTCTTCTGCTGTCAATCCACCTTTAGACCCAAAGCCATTACCGAATCACTCAAATAAGCAAATGCCAAACTCACCGCGCCCGCCACACTCAAAGCCCAGTCGCTTAAAGTTGACCTATGATATCGTGATGGTTATCGCCATCAGTATTGATTTATTATTCATCAGTATCGATGCTATTTTAATGAGTAATCTTAGTAGTAGCGCGGCTAGCTGGTTAACACTCAGCGATACACTAAACTGGTATCGAACGGTTTTACATGAACCATTGCGTACGGCTGGCGGATTTTTTACCCTCTTTCTAATCGTAGAGTTACTATTACGCTGGGCTATTGCGATTAAAGAGCAGGTTTATTATCGCTGGTTTTTCTTCCCCTTTGTGCATTGGTATGAAGTGTTGGGCTGTTTTCCGCAGCTACGTGCGCTGCGTCTATTTCGAGTCGTTATTATCGGTCGACGCTTACACCAGCTTGGCTACCAAGTGCTACCGCAGCCATGGCTGACCCGTATTAAATTTTATATCAATTTAGTATTAGAAGAGCTGTCTGACCGCGTTATTTTGACCACCATTGATAGCTATCGTCAGCAATTAACCGACCCTAAAATGCAAAAGTCTTTGATTGATTCTACATTTACGCGTAATCGGAATGAGATTGAGGCGACGCTGCTGTCCTTGCTGCGCCAAGAGCTTGCGCCAAAATTACAACAGCTGAACAGTCACTCAGAAAACGGCAAAATGCTCGCCAGCGATATCGGCAATGCCGTTCAAAATGCGTTGTCTAATACGCCAGAGCTGCACGGCTTGCTGCGCTTAATTCCAATAGCGGGTAAACTGATTGAAGCGCAAGTACTAGATATCGGTCATAATATTGGTGAGAATGTCGTCAATGCGCTCAATGAATGCTTGCTCGACCCTGAACGTATAGATGCGCTCATGGTAGCAATTGCACAGGGCGTTGCCCAAATTGATACCAATAATACGGCACTGGAAACTCTCATCGCCCGTATATTTTCTGAGAGTTTGTCAGAATTTGAATCAAACTTAAAGATACAACAATGGAAGCATGAAGACTTGCTTAACTTTTAAGGACTGACATTATGACAATTTCGGATACAGACCACCAACCATCATCCACAACGTCTGAACCTGCTATGACTTTTTATGGCAAGATGCTGACCTTTTCACGCTTGCAAATCACGACTGACGACCTAACTGCCATTGATGCGCAGCTTGCAAGTATGCTCACTAATAAGACCAGTGATATTCCTGTCGTTATTGATAGTGATATCGAGCAGGACTTACCTGCTTTGGTAGATTTATTATGGTCATGGGGATTACAGCCGATTGGCGTGGTCAATGGACTGCTGGAGCCGCAAGCACGCGCGCAACGCTTGGCAATATTCCCTGCTGATGGCAAGCGTATTGAACGTATCTTACCCAGTAAAAAACCCGCGACCCAGATAAGCCAAGCACCTGCTCCTGCTAGCCCTGAAGTGCCGCTTGATAATAGCGCTGAGCCTTTAAACGTCAATAATACTCCTGATGCAACCGCGACTCTGACAGAAACCTTAGTCAGTGGCGAGCATATTACTAGCCTCATTTACGACCAAATGCTACGCTCAGGTCAAAGCCTCAATCATGTCGGTGGCGATTTAATCATTGCTAACAGTGTCAATAGTGGCGCTGAAGCCATTACCGATAATAATCTCCATGTCTACGGGCGCGCGCAAGGGCGCTTGGTTGCAGGCGCGACAGGCGACAAAGACGCTCGTATCTTCTGCCAAATATTTAACCCGTCATTAGTATCCGTGGCTGGTACTTACTGCTTACGTGATAACTTACCCGCAGAGGTGATTGATAAACCGGTACAGGTGAGTTTCGTAGAAGGTCAAGGACTGGTCTTTAGAGTCATTGATAATACATAGAAGATAATACATAGAATAACGTCGTTATCTGCTGCTAAAACATAGCAAAAAAGAGCTTGCTTATAAGCAGCACGAGAACCTAATAGTTATTTAAGTCGTTTGTTGCCGTTTCCTACTGACAAGCTATAAATTTTTGATTATATATGCTAGGCTTACACTCAACTATAGTAGTTATTTTATAAGCAAATATGCTGTTATTTTAACAGACATCCCATTGATTGATAGGAGCGTGCCATTGTGGCAAAGATTGTTGTAATCACTTCAGGTAAAGGCGGTGTGGGCAAAACCACAACCAGCGCCTCTTTTGCTGCCGGTTTGGCATTGCGTGGCTATAAGACAGTGGTTATCGATTTTGATGTGGGCTTGCGTAATCTAGATTTGATTATGGGCTGTGAAAATCGTATCGTTTATGACTTCGTCGATGTCATCAGTGGTAATGCCCGCTTGTCTCAAGCTTTGGTGAAAGACAAGCAGCTGGAGAATTTATTTATTCTACCTGCGAGCCAAACCCGTGATAAAGATGCACTCACTGATAAAGGCGTGGCGGAAGTGATGGAAGAGCTGTCTAAAGAGTTCGACTATATCATTTGTGACTCTCCTGCGGGTATTGAGCGTGGTGCACAGCTTGCCATGTACCATGCTGACGAAGCCATTATTGTCACTAACCCTGAAATTTCTTCTGTCCGTGACTCTGATCGCATCATCGGCATCTTGCAAAGCCAGACCAAAAAGGTTGCTGAAAATAAAGGTTCGGTACGTGAGCATTTAATCATTACTCGTTACAATGCAGAACGTGCCGCAGCCAATGAGATGATGAGCATTGAAACCATCTCTAATGACATCTTAAAAGTGCCATTATTGGGCGTCATTCCTGAGAGTCATTCTGTACTTGAAGCCTCGAACCATGGTGAGCCAGTCATTCATTATACCGACTCTGTTGCTGGTCAATGTTATGACGATATCGTCGCCCGCTTCTTAGGGGAAGAACGACCATTACGTCATATTGAAGTGAAGAAGAAGAGTTTCTTACAGCGCTGGTTTGGGGGTTAAGGATGAGCAAGAAAAAAGGGTTTTGGAGTAACTTATTTGGCGCAGATGATGCTAACGCTGCGGGTAGTGCCAATATGGCAACTGAACGCCTAAAGGTTATCGTTGCCACTGAAAATCGTTTAAACAATCGTCTGACCGCTGATCGTATCGAAAAAATGAAACGTGAAATACTTGAAGTGGTTAATAAATACGTGAACGGTGTACAGATTGATGATGTGAATATTAACCATCGTCACGAAGATACTCTTGATGTACTTGAAATGAATATCAGCTTGCCTGAACATAAGAAATAAGTTCAGTAAGCATCATTTTAATGTCATAAAAAAAGCCCTAAGTCTCATACTTAGGGCTTTTTTATGACTTATGTTTTATGGTTTATGATTGTCACTATCAACCATTGTCGTTATCAATCTTTTATACGACTTAACTCATATTTGGCATGACTCACTATTTTATACGACCAATTAAATTGTCTTTTTTGATAAACTGATGATAGAGCGCAGCACCAATATGCAGTCCGGTAAAGACGATAATCATGGGCCAAAGTATATCAGCATGCACATCATTATAAAAACGTGCCATGCTACGAACGGGTGTCACAAAGACAGGGATTTCGAACAAGCCGAACATATCAACAGGTCGACCACCATAGACCGACATTAATAAACCCGTGACTGGCATCGCAATCAATAGCGCGTATAAAATAAAATGGGTCAACTGCGAGACGATAATTTGAAATTTCGGCATAGGTAATGCTGGTGGTGCTTTGGTAAATACCCGATTAATCACCCGTGCCAGCATCCAAAATAAGACACTCATACCAAAGGCTTTATGCAGACCAATATATATCTTACTGTCCGTATAGCCATATACCAGCATGAGTAGCCACGTCACGAGTAATAACAACACACTAATCCAGTGAAATATCCGGCTACTGGCTGACCACTTCTGCACGCTTACGTTACCGTTATTCATAAACAACCTTATCCATCACGCTTATCTGAACATTCTGCTTCTATGAACGTTCTATTGTATCTGATGCCATACGCTTTAATAAAATTTTTATAAACAAATTGTTTCCGCTACTATTTTTTCATTATTACTTATCAACGATAAAAATTTTTATATTAACTGTCTAAATCAACCAGTTGATGAGCAATTTTATCCAAATCAGGCACGATATAAATGATGTCATCAATAACAATCGTTTGGAATAAATAGGATAACACGACATTTTCTCTAAAGTGTTCTTCAACAATAGTAACATTATCACTATCACTATCAGGCTCTACGCCGTGACTGCTCGGCTGATATAGATTAACGCCGTCATCTTTAACTTTATTATCATCACTATTACTGATAGCCACGTTGACATAACGCTCAGGCAACTCTGCGTCTTTAACATCAGAGATACGCACCTTAAGCTCTCGTAGCTCACCTACTGTCTGTAACGCCAGTCGATGCACTATCGTATTGCCTTCGAGCACAATCAGTTTGTCCGGAGTTTGAGCACGGGGTAACAGATGAAAGACGGCAACTTCCTGCTGCTGCCATAAATAAGTCCAAATACGCTCATCATAAGGTTCCACGCTAAGAATCAAGCTGCTAGGAATGACCCAATCAGGCTGATTCATGGCTGGGACGATGGTCACATCAAGCATGCCATTTTCAGCAGTTAGCAGACTGACTGCTTCAAACGTATGTTTACGAATTTGGTTCATAGGTCGCTCATCATAGAGTAAAACAAAAAATATTAAGTTTCAGACAATACTGAAGTTGTGCCATTAACATAGTCGGTAAGCTTTTGCGCTAAGGCTTCAGGGCTACCAATAAACTGACAGTAGCCTGAGTCAATAATGGCTTGCGGTTGGCTTGAGCACGTGCTTAAGCTTGGGTCTTGTGCCCATAACTGACTATCATTGTCTTGAATCGTATCCAAATATTGCGAACCATCGCAACCCATTCCAGAAAAAACAATACTCACCAGCTCACTACCATAAACGTCACTGGCATTTTTAAGGAGTTGACCGATAGCGGGTTTATACTCCCCACTCCAAGGCTGTTCCGACAGAATCACCCGCCCTTCAGAGTCGCAGACAATTTGCTGTTCAATGGGCGCAATTAAGCAGTATCCGGATTTTAGCTGCTGGGTAATGCTAATAACCTGACACTGCCAATCGTTATGCCGCGTGAGAATGCGCGGTAATGTCTCCATCATATTAGAATTAAAATGATGCGCCAATAGCAGACAAATGGGCAGGGTCGGTGATAGGTGATCCAAGAATGCCTTAACCGCGCTAGGACCGCCCATAGACGCACCCAAAAACACCACATAGCGCCAAGGTTTAATACTGCTGTTATAAACGGGCGACTCTATTAATGAAGGCATCGCTAGAATTTGCGCCAATTTACGCTTGAGCTTACGCTGCCATTTGGCATAGTGCTGTGCTTCATTAAGATACGGCGCTTGGCTAAAACCCACTAACACGGCGCTTGAGCCCGAGCCCGCAATGGCATTCTCCACGTGGTCGTCATAAACACTATCAACCAACCAGATATCCACTTGTGAATAATGCCGCAGCTGCGCACGCGATACGCAGTCTATCAAGGTAAAACCACAACTGCGCACGGTTTCACTAAACGCCAAGCGCTGATGCTGACTTTCAGCTATTACCAACACCGTAATGTCGCTACTATCCTTATCTCGTAATAAGTCTAAGCGCGCATCATCCATCATGAGTAAGACTTATTTTGGTGCCGAGTAGATTTTGAATCTTACCTAACAGCTCCTTCTCTTGGAAGGGTTTACCCATATAATCATTCACCCCAATTTCAAAGGCGTGTTCACGATGCTTCTCACCTGTCCTTGAGGTAATCATAATAATAGGAATCTGCCGTAGACGCTTATTAAATCGAACTTGCGTGGCGACTTCAAAACCATCCATGCGCGGCATTTCAATGTCTAATAAAATTAGATCAGGCGTTAACTCTTGCAAAATCTCCATCGCATCTATACCGTCTTTTGCGACCACGGCAGTGATACCTTGACGCTCTAAGAAGCGCGAGGTGACTTTTCTAACCGTCACGGAGTCATCTACTACCAGTACGGTGGTTTGCGACATCGTATTACGTGCGTTAGCGCCTAGCGCTTTTGTACTTTCTTTTAGCGCGGGTGCATTACGCAATAGCGCTATCAAGTCTAATATCAGCATCACCGAGCCATCACCCATGATGGTAGCAGCAGAGATACCTGCTAAATGCGACAGCTGTTTACCAAGCGGTTTGACCACCACCTCAATACGTGAACCCGCAATTTGATCAACCTGTAGTGCCAGTTTTTGACCCGCACGGTTTTTAACAATAATGACCGGTAAGCTGGTATTGGTGCTGACCACGAGCTCATTCAGCTTATTACCCGTTAAAATATCATTCAAATAACGAACACGGTAGTCCGCCTCTTCGATACGCATCGTCGGCTCACCCGACTGATAGTAATCGTAGAGTTTTTCTGGATTAATACGCACGACGCGCTCAATCTGTACTAAAGGAATGGCATAATAGCGATCGGCTGCACGAACGACTAAGGCATCTGATACCGCAACCGTAAGCGGCACACGTAGCGTAAAGCATGAGCCTTGTCCAGACTCAGAAGTCACGGATACCACACCGCCTAACTGACGAACCTCACTAATCACCACGTCCATGCCAACCCCACGCCCTGAGATTTGCGTGACTTGCTTGGTAGTGGTTAAACCAGCGTTAAAGATATATTGCATGACGTCAAGCTCAGACAAGCTATTATCGTTCGCATCAATCAAACCTTGCGATATTGCTTTACGACGTACCGCGTCAACATTAATACCGCGACCATCATCAGTTAAATGAATGACGATTTCACTACCTTCACGCAAGATTTCTAAGGTGATCTGACCACTACGATTTTTGCCAGCATTCATACGGGTTTGCGGACTTTCAATACCATGATCTACCGCATTTCGTAGCATATGCTCAAGCGGTGAGGTGATACGCTCAAGGATGGTTCTGTCCATCTCATCATCAGCATTGACAATCGACAGCTCCACAGATTTATTCAGCTCATTGGCAGTCTGCCGTACAATACGCTCCAAACGCGGGGTCAAACGCGCAAACGGCACCATCCGCGAATTCATTAACCCATCTTGTAATTCGGTCTGTGTCCGCGACAGTTCTAGCAATAGATTTTCGCTATCACGGGTTTTTTCTAATAAGGTACTATTAATATCAATTAAATCAGACGCTGATTCTGTCAATGATTTTGATAGCTGATTTAAGGAGGAGTATTGATCCATTTCCAGCGGATCGAAATCTTCATTCGCAATCAATTCTTCGTCATCAATTTGCGATAAAATCTGCTGCTCAAGCTCAATTTCCATGCGTCGTAACTGGTCGGCTAGACGCTGTACTGTTGTGCCCATCTCCTCAATACTGAGGGTCAGACTACTCATACCCATATCAATACGCGCACGGTTAATCGCCGATTCACCGGATAAGTTAATCATGCGCTCAATCAAACTACCTGAGATACGCATCATCTCATTCGTGCTATTGCTTTGTTCTTGCTCCGTAAAGCTACCCGCCATTGGTGGCATCAGCGCAATACTATCAACTCCAAGTACCGATTCACGCTTGGTTTTAGCAGCAAAAATAGCATTAAGCTGCGTTTGCAGTGATTCAATCGGTATACTTTTTAGACTGTCAGGGTTTTTGCTAAACTGCTGTAGTGCGGTTACTAATGAAGATGGCATCGGTGGGTTAAGCTGGCTTTTTAGCACAAAAACTGCATCTGCCAACCAATCGTGACACGTGACCAATAATTGCGATATCATTTTAGTGGCCGGACGGCGACGAATCGCCAGCTCTTCGTAGACCGTTTCCATCTCATGCGCTAAGTCAGCGATACCATTAGCCGCCACCATACGGGCGCCACCTTTAATGGTATGTAGGTCGCGCTGAAGTGCTTGCAGAGCAACAATATCACTGATGTTATTCAAGAATAATTGCAAGTACTTATTACTACTGGCTATCAGCTCGTCAGCTTCTTCTAAGAATACCTCAAGAATATCAGGATCGGGCAAGCCGTCTGTCCACGACTGAACAATGAGACTGTCAAGACTGACAATTTCATAAGCCGCTTCTATATCAGCGTCATTTCCTAGCTCGGTATCCTCATTCGTACCCATATGATTTTGTAGCGCGGGTAATACCAATGTCACTGTTGTTGGCAACTCGTCAGCCCGTTCAAACTGCTGCAACTGGGCAATGAGCTCTTGCGCAAAAAAGGACTCTTGGTAACGCACCACATAATCTATCTGCAAAGATAAGGTGCCTTGAACCAGTTGCATAACAGTCAGCCACTGCGCGGTTGGCTGTAATCGTGCTTCAACAAAAGCGTCATAGACACTTTCGGCTTCATTAGTCAAATCACCGATACTGTGAATACCTGCCATGCGAGCACCACCTTTGATGGTGTGCAAATGCCGCTGCAATGTCTTCAATATCGCTATATTATCGATGTCAGTGCGCCACTTACTAAACGTTTGCGCAATGGCGCTATCAAGCTCTTGTGCTTCTTCTAAGAACACCTCTAACAGCTCAATATCGGTATCAATCGCTTCAAGCTGTAGCTCGTCAGCTTGTACACTTTCAACAGCGTTTATCACTATAGCGGATTGTATGTCGTCATTATCTGTAGATAATTCATCTATTGTTGTTGCATCGATTGTCGTATCAATTATTTCATTAACGCAGTCAGGTGCTTCGTTCACCTCAGCATTTATTGATTCATCAAATAAGGTGTCATGGATATCAGCATCAGAAGTAGACAATGTCTGTAAATCGACGATCACTTGCGCATCGATTTTTAACGACATACTACCCGCTAGAGAATCAAACAAGCTGACCAGCTGCGCGTGACCCGCAAGCAGAAGCTGTTGCATAGATTCACTATGGACACTTTCAGGATGCTCAGAGATATGCTCATAAGCATTATCTAAAGCACTCAATATCAAGGTAAATTTAGGTGATTTAGTGGTTTGCGTGCTCAATCTAGCAATCTGTGCACGTTGCTGCTGTATATAAGTGAGTATGTCCTCAGCATCAGGATTGCTCAATGCGGGTCGCAATTTATAATCAGCATCCAGTAATCCATCAACATCAGACTTAAGGAGCTGCGCCACACTCAGCTTGCTATTGATACCCTTAGGCATGCTTTCTAACTTACTAAGCATCATTTGTAATGATGAAAACGCTTCCTGACTTGTGGCATCCGTATCTACCGCTACACTTTGCTGCACAACGCTTTGTTCGTAAGCCATCAAATAACTTTCTATTAGCGCCGTCGATTGCGTAAGCGCTTGCAAATGCTGAGCGTTCATCATGATGTCTTGTTGCTGTAACTGTACTAAGCTTTGTTCTATTGCTGCGCTGACCTCACTAATAGCAACTAAGGCACTAGATCCAGAAGCGGCACGTAACGTATGAAAGGCACGGACAATTTTATCGCTAACTTCAACTTGTAACTGACCTTTATGAGCGCTGGCAAAATCATTAATATCTTGTAATAAGGTCTGCGCCTCATCCACAAAAATCTTACAAAACTCTTGCTCTTCTTTGCTTTGATCGCTCATCACGGCAGGGGCTTCTGCCATTTTTTCATTCACAGCATGAAATGTTTCTAGCGCATTATCTATAGGAACGTCGGCTATATTCGTCTCATCAGCGATAGCCGTTGTCGCATGACTGTCTGATAGCTCAGCAAATGAGCGGTCTAACCACTGTGCACGGACGTCAGGATAATTGAACTCCGCCCCAAGCTGTTTGCTATACGCCTGTGCGCAGGCTACCCACAATGGCACAATGGCCGGATAGCTTTTATTAGTAGCGGTGCTATCATCTTCTGCAAATATTTTTATCAATTCTGGATAGGCTGCTAATACATCGCCAATCAACTCAACGATATCAGCACTTACCTGAATGGTATGGTCCAAGATACGATTCAGCATATCTTCTATTGCCCATGCCAATTCGCCGGTATAGTTAGCGCCAACCATCCGACCGGAACCTTTAAGCGTATGAAAACCACGACGAATATCTGGCAGGGCTTTTAATATTTCTGGTGCTTGCTGCCAATTTGAGTGCAGCGGTATAATTTCTGCCAATACTTCTTCTGCTTCTTCAATAAATATCTCTTTGATATCTGGATCGGCATCTAATGTATCCGCTGGTAATTGTTCAGTAGCTTTTAGAAATGGCACTAAAACCAATGGCATTTCTAAATTCACACATGGCGCAGCAGTCGAGTGTGCAGACGCGACCTCATCTTCTTGACTACTGTCTTCTTGATTTTTTATATTTTTAATATCAATATTTTCGGCATTATCTTCTACCAGACTATTTTCTTCAGTAGCATAGTCGTGTTCAAATTTAGCATTGTTATCCATGAGAGCTGTCTGGTTTTGTCCCTTATCAACACCGTCAACACCATCAACACTGGGCAACCCGGGTACATTCATACCATCATCGATTGGCTGACCTGATAATAGATTATTACTTTGTAATATTGTGATAGCGGGATCAATGCTTGGTGGATGCGCTGCATTAAAATCAGCCACTAAAATTGGTAGATACTGTGAGGTTTGTAATACCAATTCGACGACCTGATCTGTAATAGACAAGGTCTGGTCTAGCATGCGATTCAGCAGGTTTTCAATTGCCCATGCCATCTCACTGATACTGAACGCCCCAACCAGCCGCCCTGAATCTTTAAGCGTGTGAAAACCACGGCGTACTTCCATTAAAGGTGTTAGATCTTGCGAATCTTGTGCCCATATTGACAAAAATTCTTCCACGTCACTAATAATTTCATACGCCTCTTCGATGAAGTTATTGCGTATTTCCTTATCCAACTCAAAACTATCAGCTTGTAGTTGGCTTCTCGCTGCTTGGAGCACGGCACTTTCTACTACAGTATCACCCTGTAATTCCTGACCGCCATACAAATCAGTCGTATTATCTACATTATCGTGACAAACAGCACTATCTTTAATATTGCTATCTTTAACAGTACTCTTTTCAGCATTACTATCTTCAACAGAAAGAACGATAGACGTATCGGCAGAATCAACTACATCGATTACGATATTCGGAATAATTTCCCCAGAATCATCATAGCGTACCACATCCTTAACTTGTGCTTGAGCAGACCTATGAGTGACAAGATGTTCAGAAGCCATGCTATCAAAAGGATTCAGAATAAGCGCGGCTACTAGCTGTTCCGCATTGTCAGTATGAAAACTGGCTTGTGCCAATAGTGGCTGATCAAATACTTGCTGCGCTAAATAGTCTAATAGCAGCTCAATCGAGGACAAGCCATCAGCTAAGGCTTGGATCAAATTCCAGCTTAGCACTTTGATATCGTTAGCTGCCAGCTGAGCAAATAATACTCCAAGTTTATCAGTAACTTGCCGTACTTCCAGCAGCCCCATATCATCAAAAGCACCACTAATCTCAGCGAAGGCTTCGGGCGTGGGCAATAAATACGATTGTTGGCGCTGCACATAATCATTAAAGCTATGTTTAACCTCTTCAACCGCAATACGCAGCTGACGTAAAGCATCATCATCTTGAGTGAGGGTAACAGGCGGCGTTAGGTGCTGTTTAGAAGTTGTCGCTGAATGGCTTGATACAAAGGAAGTCGCGTCACCGATTCTATGACGAATAGATTGCTCAGTGTCGTATATAGCGCTGTACAGCTCTTGTAGTTCGCGTTCAATCTGCCACTGCATTTGAGTAAAAAAAGCCTCTGAATCGGCGCTTTCGGTCAAATCAGCTATAATTTGACTGACTTGCGATTCGTAGAGCGTCCAGCCGCGCATGCCCAGCTGTCGCTTTATTTGTTGTAACGGTTGTAATAACGTGCGTGGTTGCGCTAAGCCAAAAATAACGGCTTCAATCTCACTTAAAATACGTGGTAAAAATTGTAATATCGCGTCAGTAGACTGTGGTAAATGATTTAATATGGTTTGGGCATGAGCATTGATATGCGGCAAGCTACTCAGCTGAATATAGATATCGGCAATCAAATTTTCGATCAGATGAGACGATAAACTGTGATGGGATACGCTTATAGAATCTTGTGCATTTTTGTCTAAATCTGGCTGGCTTAACGCTTGGGCAACACGCAAGTGGCTCTCTTGCTCAGTTTGCAAGCAGTAAGCATCAATGACTTGCTCTAATTTTGCTAGTAATGCAGCATACTCTAAAGGCAACGGCTCATCATTCTGCGCTAGACTGTTTAGCCACAGCTCAGTCACATACCATAAGCGCTGCTGTAGAGTATTACTGGTAGAGTTCCATAAATAATGACTAACTTTTTCAAGTAGCGTCAATATTGGCAACTGATTGCTGTTTTCAGCCAGTAGTTTTTGTACTTTTCGACGCCAAACGGTCAGTAATTGTCGATATTGCGGCGCTTGCAAAGTAATAACTGCTGTTACTTTAGGAACAACGATGCTCACATCATGATGAAAGGTAGCAGCATCGTGAGGTGTATGTTTGCTTGCGTCCGTAAAGCCCGTTTCTGCACTTTGTTCATGGTTTACTTGTTCAGATGGCGTGGTGTTTGCGACTATCTGCGTCAGTATTTCACTGGTTTTAACAAGTAAAGAACCACGATAGCTGCCCGTTTGCACATATTGTGTGAGCTCATACTGCAACAGTTGATGCGCAAACCGAGCTTTTCTGCACTGTTCAGCACTCAGCGCGTTATGGTTGCCAACTTCTGCTAATAAACTTAGTTTCGCCGCTAAATCAGCCAAGCGCGGTAAGTTAACCATCACTAACGTGCTACTAAGCTGATGGTACTCCCGCATCATCGCTGCAAAACCAATAACTTCGAAATCAATAGCCTCAGAATCAACAGGGTCGGCATCTTTTTGCCAGCCATCAGACAACTGCGATAATTGCTCATTGAATAGTGGCAACAACCACTCAAGCGTCACCATTTCATTGGGCTGGTTCTTCATAGGATTATCCTAACTCGTTTATCGTTAATCCACGCGGCCATATCAAATTGCTATCGTGATTAGGGGTTATCAAAGCTGCTTATCACTACGGTATGCATGGTAATAAGGTATGCATAGTAAGATAGTATCGATAATCAGCGCTGACATCGTCTTTCCGGCTGGTGCTAACTTTAATTTTTCTAGAAAAATTTCACATTTTAAAAAAAATTGCGACTATTTGTTATACTTATCAATTTATACACTCATATACTTATCTTTTGCCATGCATTAACCTGTGGATGCTTAATACGGCGCATATTATGCGGACGCCACCCTAACCCTTCACCAGGTGCTAAGATAATATGACCGCCTAGCGCACATTGGGTTGCTAATCTGGTTAAAATATCACGCTGGTCAAACTGACGAAAATATATCAATACATTTTGGCACATAATGACCTGTTGCAAATGGGCAGTCGGCATGGCTTTCGTAAAAATATTATGCCATGTAAAATTGACGTGTTTGCGCAACTCATCATTAACCTGCCAAAGCGACTCTGTAACCATCTGCGAAGATGACGTTACTATGTCATCAGACATGACCACTGGCTGTAGAAACTGCTGACAAGATGCTGGCATAAGCTGGCATTGACGGTATTCATACTGACCGACGCGTGCCCGCACTAAGGCTTGCTGTCTCACATCTGTTCCTAAAATGAGATATTTATCTAACTGCTGTGCCGCTAAATTCATTGCCAATGACCATACTTCTTGTCCTGCTGAACAGCCTACACTCCAAATGCGAAAGGTAGCGTCTATTTCTTTATCATTGTCTTTATCATTATTATGGTCATTGTGTGACAACAGTTGCACGTGTTGCTGATTCGCGAGCATTGCCAGCTCAGTGACAAACTGTATCGATGGCAGATGCCGAAAAAAACGACTTTCAGGAATCAATACCATATCCAGTAAGTTCTGACGTATCTCTCTATCTGTCTGCACCGCTGCCCATAATTTTTTTACAGACAGCCCTTGGTTATTGGCAGTATTATTCACAGCATTCAACAGCCATTGCAGCTGTTCATCAGGCAGTACAAAACCAACTTCTTTTTCAATAAATTGTCGCCAGTGACTGGCATTAGCAACAGTAAGTGGTACGGAGGAGTTGAGCGCTCTCAAGGAGTGGTGCACCTTGTTATTTATAGCGCTACGTCGCTGCAAACCGTTTGCTTTATTATAATTATTCACACAGCCTACTATTGTTATTATTGATGGACACTATTTGCTAGCCAAATTGCTTGCCTGCCCAACTTCATAAATAGCACAGTTAGAAATTTATAAATAAAATCTCACAAGTAGAAATTTATAAGTAAAAAGGCATAATTTTGCTAGACCTAAGCAATATCAGCACATCAACGCTATATGCTGGCAACAGCCGCTGAAAATATGTACCCATTATTAATATTATATAATTTGAAAGTTATTATGTTCGTCATGCGAGAATTCATCATCATTAGATAACTTAAAGCCAGTCACCGATTCTTGTAATGCCACTGCCATTTCACTCAATTCACCAACAGAACGCGCAGTCGCCATCGTACCAGAGGACGTTTGTGAGGTAATGTCTTGAATAATATTCATGGTATTAGAGATATGACCGGCAGAATCAGCCTGTTGCTGTGCGGCATTAGAGATGTTTTGAATCAACTCTGCGAGCGTATTAGAAACGCTCTGTACTTCTTCTAGTGCTTCACCCGCATCTTTCGCTAAACGTGCACCGCGAACCACTTCTGAAGTGGTTGATTCCATCGACATAACCGCTTCACTGGTATCCGCCTGAATGGTTTTTACCAAGGTTTCAATCTGCTTCGTGGCATTGGCTGAACGCTCAGCCAAACGCTGAACTTCGTCGGCAACCACCGCAAAACCACGACCCGCTTCGCCCGCCATCGACGCCTGAATAGCAGCGTTCAATGCCAAGACGTTGGTTTGGTCAGCAATGTCATTAATCAAGCTCACGATATCACCAATCTCTTGTGAAGACTCGCCCAAACGCTTGATACGCTTTGAGGTTTCTTGAATCTGATCACGAATCACGTTCATACCTTCAATAGAGCGCTGTACCACGTCGGCACCATTATAAGCGATGGCAACAGAACGCTGAGCAACCGTAGCCGACTCAGTAGCATTGGTTGATACTTGGTCAATAGATACAGCCATCTCGTTAATTGCTGCTGATACACCAGCGATTTCCTGCGCTTGATGCTCAGAGGCTTCCGCAAGCTCAACGGCATTCATCTGCGTTTGCTCAGAGGACTGGGAAACTCGATCAGCCGTGCTGTTAATGACCAGTACGAGCTGACGCAATTGGTCAATAGCAAAGTTCACTGAGTCAGCAATCGCGCCCGTAAAATCTTCTGATACGGTTGCGTTGACCGTTAGATCGCCTTCAGCCAAATCACCAAGCTCATCAAGTAGGCGCAAAATAGCAATCTGATTACGCTCATTCTCTTCTTGGATTTGGCGTGCGCGTTCTGATTCTGTTTCTGCTTCTTGACGGCGACGCAGGGTTTCTTTTTCGATCATGATACGTTCAGAACTACCACGCTGCTGCAATAGTTGCGATAGCGCATATAAAACACCCACCATACCTAATAAAAATATAGCGGCAGGCAGCACTATCACTTCGTTAAAATCACTTAAATGAACACTGAATTTTGATAAGGAATTAATCAGCCAAACTAAACTGAACACCCCAATCAAGGCAAAAAACCCTAATAGTATTTTTTCTTTATTATTGGAATCATTATTGGCTAGCATTTTTCCATAAGAGCCAGTGACAAGGCTTTTGGTAACATCACTCATCGTGCTTATTCCTTCCAGACAGTCGTCTAAGTCGTATCGTGACTGACTTCAATTATGGCAAACCACCAGCGCTTGCTAGCAATAATCCTGATTAAAGTCTTTATGATTGCCGACATATCAATGTTGCATGCCAGTCGTTTTTATCTATATCTCGTTATTATCTTTATCTCGTTATTAATCTATGCTTTGTAATCAATACATAAAAAAAGTCTTTATCGTCAACTGCTAAGCGTAAAATATTATATCGCCGCATCAACATAACGTGGGTCTTGAGCCAATAAACTGGGCATAAAAATAAACCAATCTTGCTCATTTTTTAAAAACTTACCATGGTTATAAGGCGCAAAAGGCGAATCAATATGGATAGACTCAGCGCGGTATTCACGGCGCGTAAACTGCTCAATGCCCAGCACTTTATCCACCAACAAACCTACAAATGTAGACTGATGATCAATGACCAGCACTTTCCGTTGGCTCATCTGCCGCGAACGGCTGGGAATATGTAAGAATTTTGCCAAATCAGTCAACGGCAGCAGGCGACCACGAACGTTGGCAATGCCCACTAGCCAAGGCTGTACCAGCGGCATACTCGTGTATTCAGGCATCATGAGCACTTCAGATATCTCACCCAGCGGCGCAACCAGACGCTGACCACCAATTTCGAACACCACACCGCGCCAATCAGCCCCTTGACCACCTTGACGACCACTTTTGCGGGCTTTCGCTAAATCCGCTAGGCGCAATAACTCTATGAATCCTCTAGAAGCCACAAGTTACTCCAATACGGTACGAATAATATGCATCAACTCGGCTTCATTTATAGGCTTGGTCAAGTACTCTTTTGCACCTTGACGCTTGCCCCACACCCGATCCGTTTCTTGATTTTTGGTGCTGATAATAACTACTGGGATATGAGCCGTGGTTTTACCACGTGTGATTTTTCGGGTAGCTTGAAAACCGTTCATTTCAGGCATCACCACGTCCATCAAAATCACATCTGGTAAGTGTGCCAGTGCCATCGCACATCCTTCCTCACCATTGCTGGCTTCTAACACTTGAAAATTATTTTTTGCAAGCATGTCACGAAATTTCGCCATTTCAGACGGCGAATCATCGATAACCAATACAGTTGTCATGGGTATTTCCTTTGTTTTTTATTATATCGGTTATATCGGTCACTATGTAGGACGAATATCTCCTAAAATGACGTGCTAGGCTGTCTGATTTAGCAGTGACAATGATAGATTTAAGCATGCAATGAATAACGAGCTGCGCACAAAACAGTCAGTACTATTTTCGAGGTCAGCATTGATGACACTCATAGCCATTACAAGATAGCCATTACGAGCGATATTGATTAATCGCGTCGAATAATTCATCTTTACTGAATGGTTTGGTTAGATATTCATCAGAACCGACAATACGTCCACGAGCCTTATCAAATAGACCGTCTTTTGAGGACAGCATAATCACCGGTTTATTGGCATAATCCGGATTATTTTTAATCAAAGCGCAGGTCTGATAGCCATCTAAACGTGGCATCATGATATCAACGAAAATGATATCTGGATTGTTATCAACAATCTTAGCGAGGGCATCAAAACCATCGATAGCCGTTACCACGTCACAACCCGCCTTTTGTAACAACGTCTCTGCGGTGCGGCGAATGGTCTTTGAGTCATCAATAACCATGACCTTTAAGCCATCAAAATTATTTTCCATTATCATTATCCTATAAACGACTGTTTATTATTAATACGATTTATTTTTATATTTGAGTCATAACCTATCGGCTACTATACGCGCTTTGCTGACTTCTGACATTATCTATGAGCAGCTATTTTAAAGCATGAGATACAAAAGTTGGTACAAATTACTATAATCTTTATCTAAAAGACATATCAACCAGTTGAGAATGGTAACTTACGTATACTATTTTTGTCATAACACGTCTATAGCTGCTATTTTGTAACAATTATGTATCATTGACAAACAGTGTGCTCGTTTTATCACAATCTGCGCAGATAATCCAGTCATTTAATCCTGACGACCCTATTACTAATAAAAAATGATGACATAACATGACATCATTACCAGATAATTATTTGATAAATTTATATATAGCGGCATCACATCGCGTCTATTGTTATCGCGCAGTGGTTACTTTCGCTATATAATTTATATCATTAAAAATAGGTTGATAACGGTGATGGCTAATGATGGGCTTAAGATTTTTAGAAAGTGGGAAAAACCGTGTTTTGCAGAGTGTTATATTCAGCAGCTTATCACGCTCTTGGTCACAATTTTGGTCATGGTTTTGGTTCATCAACGTCATTGTTATGACAGGATTACTAAGCGCTTGCCAACCGCCAACGGCTACTGAAAATAGCGAGAAAGTGAACTCATCCATTATTATTAGTGAAGATAGCGTCACGATGGCACCAGAATATATTCTGAGTATTAAAACCTTACGCTATCAGCCAAGCCTTGGTTTACAAGGGATTATTGAACCTATTAAGCAAGCGCGGCTAAGCGCAGCGCAAGATTTACATATCGAAGAAGTACTGGTCACAAACGGTCAGTGGGTAGAAAAAGGAGCGCCATTACTGATCGTTCAGCGTCCAACTGTGGGCGATAGTGTCATCGTAGAAAATGATAATGATAATGACCAATCACCTCAGAAAACAGAAAACTCATTATCTGAACCAGTCACCAACCCAGCATCAAATAAGCGCATTGACGATAGCAAACAAATAAATGACCAGATTGTCCAAGACGACCTTACCCCAGTTACCCTAATAGATACCGAGCAGCTAATCACTATCCGTGCCAGCTTTGCAGGGCGCGTAGATAACCTCTATGTCGGCACTACGCAAAACGTGAAGGCACACGAGCCACTTATGCGTTTAAGTGACGATACTGCTTTACGCTTTATTGCCACCCTACCCATTCAGGCTAAATCGCAACTATCGGTCGGGCAGACAGTTAATTTTACTGCTGCCGGTCAGATAGATACATTTACAGGACAAGTCAGTAAATTGACCGTAAACCGTCCATCCAATCAATTATTGGTCGATGTTCATGTCGTTAAAAATGACGTTAGTCGCGGTAAACTACCCCTTAATACTGCCGTCTCGGGGCGAGTTGATTATGGACAAATAGAAGTGGGCACGATTGTACCGGCACACGGCATTCATGATGTTGACTTGACTGAATTGCAAAAGCCACCCTATAAACCGTCATCGCCACTCACCGCTAATGTTTGGACGATCAAACAAGACCAACGTCTCACCCGTCAGTCGGTTGAAGTCATTGAGTATGACCCTAGCACCAAACAATATCTAATCGCCGGTATCAGTAATGACAGTTTAATTTGCTTGGCTGACTTACCACTTGAGTCTGCAGGTAAAAAAGTGGTGATTTTATAATTTCTAATCGTATGCGTTACTATCGTTTATAACCGTATGCGTTACATTGCGTAGAAATATTAACAAAGGGTATCTTGTTTGCTATCACAGTAGTTAGGCACAATAGGAGCAGTATTAAATCTTTAAACTTAATGTAAGATTAAGCGCTTATACATTTTTAAAAATCTATAATAAGTCAGTTATAATGAATCATAGATTGACGACATTTAATACGAAATCTAAATAAATAATAATGACAATTAAAACTCTAATTAAACATCCCTCTTAACTAAAGGACACCACCATGAGTAAGCAAATTCTATTGATTGAAGATGATCCTGATTTGGCTGAATTGATTAGCGATTATCTAACCATGAACTATTATGATGTGCATCATGCTGCTCTTGGTCAAGAAGGGCTAGAGATTTTAGATACTAAAGAACGCGATATTGATTTGGTCGTTCTTGATTTAATGCTACCCGATATGGATGGGATGCAAGTTTGCCAAAAAATTCGTGGCAACAAAAATAATATCACCAATAAAGTCCCTATTATTATGCTCACCGCTAAGGGTGATACCACAGACCGTGTTTTAGGCTTAGAAATGGGTGCGGATGACTATATGTCAAAGCCATTTGAGCCACGTGAATTATTAGCACGTATTCGTTCAGTGATTCGTCGCCATGAGCAACCCAATCAAGCAGACAGTCAGTCAGACAGCTTAACCTTTGGGCGTTTAAGCGTTTTCCCAGACAGTCATGAAGTCACTATTGACGATCAATCTGTACGCCTGACCACCCATCAGTTCCAGTTACTGCATTACTTCGCCACGCATTCTGGCAAGGTTCTGAATCGTGAGCAACTGTGGCAAGCCATGCCAAATGATGACAGCTCAGACAATATTGATCGTGCCATCGATGTGCACATTTCACGTTTGCGCGCTTTGATTGAAGACAATCCACGTCAGCCAAAACGTATCATCACCGTTCGCGGCGTGGGTTATCAATTTGCCACTGATCAAGTTTAAGCAATATGTTTAATAAACATAGAGCTGATAAATAATACGCGCTAGTGCCAGTCGCTAACTATTATTTATCAGTAGCTTAAACGGCTACTATAGCGGCTATAAAAATCATGCTATCAAAATACTGACAGTCGCCTATGACCACAGAGATCTTGTAATGCAGCATTTCGGTTTTCACTCCGTCTTTGCTAGACTATTTGCCAGCGTAATGCTGGCATTAATCTTGTTTGCGGTCGCTATGGTACTGTTAACGCAACTGGTTCATGACAAAGATGCAGGCATTCGCTCCGAGGTCGTTGCGACACAAATTTTGGGACAAATTGATCCCTTTTTGCAAGAGCTTAATGTTTCTGTTAGTAAGAAAAATCGTCTACAGTCACGCTTTATGTTGGCAGTAGTCAAAAAAAGCTTTGATATTTTTGATGAATCCTTGCAAGCCAAAATGGCTTTGTATGATAATGAAGGTCATCTACTCATGCAGACGGATAACAGTGATTTTCCGTCTGAACTGCCGGCGATGCCTTCTTTATTATTGCGTATTTTTCCCTCTTTTTCTGATACCCCTTTAACCAAGCAAGCTCAGGTTTATAGTAGTACTGGCTATACGCTGCTCTATGAGTCTCGCTTGCCTCCTAAAAAGCCGGTTCTTTCTGCGGCGCTTAATTTATTCACTGGTACATTACTGTTACTGCTCATTATGGCAGGCGTATTGTGGTGGATTGCACGCTCAATGACATGGCGCATCAATCAACTGAGTCGGCAAATGACGCAGCTTGGTGATGGAGATTTTACGGTACGAGTGAACGCGCGCGGCAATGATGAAATTGCATTACTAGCGCGTGGATTTAATCAAGCCGCACAGAAAATTGAACACCTTATCAATGCCAATAACTTATTATTAGCCCACGCCTCACACGAGCTGCGTACGCCCATTACGCGCATTCGCCTACAAATTGAGATGATGGATATGTTGGCAAGTTCGATGCCGATAGAGACCAAGGCTAAATTTGATAAACGCGCGCAAGCCATTAATCGTGATTTATCAGGGCTCAATGATTTGGTTGAGAGCATTTTACTGGTCAGCCGTTTGGATGCAGGTCATGTGCTGCAACAAATTGAGCGCATGGATCTATACGACTTGATCAATCAAGAACGTCAACATTATCCCGAAGCGACTTTAATTGGCGAGCATCTTGTCATTGAGGGTCAGCCGTTGATGTTGACGCATTTAATTCGTAACTTATTAAATAATGCGATGTTACATGGTGAGCCACCGATAACCATTCTACTTTATGGTGTGCAAAATAAAGAAGATGCGGTTACTGTACCGGATTACCTATTACAGACAGTAGTGTGTCGTAGTTTTGCCAATTATCAGAGCGCCGATAATGACCATTATGATGAACTGCTCACGGATAGCGAGGATGTTGAACATGATAAGCACGGTAAGCGCGTCGAACGTATAGCTCCATCGTCTAAAGATCACTCTGACAGCACTCAAAAATCCAAAACAGAAGCAGAACCGTTAGCCGCTTTAGCTGCGCCTAATCTTTATAGAAATGGCGAGACCTTTATTGTTGATGACAGTAATAACAGCAATGACCTGACTCTCAGTAATGCAGACAATAAGCGCCTGATTATAGATAATTCAGCAGGAGAATTAAAGGCGGATGAGACAGCTCAAGAGTTATTAAATGCCCAACAGACCACGTTAAGTATGGAGACTGACGAAACATTAACCACTGCAACGCCGTTTGTCGATACTCATTCATTGGCTTCTAATGAGAATATATTTACCATTGATATACTGGAAAAAATTAAAAAAGTCAGCTGGCGTGCGGTACCTACTATCCAAGAGCATATGAACCATGTAGGCACTGACGACAATAATAAGAATCTCAGCGAAAATGACCCTAATAACAACCTACCAATAACTCAGCGTAAAGAAAGCTTATTTAAAAAACATCTAAAAAAATCTAAACCCGAACCTGTGCGCCCACTCCCTAAATATGCCGTCCTAGCGGTGATTGATGAAGGCGGTGGTATTCCTGAAGACAAGCGCGAAGAAATCTTCAGTCCTTTTGTACGCCTGCAACAAAAGAAAAAAGGCTCAGGGCTGGGTTTATCTTTAGTCACTCAAATTGTTACCGCGCACCAAGGTCATATTACGACCGACACCATCAATGGTCATACTCGGTTTTTAATCGTGCTACCAGTGAAACATGACCCTCATTATAATTATCGCGACCATAATAGACGTGGATAAGCCAGCAAACACTATTAATAAGTGCTGTCATTTCTATCAATCGTTCCCTTTCTTTATGCTTAATCCTTTATATTAATTTTATTTTTTATAACTGTATTGAGCATATTGCCTTATATTTTACGCTGCCATATAGATTTTATTATGGGTTATAAAATACTCCAGTCACGGATGCACATACCCAAAACGCTGCAAAATATGCTATATTACCGCCCCTTATTAACGTGTTAGCGGTCATTGGCTGTGAATAAGGCACTGATCTTAACGCACTTTTATAACTGTTATACTATTTATTAAATTTGAGCATTCCATGAGTGACATGATCGTTCTAAATGACGTGACCAAACGCTTTTTAAGTGATAGATCAGTCAAAGGTACAGATGGCAAACCGCATTGGTTTACTGCCGTTGAACCAACGTCGCTGTCGGTAAAGCAAGGTGAAATCTTTGGCTTAATGGGTTATTCAGGCGCAGGAAAGTCTACTTTATTACGACTGATTAATTTACTTGAGCGCCCTGATAGTGGTCACGTGAGTATTGATGGCGTTGATTTGACCCAGTTATCAGCCAGTGATTTGCGTATCGCACGCCATAATATTGGTATGATTTTTCAGCAATTTAACCTGATGTCCAATCGTACGGTATTTGATAATGTGGCATTTAATCTGACAGTTTCAGGCTATCCTAAATCTGATATTCACAAGCGTGTGATGGACTGTTTAGAGATTGTAGATTTGACGGATCGCGCCAGTCATTATCCGGCACAGTTATCCGGTGGACAAAAGCAACGCGTCGGTATTGCTCGTGCTATTGCACCGAGTCCAAAAGTTTTATTGGCGGATGAGCCGACTTCCGCGCTTGATCCTGCCACTACTCGCAGCTTGCTAACCTGCCTACGTGATATTAATGAGCAGCTTGGGGTGACCATTGTCATCGTTACTCATGAGATGAGCGTGATTCGTAGGCTGTGTCACCGCGCTGCATTATTGCATCAAGGGCAGCTACTAGAGGTTGCAGATATTCGCGATGGATTGATACATGCTACGACCCCGATTGGGCAAGGCTTAGTACAAGAAGACTAATGAGGCAGGAGAAAATAGATGTTAACTGGTGCTGAATTATCTGCCTCGATCGATAAACTGCTTATATTGCGTAAAGAGATTTGGCAAGCGTTCGTCGATACCTTTGTGATGCTTGGTATTTCTACCACGGTCGCCATTCTCATCGGCGGGCTGTTTGGCGTATTCTTATTTTTATCCAGCGATCGGCAGTTTTTGCAAAATAAAACTTTGTATGGCGTGCTTGGTGGTATTACCAACTTTATGCGCGCCTTCCCGTTCGTGATTTTGATGATTGCGATGAGTCCCTTTACTAAAGCCATCGTTGGTACGGGCATTGGTCCTATCGCCGCCTCTTTAGTACTTGCGATTGCGGGTTCGTTTTATTTTGCCCGTTTGGTCGAACAGAACTTACGTGAAGTACCACGCGGTATCATTGAAGCGACTGAATCGATGGGTGCGCGTCCGTATACTATTATTAAAGTGCTGCTCAATGAAGCGCGTTCAGGGTTGGTCTTATCAGTCACTATTCTATGTATCAGTTTGCTGTCATTTTCAGCAGCAGCAGGTATGATTGGCGGTGGCGGTCTTGGTGATTTGGCGATTCGTTATGGTTATTATCGTTATCAAACCGAGGTCATGGTCTTCATCGTTATTATGCTATCGATAATGGTTATCTCCATTCAAGCTTTCGGTAATTGGGTTGCGACGCGTTTGGATAAGCGCTAAATGGCGTTAAACAACGCTTGATTTTATTACTGAAACCCTTTAACTTTGTTATCATTCTAGCAACACTTAATTTAGCAGCATTACGACTTACCTTGTCAGTCATAATGTTGCTTTTTTAATGGCTACACGAATTCTATTGGCATTTAACACATTTATTATTAAGGATATTCCATGAAATTAACCGATATCAGTCGTCAATTGGCGACCGCATTTGCAGCAGTTGGCGTATCAAGTTTAGTATTGGTTGGCTGTAATAATTCATCAGCGCCAGAAGCGACCGCAGAGCCTGTAACTGAAGGCGCAGCGGCTGATAAGACAGCAACCAAGGATAGCGATCCTGAACATAGCAAAATCGTCATCGGTACGACTGAAGGTGACTTTGCAGATATGGTACGCAACCAAGTTAAAAGCTCACTTGAAGCGCAAGGCTATGAAGTTGAACTGGTAACCTTTACCGACTATGTACGCCCGAACATTGCCTTGGCTGATGGCGATTTAGACATTAATATCTTTCAGCATAAGCCATATCTAGATACCTTTAAAAAAGAAAACAAACTTGATTTGGTAGAGGCTTTCCAAGTACCAACCGCACCACTAGGCGTCTATTCAGGTAAAAAAACCAAGCTTGAAGAAGCGTTTAAAGGTATGAGTGTATCTGCACCCAATGACCCAAGTAACTTTGCGCGCGCCTTGGTGATGATGAATGATCTTGGTTGGATTAAGCTAAAAGCTAATATTGACCCGCTAACCGCATCAAAATCTGACATTGCTGATAACAGCAAATACGATATCAAAATCGTTGAGTTAGAAGCCGCCCAGCTACCACGCGCACGCGATGAAGTGGACTTTGCTATCATTAATGGTAACTATGCCACCGACTCTGGCATCAAGCTGACTGAAGCTTTATTCCAAGAGCCAAGCTTTGCTTATGTCAACTGGTCAGCGATCAAAACTGCCGATAAAGATAAAAAATGGGTCAAAGACGTGACCAACGCCTACAACTCTGACGCCTTTAAAAAGTATGCTCATGATAGCTTCCCTGGTTATAAATATCCAAAAATCTGGGGTACTGACACTGTTGCTGCCCCTGCGACCACTACTACTACAACAGATAGCGCTCCAGTCGCAGAAGCTGCTGCTCAGTAATTGCTGACTTAAAACACCTTATCTAAATAAAGTATTTTGAGAGTTTACTAAGTAAAATAAAAAGCCCATTATTATCAAATAATGGGCTTTTTTTCGTCGATATTTTATATTGTTGCTATTTACTTCTTACCTTTCTTTCGTTAAATCCGGCTATTTGGTTTTTCTAAAAATATCCAGTTCGATATCGTAGCTTGGTTCAGGCTTTTTAAACAGATATTTACCGTTGCGAATAGAGGCAAGTACATCGGCGCGTTGACGGACGGCTTCAAACGGACTATCGGCATCCAATACCAAGAAGTTAGCGGGTTTACCCACATCTAAGCCGTACTGGTCTTCGATGTTTAATGTTTTAGCGCCATTAAAGGTAATCAAATCCAGGCAGCTATCAAGCTGCGGCATCGACATCGTTTGTGCTAAATGAATACCATTATCCAAGATATTCATCAGGTTACCGTTACCAGCCGGATACCAAGGGTCATTGATAGAATCCTGACCAAAACAAACGTTGATATTATTTTCCCAAAACTCTTTTACCCGCGTTAAACCACGACGCTTAGGATAAGTATCTTGACGACCTTGTAGATAGGCATTTTCAGTTGGCAAGGCAATAAAATTCATGCCGGACTTTTCAAACAATCCCATCATACGAAAAGCATAGGCGTTATCCGCCGAACCAAACGAGCAAGTATGACTGGCAGCTGTGCGACTGCCAATCCCCTCAATCATCACTAAGGCGTTTAGTAGCTCGACAAAACGGCTCATGACATCATCAGTTTCATCACAATGGACGTCGATAAGCTTGTCGTATTTCATGGCCAGCTCAACCGTTTTATGAATGGATTTTTCACCGATTTCACGTGCCCATTCAAAATGAGGGATACTGCCCACACAGTCAGCACCCATTTTTAAGGCTTCTTCTACCATTTCAGCCCCGCCTTTGTAGGCATACATGCCTTCTTGCGGGAACGCCACAATCTGAATGGTGACGTTGTTTTTTAATTCTTCACGAAGCTCGAGCATGGCCTTTAAGCCAGTAAGGTTGGGATCACAGACGTCAATATGAGTACGAATAAATTGCACCCCTTTTGACACTTCTTCTTGAATACCCTTTAATGCCCGTTCCTTGGCATCTTCAAAGGATTGTGTTTTTTTGACATCGTGCCAACGGGCAATCCCTTCAAATAAAGTGCCAGTGTCGTTGGTTGCGCCTGCATTACCAGCTGTATAAACATAGTCTAGGTGCAAATGAGCATCTACATAAGGTGGCACGACCAACCGACCCTTAAGATCAATCTCCTCTTCAGCAGCAGGTAAATCCTTACCAATCTGCTGAATAACACCGTCTTTGACCAAAATCTCGTTAGCAGCGCTATTACGATAAATATTTGCATTGGTAAACTTAATCATTACAAACTCCTGTTTTTATTAAAAATCATTTATTTGAAACGTTTTATTGAAAGTGGTTTATTGAACGCTATTAGACAGTAGGTGCATCCAACGTTTTCTTAGAGACAACTGTAATTATAATGGCAGGAATGAAACAGAGAATAGAGAGATACACAATACCTAAGACGCCTGTTTCTGGCATATGAACCAAAATCAAACCTGCAAGCCATGTCGCAATCATAATTGAGAAATTAAACACACTTGATTGTACAGAGGTCGCGACTGCTTTTGCTTCGGTCACCTGATGACTAACAGCTGTTTGAAACATGGTTACCAAAGGTCCAAACGCTAAGCCCCACAGTAAAAAGGCCAAATGCGCAAAACCATTCGTTCCCCTGAAGAAGACAAACAGCAGCATAGCAATCACGCCGCAAGCCAACATACCAACGATTAAACCACGCAGATGAGTATCGATAATCTTGGCCGATAAGATAACTGAAATGACCGAACCTATCCCAAAGATAAACAAAGCTAGACTGATACCGCCCACAAACTTGATGGTTTCGACCAATAGCGTGATATAGGTATAGGTGCTGTAATGCGCCACAACTGCTAAGAAAGTTAGGGCTAAGACTATCCAGACCCCAGGGATTTTTAACACCGCGATTGGTGAGTTACTTTGAGTAAGTTTTTCGCCTTGTACGGAAGGCAAGTATTTAGCCGCCAGCAGCGCAATCACTGCACCCAATGCACCAAGCACCATAAACGAGGTACGCCAGCCCACTTGGGTACCAATATAGGTCATAATCGGTAGACCAAGGCTCACCCCAAAAGTATTACCCGCCATGATGATGGTAATCGCCTTGCCATGCAGGTTTTCTGGTACCAATGCAGTGCCATAAGCGGCAATCATCGGCCACATAATCCCTGCACATATACCGCCAATAATACGCATGGTGACGATGAGCGGATAAGACGAGGTAAGACCGACGACCAGATTAGAGACGGCAAAACCTGTCAATAGCACCAATAAAAGCACCTTGCGATTGACCCACAACGTCATGCTAATGAGGGGAATGGCAAAAATCGCCGATGCCAGTGCGTATATGCCGACTAAAAATCCTACTTGAGTCTGCTCAATTCCTAAACCCTCAGTCATTTGCGGCAAGATGCCAGAAGGCATCAGCTCTGAGAGAATACCAATAAAGGTGACACTTGCCATCAAACCAAAGATAAACCACGAAATAGGGTTTTGATGTTGACCATTTGCCGTGTTTTCTGAACGGCTGCCTTCTGCAGGACTTGGCTTTGAAAGACTAGACACACCCCTCTCCTAATTCGATGAAGTTTCTAGAAGATTCATAACCTTGCTTTATTGATAAACCCATCCATAGAAAACCATATATCCATAAAAACATAGCTTGCTATGAGCGAATATTGGGCTGATATATAGGTTTATCATTTATTTAGGTCTACTGTAGCATCGCATCTGTTTTATAGATACCCACTATAACAGTAAGGTTTTGTAATTTCAGTAATTCCTATTTTTGGCAACACCCTCGAATGACATATTAGCTGCTTTAATAACTATAAAATGACGTTACAGCCTGTTTGTTGTTTGTAGGAAAGCGTCACCCGCCCTTTCACTTGCCGCTCCTTTTTTTTATAGTGGGTAAGCTTAATAGGGATTTAGATAATCATATTTCTTATTTAATTTTCTGTCAATAAACACACGAATAACAAGGATAACCATATGCGTGCTAAAACTTATAATATTCGCACCGCTGGACAAGCCAATATTCCAGTACTTGGTCTAGGTACATGGCAATCTACCGGTCAGGATTGTATCGACGTCGTCAGTCAAGGGCTACAGATGGGTTATGAGCACATTGATACGGCTCAAGCTTATAGTAATGAATGCGAGGTCGGACAAGGCATTAAGCAATCTGGTGTTGCTCGGGATAAGTTCTTTTTGACCACTAAAATATTTCCTGATGATTTAAAGTTTCAACCAGAAAAGTTAGTTGCCGCTGCCAAACGCTCGTTAGAAAATTTAGATACCGATTATGTCGATTTATTATTACTGCATTGGCCAGATGATCGCGTGCCATTATCGGAAACTATTCCCGCGTTATGTGAGTTACAAAAACAAGGGTTAACCCGCCATATTGGGGTTTCGAACTTTAATATTGCGCATTTAATAGAAGCAGAGAAATACGCCGATGTACCGATTGTAGTGAATCAGGTTGAATTTCATCCCTTTATTAAACAGAATACCTTGCAAGCCTTTTTAAACACTCATCATATTTTACTTGAAGCCTACTCGCCTCTCGCGCGTGGTGATGTGTTCGATAATGAAATTATGAAACACATTGCGGATAAGCATGGTATCACGCCAGCGCAAGTTTCATTGGCTTGGATATTGTCGGATAAAAACCGCGTAGCAATTCCCAAAACGTCTAACCCTAAACACTTACAAAGTAATTTAGAGGCTATTAATATTCAATTAAGTGCCGATGAATTAGAACAAATTGGTCGTTTGGCGCGTTCTGATGGACGCAAAATTGAGCATCCTGACTACACGCCTAAATGGGATGACTAACATCACGTATTAGAATTTTACGGTTATGTAGTAACCATTAAGCATAAAATAAGCATAAAAAAAGCCACTGATAAACTCAGTAGCTTTTTTATTGGCTATCAACTTATAATTTATAATGCTGCTTGCTATAACGCTTGATTGTCACGAATCGGTTCAGCAGGTTTATATTGTCCAGATGCTGCGCCCGTACCCGAACGATTATTCTCTTTTAACGATTTCGCCACTTCTGGCGGCATATAATTTTCATCATGTTTTGCCAATACTTCACCCGCGACAAAGGTAGTGCCTTGCATTTTACCAGTCGCAACGATGCCAGAATTTTCAGCAAATAAGTCTGGCAAGATGCCTTGATAAGTCACGGGAACGGTCGATTTAAAATCCGTAATGGCAAACTCAACACTTAGCGGATCATTGGGCGCACGTTGCACACTACCTGCTACCACCATACCGCCTGCGCGAATACGTTTGTCTTGTGGCGCTTCACCTTTGGCAATCGCTGTGGGGTCAAAATAGTAATCGGTCTGCTGCCCGATAGCGTAGATAACCAACACTACAGCCACTGCTGCACCAGCCAGCGTAAACAATACCCACATCAGCTTCTTGCGTCGAACTGCATTCATACCACTACCTCATAGATGACTAACCACTGTACACAACAGAAGAGGCTCAGGATGCTCTTTTTATACTGTATGCGACAGGCTGCCTTTAAGATACCTATATAGTAGCATTTTTTGCACAAATCAATAAGTCCTTTGCACATTAAGCAGACAGATTGTACAAAATTTAAATACAGCAGAAAATATTTTTAATAGGCTAAGACTATGATATTAAGCTAATTTTAAGCGGGTTTTATAAGATAGGAGGTTGATTAACTGTGGCACTGCGCTGCGCCTGCCGCGCTTGTTGAATAGTCAGCTGCTTAATCAAATTCTGTCTTTGCTTACGACTATACCAGATAAATATCAGCATCATGCCAACGGTAATTGCCCAGCATGACCATACAAAAACGCCATGCGTACCCATGGCAATAAATTCAGAGACACTATAAAAGTAGGGCTGCAAGGTATTCTCCCAAATGTGCTAAGGCGTTATTTACTTTGACCACGGATGTATTCTTTTACCCATGCCTTACCTTGGTCACGGTAGAGAATAAGCGTGTTGGTACGATAAATTGCTAACGTTGCCACTAATAAATAACCACCAATTATCATTAATAATAACGGCATCCACATATCGGCTGACATTTTTGGCGCTTCAGTCAAGGTAAAAGTTGAGCCTTGATGTAAAGTATTCCACCACTGCACTGAATACTTAATAATGGGTAAGTTCACCGCACCAACAATGGATAAAATAGCCGCTGCTTTGCCGCGATTTGCGGTGTGTTCAAAAGCGGCAAATAGTGCCATCACGCCCGCATATAAAAATGCCAAGATGAGCATTGAAGTTAATCGCGCATCCCAAACCCAGTACGTGCCCCACGTTGGCTTTGCCCAAATAGAACCCGTCAGCAAACTGACCACGCACAATAAAAACCCCAATGGCGCGAGCGCCTGCGCCACCAAGTTTGCCGTTTTAATTTTCCAGACTAAATATATGACCCCTAACACAGCAAGGGCAAAATAAATCGAAATGGCAAGGCTTGCGGCTGGTACATGGATAAAAATAATACGGTAGCTGTTACCCTGCAAGTAATCAGGCGGCGCAAATACCAAGCCCCAAATACTACCAATCGTTAGGCAAATTCCGGCTAAGATAGCCAACCACTTGACCCACGGCGAAAAAATCCGAAAGAACTCTTTAGTGCCGACAGTGGTCAAGAAAACTTGCCAAATGCGCTGCCACAGGCTAGGAGATGAGACGTTATTTAGGTTGGGCATGGGGATAAACCTATTGCAATAGCATAGCGGTTATGGCTGATAGGGTATGTTACTACTCCCACTATCCGCGAACCTGTTGGCGTTAAACACGGGACTGAATATCTAATTTATCATTATAGCAAGATTGCAGGTTTTCACCACGCTGTTAATACGAAGAGTGTACACCCTACAATAAAGCGGCAAATAAAAAGCAAAAATGGATTTTATTTAAGATTTTCATTTTATATTTTAATTGGCACGATTTAATTCAGCCAAGCCATTTTTAGAGTTTGGGCAATGACCCATGGCATGACCAACACAGAGATAATACTCCCTGCTAATAGTAGCGCTAAAATAGGTAAGCCATTTAAACCAGTGGCAAATAAATCGACCGCGCCCGTCGCAAAAATAAGTACTGGCAACTGCATCGGTAGCGCAATCAGTGGCACCAATACCGCACCGTTTTTAAGTGATAACGTCAGACTACTTGCGACAGCTGATAACATGAGTAACATAGGACTACCGACAATAATGGATGCCATCAATATGCCCGTTTCAAACCAACTTAACTGAAACAAAGGCACAGCAAGTAAGCTTAAAACTGCCACAATGCCACTACTAAAAATCCAATGAATCACCAAGCGAATAAGCACCCACAACGGTAGCGAGGCTTTTGCCACTACCAATTGCGCCAAAGTACCATTATCTAGCGCCGGTTTAAATAAACCTTCGACACCCATCACCAACGACAATAAAGCGGCAATCCAAACCGCGGCAACGCCTAAACGTTGTAAGAGCTGCGGCTCGCTACCCACCGCTAATGGAAATAAAGTAATGATAACTAAGAACAATACTAAAGGATAGAGCCATTGCACCGCGCCTTGTTGCTTGACCTGCCATTCACGTCGCCATAATTGCCCAAAGCTGATAACGTGCGGCGCTGTACGGATCAGATCATTATGGATTACTTGCTCTCGGTTATCTGTCATCATCCGTCCTTTATACCATATAACCTGATAAATCGAGCACTTGATTCGCCACAGCAACCGGCTGATGACTGGTCATTAATATTGCACCGCCCATATCAGCAAACTCACGCAAGCGCACTTCCATACGCGCAACCATATCCACATCAAGTGCGGTAAACGGCTCATCAAGTAACCATAGAGGCGTCACTTTTGGAGTCAATAAATACAGCCGAGCCAGCGTAATACGGCGGGTTTGTCCTGCCGATAAATGACTTGAGCTGATGGTTTCAAAGCCCTGTAAGCCAACCCAATTCAACGCCGCATCAATCTCATCTCGACTTGGCGTAATACCATATAAATTGAGCAAAAAGGTCAAATTTTGTGCCACTGTTAAGCTAGGATGAATACCCAACTGGTGCGACACATAGAGCGGCTGAATTGGCAGCGTTTTTGACCCTTGATAATGCACTTCGCCCGTAAGCACAGGTAATAATCCGGCAAGCTGCATCAGCAAAGTTGTTTTTCCCGTACCGTTAGCCCCAATTAAATGGCAAATATCACCCGCAGATAATTCGAGCGCCACCCCCTCACATAACGGAATTTCACCGCGCTGCACGGTCAGCTCGTGACAGGAAAGCACAGGCACTGGCATAGATACTGGCATTGATGGTGCTATAGATGGAGTTGTGGATATTGACAGGTCGGTCACGGGCACCTCTTATTATAGATTCAATGAGCGATAAATATTCACCATAAAGCACTATTGAGTTCATCGTAAAATACGTTATGCTCACTACACCTTATCAGTATAACAAATTGTCAATTACTATGACCTCAAAACATACGCCACACCCAAAAGATATCCAAAATGCTATCCAAAATGCTATCCAACATTCAGAGTCTCATTTAACGTCTGATGTAAAGTCAGCTTCTGACCCGTCGGTAGCGACTGGCTTAGACGGCACTCCTTTAGCGGATTTTACTATCAATGGCTTAATTGAAGCGCAAGTTGCCTTTATGCAGCAATGGTTAAGCTCACAAGCTGAACCCCTAGCGATGCAGGCATGGCAATGGTTTGGCGCACAGTCATTCAGTCAATACGTCAGTCATGAAGACTTACAGCACCTGATGAACGACTGGCTATTGAGCCAGCCGATGAGTGAGATGATGCGCGCTGATATCCGCGATATTTTACACACCATTATTTATCATCCAGTCAATGATGACGTGCCTTTATCTGAGCTCATCGACGACAGCCAAATTGACACCTTAGCCAATTATATTGGCAGTCACGAACAACAGCGCAATATCTTGATTCATAGCCTGATTGGTAATGATACGTTTGCCGATTTATTGACCCAAACCCTGCATCACGCCATTAACGACTTTATGGAAACCACCCTTGATAAAGCCGGTGGCGTCGGTAAATTAATGAAACTTGGGCGCAGCTCGTTTGAAAAAGCCACCAATCGCAATCTCGATGATAAGTTACAAGCATATTTGCATCGCAATATTAAAGACTTGACCCGACGTGCGGAAACCAACGCGCAAGCGCATTTGTCCAATGAAGAAGTGGCACGCTTGCTGATTACCGGTTGGGCGCGTATTAAAGATGAGCCAATCAGTCAACTACAAGCCTATCTCAGTGACGAACCGGATAATAATAGCATTGACCTTATCGAAGCCAGTGTGCAGCACAGTTATAATCGTTTACGCCTGTCACCCTATTTACAGAGCTTGGTCACCGCAAGCGTCAAAACTTGGTATCACCAGCATCAATCCGACTCTTTTGCTACCTTAGCATTAGGGCTAAATATTGATACCCAAGCGATGACAGCGTTAAGCACTGCGCTATTGCCGCTTGCCCATGATGCCATAAGTAGTGACTTCTTCACTGACCATATTCGTGAGATGCTACACGCATTTTATGCGCAGCCTGATATTAAGCAATCGTTAACAAGCGGAATTTCTTAACCAGCTGCTAACTATTGAGTAAATAGCATTTCATTAGCTCAATAGATAACGGCATTTATTTCACTGTCTTCATTTATTAATAAAAGCACTATTTATGAGTCAATCCAATAAATTCAGCTTATGGCAAAAAATAAAACAGCTATTGATTGCCGCAGCACCGCAGTCTATTGTCGATAGCATAAAGATAAACTCTGATTTGCCGCAAACAGCGATGCGTACTGATAACTCGAATTGTGAACGCCATACTGATATCGATAATCAAGACCAAAGTATAAAAGAGCAAAGCATAAATACGGACGCTCCCGACTTACTTTTTTCTGACGACACTCAAAACGATGCCGGTAAGCGTAACGCTATTGAGAGTAGTGACGCTGGCGGTAGTGATGCTGAGAATAACAATATTGCAGATACAGATAGTAGTTTTGAAGAAACTACGATTGAAAACGGTGATGCTAAAAATAGTGACGCTAAAAGCATCGATTCTAATAGTGTAGATTCTGCCAGCACTGGTGTTGAAAATACTGGTTTTAAAAACAATGAATCTGAAACCAATGACAACACACCCATCGTCGATTATCTCAAACAGTATTTTGATAATAAAGAGTGGCACTATACCTATTATCGTCCAAAATCATCGGACAGCCAGCAGTCACACCATTTGTCCCTACGGATGCGCAACAAGCAGATAGACTGTGGCTATCTGTTTCGAGTGCAAGAAAACAATAGCTTACTAGCAGTCTATGGCATTTTGCCGTTTTTAATTCCTGAAAGTCATCAAAGCGCGGCGATGCTCCTGATTACCCAAATCAATTATGACATGCTAATTGGCAATCTAGAAATGGACATCAATGATGGCGAGATACGCTACAAAAATGCCATCGATGTCGATTCGGTTGGCATTGATGACCATATCACTGAGCATTTACTACAAAGTGTGATTGCTATGACTACCGTCACTTACGAGATATTCAGCGACTTGATCAATACTGAAGAGCCTGCTGAAGACATGCCCACTTTACTCGATGAATTACGTCAGCAAGCAGAGGCGCGCACCTTCTTTTTGCCGACTCAGTTTGTTCAATAACTGTCATATTAAGATATCAGTCCATCATATTTAACAGATTCCTAAACCGCCTTTTTAAGACAGTCAAAAACTATGCTAAAAATTGCCTATTCTGAGATTTTTCGTTATTCCGTCCCTGAAAAACATCGCTTTCCGATGCAAAAATACACCATGATTCCTGAGCGACTCTTGGCTGAAGGCACTATCTCGGACGCTAACTTTTTTGCGCCAAAAAAATTAAGCGAAGAAGAAGTGTTAAGCACCCATACCGCCGAATATTGGTATAAGCTCAAGACCCAAACCTTAACCGCGAAAGAGGCGCGCCCGATTGGGTTTGAGATGACGCCAACCTTAGTCGAGCGCGGTCGTTACATTGCCCATGCGACGTATGAATGTGCCTTGTATGCGCAGCAGTATGGTGTGGCGATGAATGTCGCAGGCGGCACGCATCATGCCTTTGCTGACCATGGCGAAGGATTTTGTGTGTTTAATGATGTTTGTATTGCCAGCAATTTATTACTGGCGCGTGGTCAAGCACAGCGGATTTTGGTCGTTGATTTAGATGTACACCAAGGTAATGGTAATGCCAGTATTATGGCAAATGAGCCACGTGTTTTTGTTTTTAGTATGCATGGCGCTAAAAACTATCCATTTCGTAAGCAACTATCTGACCTTGATATTGAGTTGGCGACAGATATGGGTGACGACGAATATCTGCAAATTTTGGCAGATACGTTACCACGCTTAATTACAGAATTTGCACCCGATATGATTTTTTATCAGTCCGCAGTCGATGTATTGGCAACGGATAAACTAGGTAAATTGGCATTGTCACAGGACGGTTGTAAAACGCGTGATGAATACGTGCTACGCCAAGCAAAAACGGCAAATATACCCGTTGCTATCGTCATGGGCGGTGGCTATTCAGAAGATATTAATGATGTGGTTGAGGCGCACTGTAATACTTTTCGCTTGGCGCAACAAATATTTTTTGCAGAAGTAAATGCTAACTACTATTAGGTTGTTAACATTGGTTTGTGAGCTGCTATCACAACAACAATGCCGTGATACCTTGCCAGCCAATCCGCACCCCAAGTATAGCGACAATGAATAAAATAAGCTGACGAAAGCGCGCTTGAGGTAAATAGTGATGCACGCGCATACCGACTAACGATGCGACTATAGATAGCCCACTGATTAAAGCAATCATCTGCCATTCGCTGCTACTCATCGCCATAATCGGCTCGCGCAATATGATAACTTGTGCCAACTTTCCTAAGAAATAACACATATTACCAACTTTGGCGATGGTGTTTTTATCGTCAGTTGCGGAGAGCAAATACATCATGAGCATGGCGGACATAGCATTGGTCGCGCCGCCAATAATGCCTGCGATCAGTCCCACAGCAATCAGTACAGGCTGGGTATTGGGCAGCGCAATCGCCTTACCCCACAGCGTACTTAAAACATAACAAGCAATTACTGCCGCCAGCACTAGCAAAATATAAGCGCTGTTCACCCACAGCAAGAGTTGAGCGCCAAGCAGACTACCCAATAAACTGGTTACTGCCAATAACCAGTAGCGCCGACTGTAATGGCTAAAATTTTGCCAAATACTACGCTTGCCACCGATAAGCCATGTGAGGGCATTAAGTAGTAACGAAGGGAAAATAACCAACACAATGGCATAAGGCAGTGGATAAATACTAGCCAGCGCGGTAGTCGCTATCAAGGTGAAGCCAATACCACTAATGCCATGCAGTAGTGACGCTCCTATAAAGACCGTCAGCAGCAATCCCATTTGGATAATGGTGCTATCCATCATGTACTTGCCATAGAGGGTATTTGCTGCTTAACACTGTATAGCACGAGCTTAACGGAATAATCCTTGTTCACCGTGTTAGCTTACCGAAAGAGTCGTATCTGCTATTCACCATGTTGACGCTGTAATAAAGTATCACCAATCATCGCTGCTAATTGTTCTGCAATATTGTCTTTACTGGCTTTATCCAAGATTGCTGAATCTTGATTATAACGTTCAGCGAAAAATACCTGCATCGCATTGTCGTCACTGGCAAAACCAATATCTGCGCGTGACACATCATTACAGGCAATCATATCTAAGTCTTTGGCGATCAATTTACCTTGGGCATAATGCTCGATATCTTGGGTTTCTGCTGCAAAGCCAACGACGAACAATTCCGGATGCGCATGAGAAATGGTTGCTAAAATATCAGGATTTTTCACCAAACTAAGGCTCATAGCATCTTGGGTTTTTTTAATTTTTTGCGGCGCGGCTTCTTCGGTACGATAATCGGCAACGGCAGCGGTTGCAATAAAGATATCTGCCACTAGATTATCAGCAGTCGGTAAGGATTCAAGGTGCTCATCGCCACAATCACAGTCGCCATGGTCGTGGTCATGATGATGGTCATGGTCGTGCTCTTCATCTTCTAATTGAAGCGCAGCATGTGTACCGGCGACGCATTGTTCGGCAGCAATCAGCATTTCTTGTGCGGATAACACATCAATACGGGTGACACCAAGCGGTGTTGGTAATGCTACTTTGCCACCAACAATTAAGATAACTTGTGCGCCAGCCTCAACACAAGCACGTGCTAAGGCAAAACCCATTTTCCCTGAAGAATGATTGGATAAATAACGCACAGGGTCAATCGCTTCTACCGTTGGACCTGCAGTGATAACCACTGTTTTTCCGAATAAGCGTTGCGGAATAACTTGCTGCGCGCTGAATAAACGTAGCTCAGCCAATAATTGCTCTGGCTCTGGTAGACGCCCTGCTCCTACATCACCGCACGCTTGCTCGCCACTGGCAGGCATAATGATATGATAGTTCATATCACGCAGCGTCATAACGTTAAGATTAACGGCAGGATGCGCCCACATTTGCTGATTCATAGCCGGTGCAATGATAACTGGCGCGGTAGTTGCAAGGCAAACGGTGGTGAGCAAATCATCTGCCATACCCATCGCTAGCCTTGCTAACGTATTGGCTGAGGCAGGCGCGATAATGACCAAATCCGCCCATCTAGCAAGTTCAATATGACCCATACCCGCTTCAGCGTGTTCATCAAGTAACGAAGTATGCACCTCATTACCCGTCAACGCTTGCAAGGTCAACGGCGTAATAAAGGCTTGCGCCCCAGCGGTCATAATGACGCGCACTTCATAGCCTGACTTAATCAATAAACGGGCAAATAGAGCAGATTTATAAGCGGCAATACCGCCAGTGATAGCGAGCACAATATTTTTCATAAGCGTGGCAATATCAACAGTAAGAAGTTAAAGAGCAGGAAGTTAAAGGATAAAATGGCGCTTATAGTAACAATTATGCGATAAATTGGGTAAGATTTTCCGCACTTATCTACAGTTCAGCGTAACGACTTTATCATTGTCCCATTTTAAAGGAATAGTAATGGCGATTAAAGACTGGCACGAAGACGATCGACCGCGAGAAAAGTTACTCAAATTTGGGGCGGCGCATTTATCGGATGCCGAAATATTAGCCATATTTTTACGCACAGGGACGCAATCGCAATCCGCCATTGAACTGGCGCGGCATCTCATTACCCATTTTGGTAGTCTCGCTGAATTATTATCCGCCCCCAAAGACGAGGTTCTCGCCTGCCACGGTATTGGTCCGGCTAAATACGCGCAAATATTGGCATCGTTAGAGATGGGCACGCGCTATCTCGACAGTCAGCTAAAAACGGGGCAAGCACTCGGACGCTCGCAAGTGGTGAAGGATTATATCAGCACCCAACTGCGCGGCGAGCACCGTGAGGTTTTTGCGGTATTGTGTTTGGACAATGCGCTGAATTTACTCAATTATGAGATACTGTTTACTGGCGGTATCTCATCATGCTCGGTGTGTATCAAGCACGTACTGCGTCATGCATTAACACATTCTGCCAGTCAATTAATCGTCGCCCATAATCATCCGCATACCAATGCTCAGCCTTCCACAGCAGACAATCGCTTAACCGACGAGCTCAAAAAAGCCTGCGATTTAATCGACTTATCTCTTATCGACCATATTATTGTTGGGCGCAACGATACCTTATCGTATGCTGAAAATAACTTATATCCGTTTGCTTAGTTGGCGTTAGATACAGATAATCGACACAGCGTAGCAGTTTCGTTATTGATAACTGTCCACATATCTCGCATATTGGTCACTAGATTTGTGTCCGTAATCTGTATCATGGGTTAAGATGTATTTACTAATGCTTACTCTTTTCTAGACAAACCCTATTTTTTCTACATTATTACGCGTTATCATGGCAGGTTATGGTTTGTAGCGCTGTTCCTATTCACTCATTCACTCTTTGCTAAGGAGACAGTCATGGCGATTGGCTTATTTATTTTGGCAGTAATCGTGCAGTTAGCTGTCGTTTTGGCTATCTTTTTGCAGTCGTTATCGCGCTTAACAGGCAGTATTGTGGCGATTATCACGGTAATAGTCACCGCCTATATCAGTCCATGGTCACTGGTTTTGGGTGCGCCTACTGCTCTACTGTGCTTGATATTAATGATTGCACCCATCCGTCGTATGCTGATTACCAAGCCAGTTTATAAAGCACTCGGTAAGGCAATGCCAAGTATGAGTGACACTGAACGCGAGGCGCTCGATGCCGGTACTAGCTGGTGGGAAAAAGAGCTGTTCATGGGTAATCCAAACTGGAAAACCTTTGCCAATTATCCGTATCCTGAACTGTCAGATGAAGAGCAACACTTTATTGATAATGAAGTTGAGTATCTGTGTGAGATGCTGAATGAGTGGCAAATCCAACATGAAGATAAAGAGCTGTCGCCAGAAGCGTGGCAATTTATTAAAGATAATGGTTTTTTGGGTCTGATTATTCCCAAAGAATATGGCGGCTTAGAGTTTAGCTCCTATGCGCAAAGCCGAATCATGAGTAAAATTGCCTCACGCTCGCCAACCGCTGCGGTTACTTGTATGGTGCCAAACTCACTGGGACCCGGTGAGCTGCTGATGCACTATGGCACAGACGCGCAAAAACAACGTTGGCTACCAGGCTTAGCAAAAGGTGAAGAGATTCCTTGCTTTGGGCTAACAGGTCCGGAAGCAGGTTCTGATGCGGGTGCTATTCCTGATACCGGCGTAGTTTGCTACGGTATGCATGACGGCAAATATACCTTGGGTCTGCGCATGAATTTTTCCAAGCGCTGGATTACTTTAGCACCGATTGCGACTGTTGTTGGATTGGCGTTTAAATTGTATGACCCTGAAGGGCTATTGGGTGATATTGATAAAACCGATTATGGTATTACTTGTGCCCTTGTGCCGGCAAGCCATGAAGGTGTCATTACGGGTCCGCGTCACTATCCAAGCGGCTCCCCCTTTATGAATGGCACGGTCGATGGTAAGGATGTGTTTATTCCGCTCGATTATATTATTGGTGGCGTAGAAAATGCCGGACGTGGTTGGCGGATGCTGATGGAATGTCTGGGCGTTGGTCGCGGTATTTCCTTACCGGCATTATCAACGTCAGCCAGCGAGATGAGCTACCTAACAGTTGGCGCATTTGCCAAAGTACGTGAACAGTTCAAAATCTCGGTCGGTAAATTTGAAGGCATCCAAGACGTTACTAGCCGTATCGCTAGCCAAACGTATATGTTAGAAGCCTTTCGTCATTTGGTTACCTGCGGTCTAAACCAAGGTGGCACACCTTCGGTCATGACGGCAATGGCAAAATATTACGCCACAGAAACTATGCGCGGCGTCATTAACGACGGTATGGATGTGGTCGGTGGTCGTGCCATTCAAATGGGACCACGCAACTTTTTAGCCATTCCTTATCATGCCATTCCAGTTTCTATCACGGTTGAGGGCGCTAACATTTTAACGCGTTCGTTGATGATTTTCGGTCAAGGGGCAATGCGCTGCCATCCGTATTTATTTGATGAATTACAACTGCTGCAAAGTGATGATAAAAAAGCCGCTATTAAGCCGTTTGATGTTTTATTCTTTAAACATTTAGGCTACACCTTTAATCGCGGTGCTAAGGCGTTTGTCTCCGGATACATGGGCGGTAGTAATGATGCACCCCTATTTGCCGACAGCTTTACCCGACCGTATTACAAGCATATCAACCGCCTGAGTACCAGCTTTGCGCTGACGGCTGATATGGCTCTGGGCTTATTGGCTGGCGATTTGAAACGTAAAGAAATGCTATCGGGTCGTCTTGCCGATATTCATGGACATCTCTTTATCGCCACTGCTATTTTGCAATTTTATCAATATGGCGGTAAATCAAAAGCTGAGCAGTTGCACGCAGAAGTCGCATTAAAACACAGCTTATTTACCATTCAAGAAGCCTTTATCTCTTTCTTTGAGAATTTCCCCAATCGCATGGCAGCAGGCGTGGTCAGCTTTGTCACTTTCCCAAGCGGTCGTATTTTTAAACCGGCTAGCGACGAGCTGAAGTGCCAACTTGGTGATATCTTTATGGATGATTTTGAAGCCAATCCGTTCCGCGATTATCTCAAAACCATGGTTTATTATAATACTGAACCAAATGATACCACCGGTCGTATGGAAAATGCCTATCAGACCTTATTAGCCATTGAACCATTATGGCAACGCTTTAAAAAAGCGGAGCATAAAGGCAGCTTTGAGGGCTTAACCTTTGAAGATTTTGTGGTGGAAGCCAGTCAAAACGGTGATATTAGTGAAGAAGAAGCGGAAGTGCTGATTCATTATAATGCGCTGCGTTTTGATTCGTTGTTAACCGATACCTTTGATGAGCATTTAGAGCAAGTACACGAGCGCACCAATCCGCACAGTTTAGAAAATGCGGTCGATAAACTGACGAACTATGCACAATTGAAAAAAGACGCGCAAATCAGACACGGCACTTATATCGACAAAACATCTACAATAAAAGACCATCAGTCGCCTAATGATAAAGACAGTGCTGACCACTACCACGATTACCATCCATCCGAACCACAAACGGGTGATAACAATCCTAACCACGGCTATGAGTCAGATGGCGATGTCAAAATGGTAGCTGAGCAAAACACCACTCAAGAACGCAGGGCGCAGGCTGATTTTAATAAAGCACCTACCAAAGAAGAAGCGCTGTATTATCGTACCCGTGACGCTGAAGCCATTCTTAATAATCGTATGAGTGAAAACCATAGCGAGGCTAAATGGCAAGATGGTCTGCGTCGTGATAATGATGATAAAAAATAAGTCTGTATACTTATAATAAGAAGTTAATTATCCGCTCAACGGTTAGCAGTGAATAAGTATAAAAAAGCAAAACTGTCCACGTTAAACAGTTTTGCTTTTTTATAGCTAGTTTATCGTTATTCTTCGAAAAATATCTTGCCTGATTAATACTATAAAATCTTAATACAAAAAATAGCGCTAATGATTTAGCCAAACACATATTTCGTCACCATCGCTAGACAGACCAGTACAATCATCGGACGAATCAGTTTGCTACCGCCCTTCATGACCATATGCGAGCCAAAATAAGCGCCTATCGTCTGCCCAACCATCATTGCTAGTCCCACTTTCCAAAGCACATTGCCGCCCAAAATAAAAAATATCAACGAGCCAATATTGGTGGATAAATTAAGCACCTTTGCCGCGCCTGTGGATTCAACAATCCGCCGACCGCGCAACGCCACGTTACCAAGGGCAAAAAACATTCCCGTGCCTGGTCCCATATAACCATCATAAAAACCTATGATTGGTGCAACCACTTTTTGCCATTTGCCTTCACTGATGCGCGGTTTGGTTTCTAATGCTCCCAATTTTGGCGCAAATAACGTATAAATACCAATCGCTGCAATTAAGAACGGAATCAACTTTTCTAAGAAATCAGGTGGCGATAACTGTACCGCTATCGAGCCAATAATTGACCCAATAAAAGCGGCAATAATAGCCGTCTTGATTTGTCTCGGCTGAACCACGCGATTACGAATCATGGTGATAGACGCTGCTAATGCACCCGATGCCGCTTGCAATTTATTCGTTCCCAACGTTAATACGGGTGGAATGTTAGCCAACAACATGGCGGGAATGGTCAATAAGCCACCGCCGCCGGCAATCGCATCGATAAATCCGGCGAGCGCAGCCACAGCGGTAAGCATTAAAATGACTTCTAAAGAAAGCGATACATCCATGACACTGACCTTGTAAAAAATTTATGATAAAAAGTCTAGCATCAATAGATAAGGCTAAACGTATTACTGGTACTTGCTAAGAGGCTAAGCTTATTAGTGTGACTGGAGTTATGGTTGGAATAGGTTAAAAGCGACGTATTATAAGGTTAATTATATAAAAAAAGCCAAAAACGTCGTAAAGTCTGCTAGATTTATAAGCAGAATCAAACATTTTGAGAGTGCGCTTAACGACTAATAACAACGAATAGCCACTGATAACGATCAATTGCGCGGTTATATCAAGCTAAAAACAACGCTATTGTTCACTATATATGGATAACAAAGACCCATTGCTGCCAATCAGTACACGACTATAACGTGCTTTAGTAATGATATTGTTTATAGTATTAACATCATAAAACTGAGCGCAGTCGCCAGTTAGATAATATTTATTAAATCAATGAGGATGATATGGCAATAAGAAGAATTAAAGCCTTTTTTGATCTTGAGGCATCAGGCGGCATTGTGTTGGCGCTCGCTGCCATCGCTGCCATGATTATTGCCAATACGCCTCTCAATACGTGGTATGAATCCTTTATTCATGCCCCCGTTGCTATCCAAATTGGTGGCTTTGCCATTGCTAAAGACGCTCATCATTGGATTAATGATGGTCTTATGGCGGTTTTCTTTTTTTTAGTCGGACTTGAGCTCAAGCGCGAAGTGCTCATTGGCGAGCTATCCAATCTAAAGCAGATTATTTTGCCCGCAGGTGCAGCATTAGGCGGCATGATTGCACCCGCCATCGTATATGTGGCGTTTAACCACAATAATCCCGAATATTTAAAAGGTTGGGCAATTCCCACCGCAACCGATATTGCTTTTGCCTTAGGTATCCTAAGTTTATTGGGCAATCGCGTTCCCAATTCCTTAAAAGTATTCTTGGTATCTATCGCTATTTTTGATGATATTGGCGCTATTTTAATTATTGCCTTATTTTATACCAGTGATTTATCTTTAGGCTCGCTGGCGCTTGCGGGTTTATGCTTACCATTTTTATATTTGCTCAACCGTCGCAACGTAACCAGCATTACGCCGTATATTCTTATCGGTGTCATCATGTGGATTTTTGTGCTGAAGTCTGGTATTCATGCGACCTTAGCAGGTGTCGTATTAGCACTATTTATCCCAATGTTCGACCGCACTGACCCTGAACATTCACCATTAGAAGAGCTGGAACACGACTTACAAAATACGGTTTCTTATGGCATTTTGCCGCTATTTGCCTTTGCCAATGCGGGTATTTCGCTAAAAGGCGCTGGCGTTGCTGAGCTGTTCCATTCTGTGCCACTTGGTATTGCTGCTGGACTATTTATCGGTAAACAGTTAGGCGTGATGATTATGTGCTGGGTTATCTTTAAACTCGGTATCTCAACGATGCCAAAAGGTATGAATTTTAAGCAAATCTACGGTGCGGCATTATTATGCGGTGTGGGCTTTACCATGAGTTTATTCATCGGTGGCTTGGCATTTGGTGGCGATACGCCGCTATTTGATGAGCGTTTAGGTATTATTATGGGTTCAATCGTGTCTGGTATTGCCGGTTATCTCATGCTAAAAGTGGCGTTAAAAGACAATGTCAGTGGTAAGTCGGTAGATTTAATCCATCATTAATAGTTATGTGATAACAGGCATACGGTGACAGTCATGCGGTTAATCGTTTTTAAAGGTTGTCATAGGAGACGGCTATGAGGTCATTTGTGCAGGTATTGGCATTGCGCTTGCCCCTCCTTGGCAGTATTGTTTTACTAGCAGGCTGTGCCACCTTATCCAAAGAAGAATGTACCGTTGGTAATTGGCAAACCATTGGCTATAACGATGGCGTAGCAGGCTACTATTCCGACCGACTGGCAGCCCATGCAAAGGCGTGTGCAAAAGTGGGTACAGCACCTGATTATCAGACGTGGGAGCGTGGTCGCCAACAGGGACTACAGCAATACTGCACCACCAGTAACGCCTATAATATTGGCAAGCGCGGTCGTGACCTAAATAGCGTCTGTCCCGCAGCACTAGCAAATGCGCTGCAACAGGCAAATCAACAAGGTCAAAGGTATTACAATTTAAACAAACAGTTGACTGAAGATAAGCTGCTATTAGAAAAACACCAAGCGGAATATATCAAACTTCGTGATGGCGAAATGCTAGATTTTAACACTGAAAAAGAAGCACGCGCGCGTCTCTTATCTTTACCACCCGAGCTACAAAGAATCAGATACCGAATTGCTACTACTGAAGCAAAATTAACCTTAGAGAACCAGAAAACTCATTTTTAAAGTGAATAGATTTTATTACGATTTCTGTAGAAAATGCTGCAAAAAAGGCGTTCTAAAATAACCATAGTGTCAAACTGTGAGAGTGCGTGATAGATATGGATACCAAAAACGATACGGCTAATAGCTTAAATAAAGATGATTATAAAAATGATGCTCAGCAACATGATAAGCGCAATAATGAGTTTAATATTCAACGCCAAATAGCAAATTATCAGCGACACGGGCGCACTACAGCTATTAATGACCATAGTGATTTACAAGTTTTAAAGCGTATTAAGCGCTATCTATTGCCGAAAGACTTTGTGATTTCTCCTGCTTTATTGGAAGAAATAGTCTCAGGTTATGATATCGGTGACCCGCTAGCGGATAAACTGGCAGCTGATGGTATTCGTTTTGCCAAGCCGTTACAAAGCGCTATTCTTGGTACTAATATCAATAATAATATCAACACAGACATCAGTACTGAAATTAGTAGCCATCCAGCATTTGTCACCATGCAGGCACAATTTAGTCGCCATCCCGATTGGTTCGACCCACAACTTGCGCAAATTGGCGCGATTGCTTATCGCCGCTATCCGCTCATGTTGATTTGGTTATTGCGTAACGTGGCATTAATGGCAGGTTATAGTATTCCTGCGCTGTCCTTACCACTGATTCAAACGGGCGCGTTGATGCACGATGCGCTGCCGCGATTGATGCGTACTTATGCCTATATTCTCGCGGTATCTGAGCATCCACAACTGGACACCGCCTCTCACCCGCAGCGTACGCCTATTAGCGGAGTATTAGCGATTGGCTCTGAGGGTTGGCGGCAATCTATACAGGTGCGTCAAATTCATACCTTGGTACGCCAAAATTTACTCAAAGGTAAACTAACTGCCGCCAATGGCGTGATAGCGGATGCCGCCCAACATCATCATGCCGATGGTAGTTGGAATACTGACTATTGGGGCGTGCCCATTAATCAAACTGATATGATTGCTACCCATTTGCAGTTCTCGTTACTGATTATGCGCGGGCTGCGACTGCTCGGCGCGCGTATTAGTAGTGAGGAAGCCGAAGGTATTTTGCATCTGTGGAATCTTGCGAGCTATTGGATGGGCGTTGATTTACAGCGCTTACCAAAAGATGAAACCGCCTGTTGGGAATGGCTCTATACTTATTTATCCATTCAGCAGCTTGATTTTAAGATGGGACGACCATTGGCAAAAGCGTTACATGACTTACCGCGGCAGTTGATGGGCGAAGACAATCGCCGTGGGCGCTTTGTTGAGATGGTCAATGCCAGCGTGACGCGCACGATCGTTGGCGATGACATTGGTGATGGCTTAGAGCTGCCCAAGTCAAAAATTCGCTTTGGCGTTTTGTCCTCAGTACCGATATTATTTACCCTCGATACCGCTCGCCAGCACAATCAAATGGTTGCTGAGAAATTAGAGCAATTTCGGGCAAAGCGCCAAGACAATATGAATTGGTGGCTCAAGAAAAATGACGATTATTATAAGTAATCATTTATAAACAATCATCAACGACAAGCAATGTGCAATGTGTTTAATTTTATAGCTGCATATTTTGAATACGGTAATACCACTCAAGCTGACGATCAAAACCCGTTTCCAGCAAACTTGCTAACACGCGTCCCGTTAGCCCCCAAACTATTTCACCATCAATCTGCCAACTAGGCGTCAGCAAGGTTGATGTTTGCGCTTGCATGGTATAGCGCACGCTATATTCTACGGTCGGTTGGGTAATCAGTGTTTCAAAATCCGCCCAAAAAATACGCGATATTTCACTAAGCTCAGGTACTAAAATCAAATCTGGGGCAATCAATGCCACAATGGGGCGCACGCTCATGCCGCTTTTAGACATTTGAATGGGCAACTGACCGAGGAGTTGTACCTTATTTGGTGGCAACGCGATTTCTTCGCACGCCTCACGCAATGCCGTCACCACGTTATTACCATCGCCATTTTCATATTTACCACCGGCACAAGATACCTCGCCGGCATGACTATTCATGTGGATAGCACGGCGCGTCAATAGCAATTTAGGGCGCGATTCATTAGTAATAGCGACCAAAATCGAGGCATCGGCAATCGGGGTTTGATAGAGCTTATTTAAAATAAGCGTACTTTGAGCAATCGTATCATTGGCATTGGTCACATCAAACGGCAATAGCGAGGGTATTGCCGTGCCCAAAAGCTCACCCTGCATCCGTTCTGCCAGCTGCCTTAATATAGGCTGACGAATATAAGCGGGCAAAGCAACTGCCAATTCATCAAAAGGTGACGAACGCCATGAGACTGCCATTATTATATCTGTCCTTTATATTAGTGAATGCTACATTTAATTAGCGCTCAATATGATTACGCTATGCCTAAGCCTTAAACAACAATTATTAAATGAACAATATTACTAGAGGCATATATTATCTTTGGTATTGGTAATTAAGCATAATTCACTAAGCATTAGCAAGGCGGTATTAACTATTTAATTGATGCTAAGACTGATGCTTTTCAAGACTTCCATACGTTATGCTCGCACTGGTAAATCATGCGTTCCTGTTAACACCGCTCAGCTCTGGATAAATTTATGTTATCTTATGACGACTGTTGACTAAAATTACCGATAGCTATAGTAGTTATAACATAAGAAAAACACGCAAAAGTATTTTATATATCCTTTCACTAATTCCTTTCACTAATAAAAGGCAGCTCATATGCGCTATTGTCTCGAATGCGGTCACGAAGCTGAACGCAAAATTCCCGCCACTGATAATATACCGCGTTTGGTATGCCCAAACTGTCATTATATTCATTATGAGAATCCAAAAATCATTTGTGGCTCATTGGTGGTGCATAAAGGTCGAGTGCTATTATGCCGCCGTGCCATTGAGCCGCAGTATGGCTTGTGGACAGTGCCTGCAGGCTTTATGGAAAATGGCGAAACCATTGCTGAGGGTGCAGCCCGTGAGAGCTTTGAAGAAGCCGATGCCGTCGTAACCAATCCGCATTTATACTGTATTTATGATTTGCCGCATATCGGGCAGATTTATATCATTTATCTTAATGATTTAAAAGATGGCGCGTATGGTATTGGCTCAGAAAGTTTAGACTGCGCTTTATTTGCCGAAGAAGATATTCCTTGGGATAAGATTGCTTTTGAAGCGGTACGTCGCACTTTGACTAACTTTTTTGCCGATCGTAAACAATTCGATAACCATGCAGACTTCCCTGTTCATCAAGACTATATCGATAAAGACCACAGCATTAAGCGTTTTTAAACGCTGCTGATTGAAGCAGTATTGGCAGTCGCACTGAGGCGATTATCTTACAAAAACAAGTAGTAAAAGCCGTTGATAAGAATTATGCTCAAATCTCATCAACGGTTTTTTATTGTCTAAATATTACCTGTTCATTCATTCAATTGCCGAGGATATTATGCTGACATTGCAACGCTCTTTTGCCTTATTACCGCTCACTTTAGCGCTTGGGTTTACCAGTATAAGCGGTCATACTGAGAATACCCCTTTAACGGCACAAGCATCTGATCCACAGGTTATGGGATGGATGCAAGGCTTTCCACCGCCAAAAGATAAGCTCATATCACAGCCAGAGTCCGATTTTTTCAGCTTTCCAAAACTACGTTGGACGGTTTGCCATATCCGTGAACTGATGCCAACCAGTGAAGTGAGCCGCGGTATCGGCGCACCGTCTACATTAAATTATGCCCTTGATAAAAATATCGATGCGATAACGTTTACGCCAACTGGTAGCACGCAAAAAATGACTTGGCGGCAGTCGCTTGATGCCAACTATACCGACGGTATTATGGTCATGCATCATGGTAAAGTGGTTTATGAGCGCCAAAACGGTTGTCTCAATGAGCTAGGCAATCACGCCGCGATGTCGATGACCAAATCGCTCACTGGACTATTGGCAGAAACCTTAGTTATCGAAGGCAAATTGAACGATAAAGCCTTAGTCGGCACGATTATTCCTGAGCTAAAAAATAGCGGCTTTGGTGATGCGACTGTGCGCCAAGTCATGGATATGACCACCGCACTGGATTATAGCGAAAATTATGCCGATCCTAATGCAGATATCTGGCAATATTCGGCAGCAGCAAGTCCCTTACCTAAAGCTAAAGACTATACCGGTCCTAATGGTTACTTTGAATACCTACAAACGGTGAAGAAAAAAGGGACGCATGGCGCGGAGTTTAATTACCGAACGATTAATAGTGATGCGCTCGGCTGGATTATCTCGCGTACCACAGGCAAAGCTGTTGATGACCTATTATCAGAGCGCATTTGGCAAAAAATTGGTGCCGAACAAAGTGCTTATATGACCGTTGATGCCAAAGGTACGCCGTTTGCTGGCGGCGGTGTCAGCGCCGGTTTACACGATATGGCACGTATTGGTAGCTTGATGTTAAACAAGGGCGAAATCAATGGACATCGCTTATTTCCTGCTGCGGTAGTCGACAGTATCGAGGCAGGTGGCGATAAAAAAGTATTCGCAAAATCTGGTTACGATCAACTAAAAAATGGCAGTTATAAGAGTATGTGGTGGCTGTTTAATAACCCCACGCCTATTTATGCTGCGCGCGGTGTTCATGGTCAGACGGTTTATGTTGACCCAGCTGCTGACATGGTCATCGTACGTTTTGCCTCTTATCCTGAAGCCAGTAACGGCAAAATCGACCCAACTTCATTACCTGCTTATAGCGCTTTGGCAAATTATTTAATTAAGAAGTAAGCGTGTAAACGTTCATCATTAATTATTAATCATAGTCGCTATAAAATAAAAACCGCCACTCTCATTAAAGTGGTGATTTTTATTTTTAACAATAGGGCTAATATTTACAGTTAGCTTTTTACTTTACAGACGGTAAAGCCTAACGCTTTAACCACCTCTTCTTTATCGTAAGGCGCGAGTACGGCTCGTACGTGTTTTTGTCCTTGAAGATATTGCTTAGCGACACGCTGCAAGTCAGTAATCGTAACCGCTAAAATTTCCGCACGCATTTTACGTTGCCAGTCGATACCGCGATGATGCAAGTCGGCAAAGCACGCTTTAACCGCTTCACCTGCTGGTGAACCCGGTTTATCCATGCCTGAAATAATACCTAAGATAGCTTCCTCTAACTGCTCAGCGGTTTGTGGCTCATTCAATAACCATTCAACACTGGCATCAAAATGCGCAAAGGTTTCAGCACAATGCGGATCGCGATAGCTAAAGAATTTAAAGGCGCACGCATTGGCATCGTAACCCGCACCGCCACCATACGCACCGCCACGCTCGCGAATGGCACTATGCAGATAGCCATTACGCAAATATGGTGCTAACACCATCAAGGCAGCGGTATCAGGATGCTCAGGCGCAGGAACGGTATAAGCACTGGCATTATGATAAACGTTGGTCGCCACCAACCATGCTAGGTCTGCAACATCGACTGTCTCGCCATTGTTGGCAATTTCCGGTGTATTGTGTTCACCATCCAAGGCAGGATTAATCGTTAAATCAGCGAATTCACTAGGAATATTAACGGCAGTATTAATCTCTTGTGTCGCAAGCTCTGTAGCACGACTGTCTTTCCAACTATTGACAATCAAACCACTCAAACGTTCAGTTTGTTCCGCTTCACAAATAATCAGTGCATGCTTTGGCAAGCTGATAATACGTTGATGCAAGCTCATGAGACTGGTTGCCAATTGATCCCAAAGCGCATCATCGGTTGCCGCATGCGTTAAGAAATCCTTGAGCGCATTGAGTGCTGGCAGACCACTCCGCACATATTCTAACTGTGACTGACGACTCATACCGCGACTTGCCGTTTGCATGGCATAAGCATGTCCTGAGCCTGCAAGGTTAGATTGCCACCCTGATTGGCGCTGCTGCAAAATCTCTTTAATACGATCATGCTCAGTAAAGATACTGTGCTCCATCACCTCTTTCACCAAATCAATGGCTTCAGGCTTACGGTTCAGCGCGCGCGTTGCCATCACAAAATAGCTGCTAATAGATTGGCTGCTATCAATATTCGTACGCTGGCTCACTCGTGCCGTTACCCCTGATGAGTGCGCCGCTTGCTTGGCTTGCAGCTCATAAGCATCCATCGAATCGGTACCAAGCTCTGATAATAAGCTTAAATAAATCGGCAATAATGGATGATTAATGACGTCATTAGCGGGCAATTCATTAGTGTCTGTATTACCTATCTCATCGGTTAGCGGTACAATGATTTGATAATAATATAAGCCATTCGTGCCCGCCTCATATTCAAATAAGGTGCTGTCTTGACCGCTTAATTGGATTTGTTTTTGTGTGCCTTGTTTAAAGCTAATATCGGTCGGTACGTCTTCTAGACCAACTTTGGGTAATAAGCTTAAATCATCAGGAGCAGCTTGACGCGCAGCCAAATCTAGCGCTTGTTGCTTTAAGATATCTTTATCAGCAGTGGTTAAATCCATCTCAATAGCATCGAGGCGTGCTTGTTCCGCTGCCGCTAAACGGGCTGTTTTTTTACTATCTGGCGTAAGTGTTACGCGGACACGGTGCTGATTATCAAGCAAATGCTGCTTAATTAAATTGGGTAACCATTGTTCATCTTGCACTTGTTCACGCAGCCATAATAAGTGCTCATCCACTTCCCAAACATCAATCGGATTGCCGTCATGAATCGCTGTACTAAAGCCTTCTAACATTAAATTAAGACCATACGGCATACTGTCGCCACCGATATGACGCTGATCAATCTCGATTTGATGCAAAATCGTTTCAATCGTTTCTTCATCTATCGGTGTACTGGCAACGGTAGCTAGCAAGTCCATAATCCCTTGCTCAACCGCTTCGGCATGTTCAGGATTGGAGCCGCGCAGACCGGTATAAAACACCATTTCATAATGGCTATCATCAAGACCTAATAGTGGACTTGGCGCTTTGCCTAGCGGATGACTGTCCAAATAAGCACGCAATGGCGAACCTGCGTGCTCAACCAATACCCCTTCTAGTAAACGTAATGCCAAGCGTTGTTTTGGATCGGTAATCGTTGGTAATAACCATGCCACCACGTGATGGGTTTGGTCAGAACCTTCTTCATCAGCCGTATACGTATCCGTCACACTAATCGGTGCTAATAAACGTTGCTCAGGACGTGACACATGTTTTTTACCCGTTTCAAACTGAATGAGCGCATCGTCATGTATTTTGGCTTGAGTTTCAGCGACTGGAATATTACCAAAGCTCATAATCACGCTATTAGACGGATGATAATGGCTATGGTGAAACTCAACCAATTCATTATGGGTCAAGTCAGGAATATCAGCAGGATCACCGCCAGAATTATAATGATAAGTCGTCGTTGGGAATAAATGATGGGCGACCGCATGATACAGCTGATCAATCTCGCCACTCATCGCGCCTTTCATCTCATTAAAGACAATACCTTTAAATTGTGGCTTATCATTGTCGTCTAATTCAACGCGAATACCTTCTTGCGCAAAATCAAGCGGATGAATATTAGGAAAGAATGACGCATCCAAATAAACCGCTAATAAATTAAAGTAATCATTTTTATTTTGCGTGGCATACGGATACGCTGTCCAATCCGCCGCCGTCATCGCATTCATAAAGGTATTTAGTGAACGCTTAATCATCGAAAAAAACGGATCTCGTACCGGAAATCTCGCAGAACCACATAGCGCCACGTGCTCTAAAACATGCGCCTCACCTTTTGAATCCATTGGCTGCGTGCGAAAGCCCACCAAAAAAGCATTTTCATCACTGGCATGTGCCAAGTGATAATGCATAGCGCCAGTTTGGACATGCTGACTGATTAACACATCCATCGATAGTGCTTCAATATGGCGATGCTCAATGAGCGCAAACGCCGGATGCAAGGTTAAATCAGCCGTAAATAGCGTGTCAGTCATAGTCTTCCTTAGTATTTACCTTTAATAGCAGCGTAAATAATCGTTAAAAAGTGAACATTAAAGTAATGATTGTCAGATTTTGACATCCATTTTTATAGAATTTGTCACATCATTGTATTTTGGAGTTTTGGGGTTTTGATATTTTGGGTAGTCTTATATGTAATGACAAGTTCAAGCAATGCAGCAGAAGCGTTAAAAAGAAGTTGTCTCACAATTTGCCTAACGAAGATAGATGGGGTTTTTATGATCAGAAGTCAAGGTAATACCTGAAAGTTAATCAAGGATAAAGGCGCTATTAACTCTAGTGCTACTTAACAGTAGCCGTTAGTAATGCTATAGTAAAATCTATCTGATAGGAGGAGGATGCTCATGACTTACAAACATATCTTATTGGTTACGGATTTAATGTCCGATGCCGATATCGTTGCGGAAAAAGCCAAACTTATCGTTGCTAACCGCCCTGGGTCTAGGCTATCGGTACTGCATATCGTGAAAGATACTATGGTCGGCTTTGGCTATGAGCTGGTGCCCGCCTCTAGTCTATATGATGAGATTGATGATGAACGTTGCCAAGAAGCGCGCGGACGCTTAGCGAAATTCTTAGAGCGCAATCAGCTGTATAATGTCAATTCTGAGGTGACCACAGCGATATCTAATAGTGAAGGCATTGTTAATTACTGTGCCAAACATAACGTCGATTTACTCGTTATCGGTCGTCATGAACGCCACGGCATTGCGGCATGGCTGAGCGGTGCAACGGCGGATAATATATTGCCAAACGTGCCGTGTGATAGCTTGGTTGTGAGACTGGATAAGCCAGTCACTCAGCGCGGTTAACACTGGTATAACTATGACTATATAAAAATAATGATATAACTTATAAAAAGCGCATGATATCCAAATTAATCATACGCTTTTTTATACGCAATTTTTAATCATTAATTTTCTTGAATAATATCAATAAACGACTGCCAAATTGGGCTTTGATGACGCGCTTTATGCCAGACTAACCACCACGTTCGTGCCAAATCTATACCGTCTACTTTGACTTGAACCAACTGTCCCGTGGTTAATTCGGCATGGATAACATGTTGCGAGAGACAACCCAAACCAATATCAACGCTCACCATGTGCTTAATCGCTTCCGATTGTTGAATTGCCATAATGATTTCAGCATCAGGCATCTGTTGCAATAGCTGCTCATCGATAATTTGCCGTGTCCCTGAACCTGCCTCACGTACCAATAGCGGCAACGTTGCCAACTGCGCGACAGTCAGCCGATAGCAGTCTTTATCGGCATCATATTCTGCCAAACCATTTAACCACTTACTATCACGCTTTGCGAATACCATCAAGGTATCGGTACGCCATGCGCGTTGCTCAATGACTTTTGTATCCGTTGGGCGCGGCATACCTTCTACCAAAGCAATATCAATATTTAATTGCTCAACCTCAGCCACTACCTCTTGCGTATTGGCAATATACATATCGACGTTGGCATCAGGAAGCGCGCCATATAGTTTGGCAAGTAATGGCGGCAACACATAATTGCCGATGGTGGTACTCGCGCCAATATGAATTTGCTCTGCATGATGTTTATGATAATGCTCAAGGGTTAAAGCTTGCCCCAAGATTGCCTGCGCTTGGATATAAACCGGATACGCATTCGGATGTTGGTTGAGCCTACGCCCGACTCGCTCAAATAATGGCATCTGCAATCGTGCTTCTAATTCTGTTAACGCACTACTCACCGCTGACTGGGATAAATGTAACTCTTCACTGGCGCGACTGGTGCTGCCCGTTTGGTAAATGCTCACAAATACTGCCAGTTGCCTAAAAGTAATCTTCGGTAATGTCTGAACTGCCTTTTTCATGATTACTATTGCATCCTATAAAGCAAATCCTTAACCTAAAAAATCGATAGGTTATATATTATTAATCTGTTTTTATTATAGAATAACCTGCTTTATAATGTCTATTCATAAGCTTATGCTTATTTGGATTATTGAGAAATGCTGTGCGTAAAAGCTCATCACCCTTATTTTTTCTAGCTTAAATCTAGCATCAGCAATCCATACTACATAAACGTGTTAATAGGACATTCCGTCATGAAAGCTTTTACCCAAGCAGTCGCCAGTTATATTCCGCGCGGTCGTCATTTAGCCGGATTAATCGTCGTGCTGATCGGTAGTTTATTTTGCTTATGGTTGAATAGCAGCTTGAACACATGGTCAAACGGGCACATCAAGGGCTTGTCCTCATTAACGTTAGCTATTTTAATCGGTATGATACTGGGTAATACCGTTTATTCTAAAGTTGCTGAGCCTTTAAATGAAGGGGTTAGCTTTGCCAAAGGTCAAATACTGCGTTTGGCGATTATGTTCTACGGTTTTAAATTAACCCTGACGCAAGTCGCGAGCGTTGGCTTACCTGCGGTGATGAGTGATGCCTTGGTCTTAACCTCAACCTTTTTAATTACTTATTGGTTGGGTACAAAATGGCTGAAAGTCGATAAGCAAACGACCATATTAATTGGTTCAGGTGCCAGTATTTGCGGTGCCGCAGCCGTTATTGCTGCCGAGCCAATCGTTAAAGCTGAAGCGCATAAAGTCACGATTGCTGTAGCAACAGTGGTCGTATTCGGTACTATCGCTATGGTACTTTATCCCTTTTTATATCATCTTGGCTGGTTACAACCGTGGCTGAGCGCGCAAGATTACGGTGTTTATACTGGCTCTACTATTCATGAAGTGGCTCAAGTTGTGGTTGCGGGTAATACCGTGAGTCCTGAAGTTGGTGATACCGCGGTCGTCACCAAAATGATTCGGGTGATGATGCTTGCACCCTTCTTACTGGTATTGTCTTTTGCATTAACCAAAGGCAGCAGCGAGAATGGCGAAAAACCGTCCTTTATGAACCGTGTTCAACAAGTTAAAGTCCCATGGTTCGCTTTTATTTTTATTCTTATCGTCGTACTGCATACTTGGCTTAATATGAGCGCAGGTTTTGAGCAAGCCATGGTAATGGTAGATGATATATTACTGACGATGGCGATGTTTGCCTTAGGTCTGACCACCCATTTAGGCGCGATTAAACAAGCGGGTGTAAAACCGTTAATCTTAGGTGCAATCATGTTTGCATGGTTAATCGTCGGTGGCGGGCTGATTAATATTGGTATTAGCTTGATATAGACCCTTCGACTTTTTATCGTCACTAATTAAACTAAAAAACGCCTACAACTGCTTGTAGGCGTTTTGCATTGGGTCATGATTAGTTATATATATTTATAAGTCATTCAGAATATTCAAAGCTTAAACTTTTCAAATGAGTTATGTTTCTCACTTTCAAAGCTTAAATAATGAAATCTTAAATAACAGACATAAAAAAACGAACCCGAAGGTTCGCTTTTTATTCATCTTGCTCTAATTGTCTATAAAGACAAATTAGATAGCAACGATGTTATGAGCTTGTGGACCTTTTTGACCTTGAGTTACAGTGAACTCAACTTCTTGGCCTTCAGCTAAAGTTTTGAAGCCTGAACCAGTGATTTCGCTGTAATGAGCAAAAACGTCTGCGCCGCTTTCTGGAGCGATAAAACCAAAGCCTTTAGCTTCGTTAAACCACTTAACTGTACCTTTCATAGTATCTGACATATCATAATCCTAATTTTCTAATTTATTAATGGTCTAGTGACCGGTAACGCTTGCAAATAGCTACTGAACGATAAATATTAAAACGAAGGATTATAACTAATACTACGAGGTAATGATTTGGTGCAGAACTGCTCTTAAGCTTGGATACAGTATAAGGGGGGTCACTCACTATCGCAAGTCTTATCTGATATTTCGTGTAACTAGTTACAAATATAGCGTTAAGTGAGCATTTTTTAATCGTTTTGGTAGTTATTTATCGTCTTAACGGCTGTTTATAGCATAAACAATAAATTTGGGTGGTAGCAGTGGTTACGCGTTCGGTAAGCGAAACAGATAAACAATCACCCCGCTACCCACTACGGCAACAATCCATGCTAGCCATAGCATATCCGCTGGCAGACGATAAAATAACATGAGCGTCGATATCGTCAGCATAATACTGGCTAGCCACTTGGCATATAGCGGCACAGCATGACGATCTTCCCAATCACGAACGAACTTCCCAAAATATTTATGATTAATCAGCCAAAAGTGAAACCGTCGTGAGCTACGCGCCCAACATCCTGCCGCTAATAATATAAAAGGTGCGGTCGGCATCACGGGCAGCAAGATACCAATGATTCCTAATGCAAAGAATAGCCAGCCTAATACGAGAAACAGCCAACGTACGGTAGGATTTTTGGATTGATTGATCTTAGGTCGATGATAAAAAGTTTTTTTTGATGGAGTCATGACTAGGTTATCAACAAATAATAGGTTTAGGCAGTACAGACTACCTATATAAGTTATTAAAGATAAAGAAGTTAACAACACCATTCAAGACTGATTTTGCAGGGTTTTGCTACCGCTGGGTATGTTTGGTTAGTGATTGAGTAAACTGAGTAAATAGATACATTCAGGTTTTATAGGGTTATTCTCTTTAGAGTGGTAATTATTATCAACTCTGAAACGAATAAAATGTGTCATCTGCTGTATTTTTGGTTAACTACAATCTTAGCTTTAAGTGAAGTGAAATAAAAAAACCGCTTACAATCTAAATTGTAAGCGGTTTTTACTTACTGGATAAAGTATTCTCGACAAATAAGCTTTAAACCAATATCAATGCCAGTATCGCAAATACCAAGAAATAGCCAAAGACGCTCATAATCGCGTACATGGTTTTGATCTCTTTACCATTAATCTGAATGCTGGCTAAGGTGTTGCCAAGTTTCAAAATGGAGATGGTATAGAAGTAAAAGGCTAATAACAGCAGTACCATGCTAATGGTAAATATAGCGATGGAAGACAGCGCGCCAAAAAAGACAACCGTTCCAGGAAATAACGCCTCACCTTTGATAATTAAAACCAAGAGTACGATAGCCACACCTGACGCAGACGCATGGAAAAATATAATATCGTGCCACGTTGCATCGGCTTTATAAAAACTAGACTCAATATCGAGCTTATCGTTACTTAGCGTGTTTGGCGCTCTTGACATAGAAGCGCTAGCACGGCTTAACCTATGACTTTTTATATTACTCATGGTCACAAGAAAGGTAAAAAATGATAGGGCGATCCAAAAGATGACAAACATATTTATTTTTATCATAGTCTTTATTCCTAAACCTAGAGAATCTTGATTTAAAAATATCTTGTGTACTACAAGATTCGATATCATATTTTCTGTTTATTTTTCTATTTATATAGTGTTTAAACCTATAACAATGAATGCTTAGATGTTTATCTTAGCAGTCCTATGACTTTTGTTTGTAAAAAAGTGCGCTAATAAGCGGCTTTATTGTAGCGATGTTCATATCTATGATTGCTGTCCGTTTTGATAATGGCACTTAGTTTGTTTAGCCGTGTGGTAAATGTAGGTCGTTATTCACTATGATTTGGCAGGATAGCTTTCCCAGTAATCTGCGATTGCCTTTGGAAAGCAGTATTCTTTTGGCATCACGGTAATGGCGATTGGCACTAATATAGATTTGCTCACACCGCCAATACTCTCACAAGTCGCATTAGTCGGTACGTCATAATAAATCACGCGCAAAGTATTTTGCGGGCAAAGGTCTGAGCACTGGAATGATTTGACCACTGCGATACCATGATGATAACCAATCACCCATTGCTGCGCGCCTTCGGTTGGTGCTGATTCTTTTTGCTCAGCAGCTCGAATGAGATCGGCATCTGTCATGGTGTCTTCATTGGTCGGTGGTGAGACGAGAACGCAAGCGCTCAGGCTTAACAACAATGCACTTAAAGTCAGGGCTTTGGCGGTTGATGTTTTCATGGTGAACGTCCTTGTTTGGAGTAGTTAATACCTACATCTAACGTTGAGTATGTCTCTTAACGGCTACAACTATTTGCCAGATTAATATTGCAAACCAAATATAAAAAAGTAAGCTTATAAACTCAAACCCACTCTTAGATTCCAGAAATCTACTAAAAGGCAAAAAATTTCTCGCAGCACTATTAGCGTAAACTGAAAGAGTATTAAAATAAGGATGAAGAAAGTAATTATAATTATCGAAATAACAGTCATGAAAAGATAGTAACATCGTATATAAAATCAGGCTAATGATTAGCCAGACAATTGGTCTTACATAGTTTCCGCCAAATTCTGACATTAAATCATTCATATAATATACTACTACATCTCGCTTACTGCCGTATGCCTTCAGCTCGCTCTTAAAAGCTTTCATCTCTTGAACAAAAAACCTATTTGCTTCAAGAGTATTCCCTCTAGAATCGAATGAATACTTTATGATTCTAAATGTTTCTCGATTAGTATTGTAAGGATTAATATTTGACTTTAAGAAATTGGGTTGTTCTCTTAAGTCCACATTCTCGAAATCTAAACCATAGTAAAAATTTACTTTCTTGAAGTTTGAGGCGGTCATAAATGTCACAAATCTAAATATCGCTGTCACAGGATAAGATGCTATAACAATTTTATCCGCTTCGCCAAATTCAGCATTTTCAAAATCCGCAACATCATAAAACTTTACTCTTTCAAATTTTGCATAACTAAAATGACTTTCAAAAGCATTAAAGACACCTTGCATTTCTGTATTAATACATAGAAAACTTTCAACCTTCATGTTTGTTATTTCGAAGCTAGAAAGGAAATTTGTGTCATTAATCTGAAGAGATCTTACAGCAATTTTATTAAGTTTAACAACCCCTTCAAATGTACAATTAAAGATTTCCAGTGTTGTGTTAACAAATGACTGCTCATTTAATTCTAGAAAAGGTTCTTTCTTAAAAACTGAGTTTTCTAATCTGAGTAAATTTTTGAAACTACAACCTGAGAATAAACTATCCTCGAAGATATTATTTGTTTCTATGCGCGATACTCTCACTTTAGTCTTAAACTCACATTCAGAAAATAAGCAATTCGTATCATTACTCAACATTGTAATGGGAGTTATATCAAACCAGTTATAAAATACGCATTCTTCAAAGAAAAAACTTACATCTTCAACTTGCCAATCACCTATATATAAATGGCAATCAATTAAGTGAATTCCGCTGAATAATTTTAATAATTTAAAATAATCGAAACTGTCTCTACTCTTTCTATCAGGAAAATGAATATTAGATAAAATGATTAAATCATAGGTATTTGTTCTACGAATCAAGTTTCTAGTTTCTTCATCATTTAAATCACTGTCTCGAATCATCTGAGGAAAGTCTATACCCAAGTCTCTCTTGTATGAGCTAGGTGAAGAACTAAATAAGCTATGAATAGTACTAGAGGTTGAAGCTGATGTTGTAGCAAGAAAGTCTGCTATATAAATCTTTAATAAGTCATAAAACTCAGATAAAACACCTTTCAACTTATCATCTTGATAATTGCTTTTTACACAATGAAGAGCACATTCTTCATGAGGTGCAAACTTATTGTTTGTACAACCTTGGAAAGTACATGTCATGTCTCAAAAATCTCTCGTTATTTACTGCTAATAGGTTAGTAAACCATTCTAATTTCGCTAGCCATCAGTTATATCATAAAATCAGAAAAATCAAGCAATGGTTCAGAGATAAAAAAGCGCTATCACAATTGTGACAGCGCTCTTTGCTATTACAGTTATCTAAGTGTGAGTTACAACGCCTTTAACTCTTCCATCTGCGCTGTCATCGCCGTCAACTGCCCTTCTAGCTCAGCCAATTTTGCTTTCTCGCTTTCGACTACTTCCACAGGCGCTTTACTGACAAAGCCTTCATTACCCAGCTTACGGGCGATACCTTCGGCTTGACCTTTCAACTTATCATATGACTTACCCAAACGAGCCAGCTCAGCCGTTGGGTCAATCAGCCCTTTCATCGGTACAAGGACGCGCAGCTGACCGACCATACTTGATGATGATAATGGCACGTCATCGCCTTCTTTTAGGATGGTTAAGCTCTCTACTTTAGCTAGCGCCTTAAACTGATTGGCGATACGCGATAGACGCGTGTCTTCCGCTGCTGAGATATTTTGTAGCAATACTGGCAGACGTACGGCGTTGCCCAATTTCATCTCACCACGGATATTACGTACGCTGGCGATCAGCTCTTGTAGCCATGCCATATCGGCTTCGGTTTGCTCACTGATTTGCGCAGTATCGGTCTGTGGATAGGCGGCAATCACGATGCTATCGGTGTCTTTACGACCCAATAGCGGTGCGATGGTCTGCCAAATCTGCTCAGTCAGATATGGCATGATCGGATGGCTAAAGCGTAGCGCGGTCTCAAGCACATGCAGCAGCACGTAGCGGATTTGCGCTTTACGCTCGCTTGATACCGAGTCATCATTCAGGCTCGCCTTGGCAAGCTCAACATACCAATCACAGTATTCATTCCAGATAAATTCATAAATATCATGACTGACCATATCAAGGCGATACTGGGCAAAATGCTGATGGATATTGGCAATCGTTGAGTTCAAACGACTCATAATCCATTTTTCTGGTAATTCCCACACCTCAGCATTGGCAGTTTGGTCAATAGCTTGGGCATTGCCTTCTTTATCAACACAGTTCATGAGCACAAAGCGACTGGCGTTCCAGATTTTATTACAGAAGTTACGGTAGCCTTCGACACGTTTTAGATCAAAGTTGATATCGCGACCGGTACTTGCTAAGGATGTAAAGGTAAAGCGCAGCGCATCCGTACCAAATGCCGGAATACCTTCTGGAAATTCTTTACGCGTTTGCTTTTCAATTTTTGCCGCGTCTTTCGGGTTCATCATGTTACTGGTGCGTTTTTCTACCAACGCTTCTAACTCGATACCGTCGATGATATCGATAGGATCAAGAACATTGCCCTTTGACTTAGACATTTTTTGACCATTGCCATCACGCACCAGACCGTGTACATAAACGGTCTTAAATGGTACTTGCGGCGTGCCATCTTCATTTTTGACAAAGTGCATGGTCATCATAATCATGCGCGCGACCCAAAAGAAAATAATGTCAAAGCCAGTAACCAATACACTGGTTGGATGGAACGTTTCCATCACACGTGGATCGGCATTCACATCCGCCCAATCAAGGGTACTAAATGTCCATAGACCAGAGCTAAACCACGTATCAAGGACGTCATCATCTTGGCGCAGTTTCACGTCAGCAGCGAGATTATATTTGCTGCGCACTTCCGCTTCATCACGGGCGACATAGATGTTACCTTCCTCGTCATACCAAGCAGGAATACGATGTCCCCACCACAGCTGACGGCTGATGCACCAGTCTTGAATGCCATTCATCCATGCCATATACATATTTTTATATTGCGCTGGGACGAATTCAATTTGACCGTCTTCTACGGCGGCAATCGCAGGCTGAGCAAGCTCTTTAACCGCTACATACCACTGATCGGTTAACCACGGCTCAACGATTGCACCGCCACGCTCAGCACGAGGCGCTTTTAGCGCATAATCTTCGACTTCTTCTAACCAACCTTGCTCGCCAGCTTGCTCAACGAGGAATTTACGCGCCGCGAAACGCTCAAGTCCTGCGTACTCACTTGGCGTGGTCTCAAGATTTGGCTCACGGGTTTGCAAGTCAGGATAAACTTCCATCGCAGGCAAAATATGCGCATGAGCATCTAAGATATTAATCAGCGGTAATTCATGACGACGACCAAGCTCATAGTCATTAAAGTCATGCGCTGGGGTGATTTTTACACAGCCCGTACCAAAATCGATATCAACATAGTCATCAGCAAGGATAGGTACGATACGACCGGTAATCGGTAAGGTAATGGTTTTACCGACCAAATGCGCATAACGCTCGTCTTTTGGATTGACCGCAACGGCAGTATCACCAAGCAAGGTTTCAGGACGCGTGGTTGCGACGACTAAATAGTTTTTGCCATCTTTAGTAGTGATATCATTATCAGTGAAATGATAGCGGAAATGCCACAAGCTTCCTTTTTCATCATGGTTTTCTACTTCTAAATCTGATAATGCAGTTTGGAACTTAGGATCCCAATTCACCAAACGCTTACCGCGATAAATTAAACCATCATCAAACAGGCGCACAAACACTTCTTTCACCGCATTAGACAAGCCATCATCCATGGTAAAGCGCTCACGCGACCAATCGACCGAGCTGCCCAAACGACGAATCTGACGGGTAATATTACCGCCCGACTCTTCTTTCCATTCCCAGACTTTATCAATAAAATCTTCGCGGCTCATATCACGGCGCTTGATACCTTCAGCTTCCAGACGACGCTCAACCACCATTTGCGTGGCAATACCCGCATGATCGGTACCCGGTTGCCACAGCGTATTGTCACCATCCATACGGTGATAACGGGTTAGAGCATCCATAATAGCATTATTAAAGCCATGCCCCATATGTAGCGAACCAGTGACGTTCGGTGGTGGCAAGGCAATAGAAAACGATTCTTCTTTATCAAAAGTTGGCTGAAAATAACCACTTTCCTCCCAACCTTGATACATACCTGCTTCGACTTCCGCAGGGTTGTAGGCGTTTTCAAGTTGGCTAAGTGCCGCTTGGATAGAAGTGGTTAGATTGGTTTTGCTGCTTTCATTGTTATTGGGATTGCTCATAATAGAATGGTCTTTTATTAATAATGAATGTGGTCAAATAAATACGTTAAAAATAGATAAAATAATTAGTAGGATGATTTTAACGCAGATAGCAGGATTTTGTTAGATGCTAAGGCAATTTAGCTATGTTGTGAGGATGTTGAGCAAAGAATATTGAGCAAGCGCTGGATACAGCAAAGCAAAACTGTCAATTTTATAAAAGGTGCTTATAGAAAGGATTTAGTTAGAAAGAATTTAGTTAGAAGGGGTTATTTAGAAGGTGATGAGTTAGAAATTACTTAATGAGAGGGTTTTAGCTGAGGGGTTTGTGAGGGATAACTTTAGGGATAATGACCGCTGTGCCGTAAGCAATGGCTTCGACCATACTGCCTAATTGGTTAATATTACTGACTTCAAAACGCAGGCCATAAATATGATTGCAGCCTTTGGCATGGGCTTGGGCACGCATACGTACGACGGCTTCACGGCGGGCACGCTCTAATAATGTCTCATAAGTAGTAAGATTCTTACCAAAAAAACTCAACACTTTAGCAATCACCATTTTAAAATAATCTTGGGCAATGACGACACTACCAATTACCAGCTCACCTTGACTATTCTCCGTAAGGGTTGGCTGATAAAAACGCTCAGTTGAGACGATAATATGTCTTAAAGCTTTTTCATCTATAAGCAGCTGAGCTAAATGCTGACGCTCATGACGCGACCCAAAAAACCAACCGACCACAAATAATATCACCAACGGTGCATAGTTAATAAGTATCTGAGTGACAGAGTTGTTCATGGCATACTTCTTATCATAAAAGAATCTAAAAGCTTAGCCAAAAGGATTAAATCTTTGCGTTTGCTGGTCTTGTAACGGCTGGTCAGAAGCCACGTGCGGTGCTTGATTTTGCGCTGATAGATTTGGCAAACGTACCGCCTTGACCGCTGTGCCATATACAAATAACTCAGCGGCACCTTGGGCAATGCTAGAAGTCGAAAAGCGCATCCCGACCACCGCATCTGCGCCCAATGCTTCCGCCTTTACCACCATACGCGCCACTGCTTCTTGCCGTGATTCTTCTAACAACTCGGTATAAGCAGTCAGCTCGCCACCAACAAGGTTTTTGATACCCGCAAATAAGTCCTTACCAACATGCTTTGAGCGCACCGTACTACCGTAAACCACGTCTAAACGCTCCGTGATTTGATAATTAGGCAAGTGCTCAAGGTTAGATAGTTGCACGGTCATGGTATTACCTTATTAATGACGTCTAAAATTGCTGATAGCAGGCGTAATTTATGGATCATACGTATAGAGTAATCATTGATATGGATTAATCGTTAGTATGAAACAATAAGAACAGCTCAGTTAAGTTGCCTTCGATACTGTTCGCCATTTGTGCCAATTTATCTTGATCCTCATGCATCTGCGCAATTTCAGGATCTTCATTATCAATGCCGCTGAGCACGATCATGGGTAAGGTCAATACGGCAACGTCTTCTTCGGTTTCGTCTTCAAACCACTCGCTCGCTTCATCACCATACATAGCATCAACAAAGCCAATCGACCATGCCACAATATCTGACTCATCTGAAAAATCGACTGCCTCGTCTTCATCGCCCGCCCCTTCATTAAACGGCAGGGTAATTGGCATCTCATTTTTAAGGTCATTCATAATATCATTGCGCCAGCGATGGATACAGTCGATCACGTTTTCTGGCACGTCTTTAACATGACCTTCAAACATCGCATCTATCCAATTAGGCAGTGCAGGTCCAATAACGGTAGCGGTCAAAAAACCATGGGCAGCAATATAATCTAGTACATATTCTTCTTCAGAATTGTCCAAAAAATAGGCTAATTCATCTAAGCTTATTGGGTTGCTCATGGGTTACTTATCCTTGGTTCGATAGATTATTAGTTACTAAATATGGCGAGTAAAAAAATAATGAGTAAAAATAAAGCTTTAAAAATTTATTAATTTTAATGCAGGATTTACGATTTAAAAAATTAACTCAGCTTAGCACTTAGATAATGAGAAGACTATCTTGTACGGCAGCCCTGATAATGACGACTACATATCATCATCCCAATCATCATCGCCGTCTTCATCAAAATCATCGATATCGTCTAGCTGGTCTTTTAATTCTTTAGCCAACCGTTTTTCTTCTAGCAGATTATCAATCAATCGGCGTTTCTCTAAACTGCTTAATCGTGTGCGTACGCTGGTTTCTGCCTCTTCAACCATCTTGGCATCATCGTCATCAGAAAACTCACCGTCAAAATCATCATCGATATCAGTATCACTCATGACAAACTCCTAAACCTGAACAAAAAATTAAAATAATTAGATACATACATGCCTTATAAAGTCTCTGTTCAACGTTGTCAATCATTTTTATATCTATGTTAAATTTGATTTTAAATTTAAAGAGACTTTGCGGGCAACCACAAGCGTTATTTATTCCGCTTCATTACCGCTTATCAAGACCGCATTACGGACATCAGTGAGGCGTTCCATAATGGCTGCGTTGCCACCATCGAAAACGGCACATTCACGCTCATACACCGTCGTTGGGCGCTTGAGATTATGTACTTGAACGTGGTTACCAATTTGTTTAAGTCCAGCATTTGGTAATAAGATCAGCATTTGCTCCTTTCTACCGATACTTTTGAGCAACTGTTTCATGGCAGGGGCTTGGGCTTCATCACTGACCCCAGCTTTAGCCGGTAGCGCAAAGCGTGATAGCTCAATGTGCTTCGTATGAATAATTTTATTCAGCATTAAGTACAGTTTGCCAAGCATGACGCCGGCAAGCGCCACTTTAGCCTGATTATTCTCGGCTTTAAGGACGACAACAGCGCCATTATCATCAAAATGTGGCTGATTGACGATACTCACGCCCGCCAATAACGGCTGCTTAAGCAATTCAATAAGCGCTTGATGCAGTAGTTGGGTACACAGCGCCAAATAAGGCAGACGCATTTCAGGCGTCAGACGCTCAAGCATCCGATATTCATCATGAAACATAATCTGCACGCTAACGCTATCAAAAGCACGGTTAGCAGATAATTTAGCGGTGTTAGCGATAAATTTATTGCCACTGTCTACTTGACCATGAGCATCGTCTGCTTGAGCGTCGGCATTATTATCATTATCATTATTATCAGTATTTTGCTGTGACTTGAGGTAAGCATTGACGCCACCATGAACGGCTGCGGTATCAATCCCAGTGTTAGGCTTGGTCGTACTCAGGCGTCCATTGCTGATATTGTCATTATCGCTGCCACGCGCCGATTGCTTACGGTGCAGATTATCAATATCACGACTGAGAGCATTGATTTGCTCTTTGGTTGGGCGGGCAATATAACCATAAGCCACCCAAAGCAATAGATGCAAAATCAGCGAACCAATGACAAATGGCCACTGCATGGCAATAATTTCACCTTTGCTAATGTCTTTTAGCGTCAATGCCACGCTGCCAATTACGGCATCGCCTTCGGTGGCAATCTGACTGATGGTAATGCCTTGTTGCATAGGCGCATTGCCTACTGGTACTAAAATATCGCCTTTACTGTCCTTAATGACCAAACGGGCGATATCCTGCTCGCTGGTATAACGATTGGCAATCACACTGAGGCTCACCCGATCTTTATTTTCTAAAGACAAACGCGCCTCGTCGATGAGCTGGGCAATCATTTGTTCGCCTTTTTGCTCACGACTTTTGGTCAATTGTTGGTCGGTGCTAATCACCAGCAGCAGAGTTTGCAAACAAAAACTGACCAAAATGATAATGGCAAACAGCCCTTGCCGCGGCGCTAAATACGTCATGATATCGTAAACTTTTTTTGAATAAGGAAAGTTAAAAAACGAGACGCTCGCTCATTTTCTGGAAAAATATACTACCAATAAGCTTCAGCTAAATCTCTTTAGCGGGTTCTACTGATTTTGCCTACTATAGCATCATAATGCCGGTTAGAGATGCCGTTATAGATTCCGTCATGATAACGCTTTTATCATCTATTTTTTACCTTAATCAGCATTAATGTCTTAATTAATGCTGATATTAGCCGTTGAAGGAGACTAAAAAATACTTCATGGGTCATCTATAGGCGAGGCACGGTAAAACTGTTATTATTCCTAATCTTATTTGAGCACACAAGGGACAATTGAGCCATGCCAAAAAATACGCCTTACTCGTTACCAAAAGACAGCAAAGCTTGGCAACAAGCCGTCGATTCTGTCGCTTCTTTGTTACCTGAGGATATTAATGTACGAGATTTTGACGCATTGCAGTCCCTACCCATTTTTGCACTCATCGTGGTTTTGCCTGCGCATGTCTCGGCGCTTGATATTCATCAGTATGTGCAATCGTGGGTCGATAAGCAGCCCAATTGGCATTTGGTGACAGTAGCCGAAGATAAAGAGGCAAACTTTGTTGACATTACTATTGATACTGCCGCAGTAGACCGTATCTCTGGTTTGGGCACTATCTCTGATACTGCGCCTACACAGCCGTTTGTTCCTGCACAAGTGTTCCGTTATTTGCTCGTACCCGTCACCGCAACGCTGATGCATCCTGCTAAAAAGACGGCTGCCGCGCACATTATTGACGAGCAACTTACCAGTAGTTTGCGTCGTGATTTAGCAGAAGATTATAATAACAATCATCCTGATGCTCAAAATGTCGCATTAGATAGCTTAAGTCTAGTCGATTGCCATATTTTATCTGTCGGGCATATGCTACGTACCCATAAGCTGATTTGTTTTGATATGGATTCTACTTTGATTGAACAAGAAGTCATCGTTGAGCTGGCAAAAGTCGTCGGCGTTGGTGAGCAAGTCGAAAGCATTACCGAAGCGGCGATGCGCGGCGAAATTGATTTTGATGATTCTTTTGCTCAACGTGTGGCGCTGTTAAAAGGGGTGCCGACGACGGTGCTTGATGAGATTTGCGTGCGCTTAACGCTATCTACAGGTGCGCGTACCACTATCAGCGCCTTTAAAGCTTTAGGCTATCATACCGTTTTAGTGTCGGGTGGCTTTACCTATTTTGCACGTTATATCGCGGAGCAATTAGGGATCGATGAAGTGCATGCCAATCATTTGGATATTGAAGATGGTGAAGTCACCGGTCATGTACAGTTGCCGATTCTTAATGGCAATAAAAAGGCGGCTATCGCCACGCATACTGCCGAACGGTTGGGTTTTGATATGTCCGAAGTGGTTTGCGTGGGCGATGGTGCTAATGACTTACCGATGATGGCACTTGCGGATTTAGGCGTGGCGTATAATGCCAAGCCTATCGTACAAGCACGTGCGGATGCAGCGGTCAACGTCACGGGTCTCGAAGGTGTACTGTATGCGCTTGGCTATCCTGCACTTATTCCTACAAAATAAAGCGGTTTAATAACGCTTATTTTATTAATCTTATTTAATTACTCTTACTTGTTTAAAATATCTCAGATATCGCCATTTTGCATAGCAGTACTTCGTATAGCATAACTTTGCATAGCAATAAGCTGAGTGAGCGACTTTATCGCTGATTCAGCTTATTCATTTTTATCCTCTTTCCCTTATTATTTTTGCTTATTTTTAAAAAGGAATGTCCATGACGGCATCATCACCACGCCCAGATTCGCCGTCGCCGAATCCGCAGGTAGAGCCTACTCCTGCACATAAAGTTCACGTGCACCATGATAGCCCCAAAGAGTTGCTAGGGATTTATATTAAAGGTATGACCATGGGCGCAGCCGACATTGTACCCGGTGTCTCAGGTGGCACGATTGCCCTGATTGCAGGTATCTATGAGCGCTTGATTAATGCGCTGAGTAGTATTGGTCCTAGCCTGTGGCATACTTTTCGTAAAGACGGTGGCTTTAAAGGCTTATTGGCTGTTTGGCGACAGGTCGATGCCACCTTTTTATTGTGTTTGGTCGCCGGTATCGCGACCAGTTTAGTGACTTTAGCAGGGTCAATAAAATATCTGTTGGATAATGAACCATTATTGATTTGGTCATTTTTCTTTGGATTAGTGGCGACGACGGTGGTTCTTTTATTAACGGAGATTAAGCGTTGGACGCTGGCAAGGGTGGGTTTATTTATCGTTGGTATGGTTGCCGCCATTATTATTAGTAGTCTGCCGATGTTTAGCACCACGCCAAGCTTGCTGTATTTATTTTTTGCAGGGGCTATTGCCATTTGTGCGATGATATTGCCCGGTATTTCGGGGTCATTTATCTTACTATTATTGGGCGCTTATGACACGGTGTTAGAAGCTGTTCATACTTTTAATTTCACGATTATTTTTACCTTAATGGCAGGTATGGTCACAGGACTACTACTGTTTACTCGTATACTGAAGTGGCTGTTGTCACGCTATTACCACGCCACCTTGGCACTATTAACAGGCTTTATTGCCGGCTCTTTGGTCAAAGTATGGCCGTGGAAAACCGATGTCTTAGGTACGCTTACCAGCGACGCCATTCATAATGTCGCACCGTGGCACTACCCTACGGGCTCACATTGGGGCATGACGTTGGGCTTAATGGTATTAGGCGCAATTTTAGTATCCGCGCTGTCGTGGTGGGGTCATCAAAGCAGTAGCGAATAATCTGTAAGAATTTTTAGTCAGCCATTATCTATAATAAGATAAATGGTACATTTTTTTATCATAGACTTATTCTTATTGTTACACGATGCTTAATGGTATCTACGTCATTTCTAATGAATCTATAGTAAAAAATAGTTTATAATTTAATGATATGACTACATAGTTTCAGTAATAATTGTTATAAAGTACATCTGATTTTATCCCTTATTTTTTAGGAGTTTGGCTATGTTTACTATTCCTGTTCTAGATGTTAAATCTGATCCATTAGACGTCTTGCTTGCTGCCATTGGCTACCGTTTATCGATGCTTGCCAGTAGCGACAATGAAGCGTTCAAAAAATTACTCACAGACAAAAAAGCAGTGATTGAATTTGCCAGTAACGAATCTGATGTGGCGCGTTATTTTAGCTTTGACAACGGTCAGTTCAGCCAACACCGTGGACATGCCGATGAACCCACACTGACCATTACCTTTAAAGATTCTATGACTGGCGTTAAGCTACTCACCAAAGGCGATCTGTCGGCATTTATGACCGCAGTTCAAGACAAAGAATTGAGTATCGAGGGCGAATACACCCTACTGATGTGGTTCAATAAATTGGCAAAACATATCGTGCCCGCCATACCTGAAGAGCTAAAACCGCATATCGAACGTGTAAAGCCTTATGCGTATAAAGCCCAGCAATGTGCGGAACATTGGATTGGTGTTGCTAAATATAAATTGGGTAAATAGATTTTTTATTATTAATGCTCATTAGCTTAATGTCCATTAGCAACCTGTAATGCAGCTCTGCTTTTTATATTAAGGTTGCGGTATACTACGGTTATCGCAGCTTTTTTTATGCGCTTTATATTGCCAATTTATGTCATGTTTGGTGGTTTAAGCGGGCGCTGATTTCGTTTCACCCCTTTATCATTGATTTAATATTCCCATTTTTCCTCATACTTATTATAAAAGGATTTTACTCATGGCAGGATTGCTTTCAATCACAGAACCTACCGCTAATGATACCAATGCCACCACCACGCCCGCAGCTGATTTTTTTGCAAACGCTCCTGCCGTAACAGAAACTACTACGCCTATTCAACGCAGCCGTGAACAAATTGCCGAATTGTTTGAGTTGCCATTGATGGATTTATTACTCCAAGCGCAAACCATTCATCGTCAGCATTTCAACGCCAATGAGGTACAAATCAGTACCTTATTATCGATTAAAACGGGAAATTGCCCTGAAGATTGTGGTTATTGCTCACAGTCCGGTCATCACCGTGATAAAACCAAATTAGAAGCTGAAAAACGTATCGACGTTGATAAGGTCATTGCTGCCGCAAAACGCGCTAAAGCCACTGGTTCATCACGCTTTTGTATGGGCGCAGCGTGGAAGCATCCAAGCGCTAAAGATATGCCGTATGTGGTTGAGCTGATTAAAGAAGTCAAAGATTTAGGCTTAGAAACCTGCATGACCTTGGGTATGCTCGATGCGGATCAAGCCACGCAATTGGCGGATGCGGGATTGGATTATTACAATCATAATTTGGACACTTCAAGACGCTACTATGAGCAAGTGGTCAGCACGCGCAGCTACGATGACCGACTAAATACGCTTGATAATGTGCGTAATTCTGGCATTAATGTGTGTAGTGGTAATATCGTTGGTATGGGTGAAAGTCGTGACGACCGTATCGACTGGGTACATGAGCTGCTCAAAATGCCAAAAGCACCTGAGTCGATTCCTGTGAATCTGCTCGTGCCTATTGCCGGTACGCCTATTGGTGATAAAGTATTGGCAGAAGGCGGCTTGTCCGTTCTTGAATGGATTCGTACCATTGCAGTCACGCGTATTTGTTGTCCAAGCAGCTATGTGCGTCTGTCCGCTGGACGCGAAAGTTTATCCGATGCTGAGCAATCGCTCGCCTTTATGGCAGGTGCTAATTCGTTCTTTTACGGTGATAAGCTGCTAACGACAGGTAACGCTAGCCAATCAGGCGATGATAGATTGATGCGCGAACTTGGGCTGACCAAGCAATTTGCCGCGCCAAGAGCACCAAAATTATTACCCGTTCTTGATGCCGTTAGTGGTCATGAATCACAAATGGTATTGGCAGATTAATGATAAATCACGTTTAAGCTTAGCAATGTTTTGATTTCGAACAATAGTTTCTAAGTTCAAACAATAATGATTGCTAAACTTGCTGCGTTTCCTTACCTTAATTTTCATCCCATACAGATTATCGCGAGCACAAGAGATTCACATGGTAGATTATTTTAACTGGATTAAAGCGGCACATATTATCTCAGTGGTCACTTGGTTTGCGGCGATTTTCTACTTGCCGCGCTTATATGTGTATCATGCCATGAGTGATGATAAAATCAGTCACGAGCGCTTTATTATCATGGAGCGTAAACTGTATCGCGGTATTATGACGCCATCTATGATAGCCACTTGGGCGTTTGGATTATGGATGGTATTTTTGGGTTGGGATACGTATAAAACCCAAGGTTGGCTACACCTAAAGCTTGTCTTAGTGGTGCTATTGTCGGGATATCATGGCGCGTGCGGTTTTTATCGTAAAAAGCTGGTGGGTAATCCGCAATATAAATCACATGTGTTTTGGCGATGGTTTAATGAAGTGCCAGTTTTTGCGTTGGTCGCTATCGTCATTTTAGTCGTAGTGAAACCTTTTTAAGCTCTATTTTAAATTTGGTTAAACACTTTAAAAGCAAAAATCCTGCATGACCACTTATGGCGATGCAGGATTTTTTATGCGCTTTATTCAGGATAGCTATTAATTAAGTGGGACGTATAATTTGGTAAACATGGCTCAAATCATACACTCGATAGCGTGCCGGTTCTTTTCGACTCTCACCAGCGTAGCTTAATATGAGCGCTTGCTTCGCCGATTGATCTACCCAACCGACAAATAAGCCACTGTGCTCAATATCGTTATAGCCATGATTGATATAATACAGCCAATCACCAACCTGAATCTCGCCACTATTGACATAAGGACCTTCGGCATAAGCGCCTTTATGTACGGTACTACGGTTCACGCCAGCGCGATTAAAGACCGCATTGAGATAATCCCAGCAGCCGCCTTTAATAACGGTGCGCTCATTAAGCGACATGGTGCGCGCCATACTGATGACCTCACGCGCCGCCCTACTGCTCTGCTTTTCAGCGCGGCTTAATAATGGCAAATGGGCGCTATCAACATTATCATAACTGCCAGTTATAGAACCACCTGACAAAAATGCCGGCAATACGCTTGGCGCTTGGCGTTTTACTTCCGGATAACGAGCGGCGGTATTGATAACGGGTGTAGGTATAACTTGTTGCTTATACGCCTGTTGTTTATAAGCTTGTGGTTTATAGACCGTTGCCTTATTACTAGACGCAGCATTGATATTATTAGTAGCCGTAGTCGTTGGCGCATTCATGCGTACACGCTGAATGGTTGAGCGGGTGCTGACGCGAGCAGCAGGTACGGCAAGCTCGGGTTGGGCAGATTTTTGTGTGATAAGCGTGCTCATACTGTCAGCATATACCTGAACACTGGTCGTTGCCAATACTACGAACAGCGCCGTGGTTGGTATTTTTTTTAAGCTAGGTTGTGCTTGCAAATAACGAGATGGGGCTGAGCATAAATGATGAACAAACGCCAGTTTATGTGAGGCGGTAACCGACAAACAAGACATGACACGCTCCTTTTAGGACAGCAACAATGGCAGCAACTATAAGCCAAAACTATAAAATCAATCGCCTCTAGTTATAAACCATTTCGGCAGGAGACTGCAAGCGCTATTCATGAGTGGCAGGCGCTAAAAAGTAGGCAGAAGGAGATAAAGGGTAGGAAGAGAAATACAGAGGATTACAAATAAAAAGGAATATTGCGTAAAAAGCAGGGTGAGTCGTGACTCATTTTAATTTAATCGTTACTCATTTTAATCGTGACATGACGTTTATTCAGCGTTTGTCCTTGTAGGATAGCTTTGGTCGCTTGCGCTTCTTTCTCATTATCAAAACCGCTGATACGATATTTATGGATATGATGAACATCCATAATCTGTAGCTGTTCGCCCTCTAGCGTGATGGTGTCGCCATCAGCGAGATGAATATGAGCACGCTTGCCTTGATTATCATGTACCAGCTCGTTACAACGTACCCATAATATGCCACTGCTAATCTGACCACTCATGGCTTTTTTATGGTTTTGCCGTTGCCGATTAAAAATAAAACTACCAATAATTAGCAGAGCAAGCGCACCAATAGACCAGCGAACGGGCAATAAACTCATTGCCAGCGCCACAGCCACCGCGCCTACCAATAACGCTGCACCAAACCAGAACAACCCATTGTCTAATGCTTGGGGTTGCCCTTGTAAGGTAATCTTTGCACCGTCATCAGTCAGTTTCAGCATACGTGACTACCAGCCTAACGCTGTTTTTTGCATTTGGACAAGCTCAGCAATGCCTTTTTCCGCAAGAATGAGCATGTCATCGGCTTGCGCACGAGTGAACGGCTTTTCTTCAGCCGTACCTTGCAGCTCAATAAACTCACCCTTTTGAGTCATCACCACGTTTAAATCGGTATCACAGCTGGCATCTTCTTCGTAGTTTAAATCCAGATAAGCTTTGCCATCTTTCATACCGACAGATACCGCAGCAACCAAACCAATTAAAGGATCAGCTTTTAATTTTTTGGTTTTTTGAAGGCTTTCTAACGCATCAATTAAAGCAATAGCCGCGCCTGTTACACTGGCGGTGCGCGTACCACCATCAGCTTGTAACACATCACAATCGAGATAAATAGTATTTTCACCAAGTTTACTCAAATCAATCATCGCGCGTAAGCTACGACCAATTAAGCGCTGAATTTCTTGGGTACGACCAGACTGCTTACCACGAGCCGCTTCGCGTTGGTTACGGGTATTGGTTGCGCGTGGCAACATACCGTATTCAGCGGTAATCCAGCCTTTACCTTTGCCTTTTAACCAGCGTGGAACGCCCGACTCAACACTGGCAGTACACAATACTTTGGTATCGCCAAAGCTGACCAACACTGAGCCTTCGGCATGCTTGGTATAGTGGCGCTCAAAGGTAATCGAGCGAAGTTGGTCAAGCTCACGGTTATCAATACGCATAAAAATTCCTAGTACGATGTTGTAAAAGCAGTGTGGTAAAAACAAACAGTCTAGCCATTAAATCATTCAATAATAAAACATTATCAGACAATATAGCAGACTTAAATATTGAGGTATCCTAACGTGACAACGGCATAATAGCAAGATAAGTGCTTACGATTACACGGTATTTTTGGCAAAAGTTATCGTTAAAACTAAAAAAGACAAAGACGATTTCGCCTTTATCTTTTGAATTTTATGTGAATAATTAGCAAGATTAGGCTAGCAGATTAATCCAAGCCTTCCATTTTGCGTAATTCTTTACGCAAGATTTTACCCACATTTGATTTGGGTAACTCGTCAACGAATTGTACGTGACGCGGACGCTTATAGCCGGTCAAATTCTTTTTGCCAAAATCGAGTAGTTCTTGTTCAGTGACTTCGCCTTTTTTGACCACAAAAATCTTCGGATCTTCACCGCGCTCTGCACTTGGAATACCAATCGCGCCGCACTCTTTTACCGCCGGATGCTCGCTCATGATTTCTTCAATCTCATTCGGATAGACATTAAAGCCCGATACCAAAATCATGTCTTTTTTGCGATCGACAATTTTAGTAAAGCCTTTGTCATCCATAATACCGATGTCGCCCGTTTTTAGGTAACCAGTCGCTGTGAACGTTTCCGCGGTTTCATCAGGGCGATTTTGATAGCCAATCATCACTTGCGGACCTTTGACACAAATCTCACCGCGCTCACCGATAGCCACTTCATTTTCATCGTCGTCGATTAATATGATGTCAGTGCTAGAGGCTGGAATACCAATTTTGCCAGTAAATTCTGCAATGGTCATCGGATTAAATGCCACTACTGGCGAGGTTTCAGACAAGCCATAACCTTCAACAATCGGTAAACCGGTGATTTTATGCCACTCTTTTGCGACACTAGGCAATACGGACGTGCCACCACCAATCGCGGCTTTTAAGTTAGAGAAATCTAAGGCAGCAAAGCTTTCTTTATTGACCAAGCCATTAAATAACGTATTAACGGCAGGAATAAAGGAGGGTTTATATTTCGCCATTTCTTTAATCAAACCGTCCAAATCGCGCGGATTAGGAATCAATAATCCGGCATAACCTTGATACATACCATACATACCGCAAACCATAAAGGAGAACACATGATACAGCGGCAGCGCGGTCAAAATCACATCATTAGCATTGGCATCGTCGTCAAAAGCGCTGTCCATCAAGGCGCTAATCTGTAGCATATTGGCAACCAAGTTACCGTGTGACAGCATGGCGCCTTTTGCCACGCCCGTTGTGCCGCCAGTATATTGCAATAATGCCACATCACTTAAATTCAAATCTGGGCGTTTGTATTTACTAGCTGATACGCTATTTAGGGCTTCTTTAAAGCTGTTGCTCTCTGGCAAGTTATAAGACGGAATCATTTTTTTAACATGACGGGCGACGAGGTTAACGACGGTGCCTTTGAGCAGTCCTAACATATCACCAAGCTTGCAGACAATAACGTTTTTAACTTTACTTTTATTAGTGGCTTCTTGATAAGTCTTGGCAAAATTTTCGACAATAAATAAGGCTTTCACGCCGCTATCGTCAAGCTGATGCGACAATTCACGACTGGTATATAGCGGATTGACATTCACTAAAATCATGCCCGCACGCAAAATACCCAGTGCAACGATAGGATACTGCAAAATATTGGGCATCATCACGCCCACTTTATCGCCTTTTGCTAAGCCTAATGACTGCAAATAGCTGGCAATCTGGCGACTGTATAAATCCAATTGCTTAAAACTAATTGAGGCACCCATACAAATATAAGCGGGTTTTTGTCCATAACGACGAAAGTTACGCTCAAAGACTTCTAGTAGTGAGGTATTGTCTTCAGGCATATCAATAGTGGCGCTGATGCCATATCGCTCATAAGCGGCAAGCCATGGACGATCGCTTGGAATATCGGGCATGGTCGGAAAAGCATTTGTCTCTGCCAATGACTGAGCGCGATGCACTTTTGCTGCGTTGCCTTTGTTTGGCTGGCGGGCAGTCGTTTCTTGATTGGTGCTATTTTTTTTATGAGAACTTTGGTTATTGGCAGTATCAGTCATAACTTTTCCTAAATGGTACATTTAAAGACATAGAATAATCTAATGAGGGAGCAAATACAGTGCTGGTTAGTGATTATTTGTGAACCGAACGTCATTATTCACCGTATTCTACGCTAGAAAAGCGCTTCTTAAAACGAGGATAATTGAGTGTCAGTGCGGCACTCAACTATAGATAACGTAAATATACGCCGTAACGCTAATAATAAAAAAGGATAAGGTCACACAGTGGCGACTTTATCCTTTTTCCATGAGCAAATAAGCGCTTGTTTTTTAACCGCTAACTATTGCTTAGCGTGACGGTCTGCTTCAAGTTTACGCAAATCTTTATGTAAGATTTTACCGACGTTCGACTTTGGCAGCTCATCGATAAACTCAACATAACGTGGACGCTTATAGCCCGTTAGATGCTCTTTCGCATAGGCGTGTACTTCTTCTTCCGTCAAGCTCGCATCTCGACGTACCACAAAAATCTTAGGCACTTCGCCACTTTTATCGTCTTCAACACCGATGACACCGCACTCTAGAATCTTATGACAACCCGCCATGACCTCTTCGACTTCATTGGGATAGACATTAAAACCGGATACCAAAATCATGTTCTTTTTACGATCAACGATGCTGATATAACCATTTTCATCCATAATACCGATATCACCGGTACGGAAAAACCCATCACTGGTCATTGATTCTGCTGTTGCATCATCACGCTTCCAATAACCTTTCATGACTTGCGGACCACGCACGCCAATTTCACCACGTTCGCCCAATGCCACTTCGTTACCCACATCATCTAAAATAGCAACATCAGTCGCTGGCATCGGTACGCCAATAGTGCCACTAAAAGTCGCGCTATTAATAGGATTGGCGGTGGCTACTGGAGATGTTTCCGATAATCCGTAGCCTTGGACGATAATATTGCCCGTTATTTGACGCCATTTTTCTGCAGTCGAGCTCACTACTGCCATGCCTCCGCCCATCGTTACGCGCAACTTACTATGATCCAACGCCTTAAACTCTTCATTATTAGCAAGGGCATTAAATAGCGTATTAACAGCAGGGAAAAGTGCAGGTGGATGTTCTTTATACGCTTTTAATAAGCTGTCAATATCACGCGGATTAGGAATCAATAAGCCGACACAGCCACGATATAGACCAAACATCCCACAAAGGGTAAATGAGAAAATATGATACAGCGGTAAAGCTGTCATAATCACTGCCTGCTCGCCACTTTTGTCAAACTCATCAAAGGCACTACCTAAAAAGGTATTGCACTGAATGAGGTTAGCTACCAAGTTTTTATGGGTCAGCATTGCCCCTTTAGCGACGCCTGTCGTGCCGCCGGTATATTGCAATACAGCAACATCATCAAGGGTGATATTGGTTGGACGCTTATATTGGCTTATCGTTACTTGCTTAATCATGCTGTTAAAGCTAACACTACCCGCTATTTTATATTTAGGCACCAGTTTTTTGACATAGCGAACAACCGTATTAACCATGAAGCCTTTCAGCGTACCCATCAAATCGCCCATACCCGTGATCACCACATGATCCACGATATTACGACCAATATCTTGATAAGTTTTGGCAAAGTTTTCCACTAAAATAAGTGCTTTTGCCTCAGAGTCTATCAACTGATGCTCAAGCTCTTTGGTGGTGTATAACGGATTCACATTCACTAAGGTCAAGCCAGCGCGCAGCACACCAATAATGGTAACTGGTAATTGTAAAACATTGGGCATCATGACCGCGACTTTATCGCCTTTAACCAAGCCTAATGACTGCAGGTATGCTGCCACTTGCTGGCTGTATAAATCTACTTCCTGAAAGGTCAACTCAGAACCCATACACACAAAAGCAGTTTTATTGCCATTTTTCGCAAAGCTTTGTTCAAAAATATCAATCAGCGAGGTATTATCCGCAGGCAGCTTGATATCATATGTCAGCCCAAGCGCCTCATAAGTTTTTAGCCAAACTTTATCGTTATGTCGAATTAAATGGTCTTGATTGTCCATAATCTTGTTTCTCCTCAAAAATGCTGCAATGGGCAGTAAATATACATTTGTTCTTTAACATACACACTTTACTAAGCGGACTCAATACAAAAGATTGCTATGAGCGTTCGTAAATAAATCGCAACGCTCATACTGTGTCTATTCAAGGCTGCAAGGCATCGGCAAGTTCAGTCAAGCCAATAAAACTGCGCCGTAAGCCATTAGGGTCAGTAACGGCTTTTTGCTTAAGGCTTTGGGTAGCAAGAGCGCGGCTGTCTTTATATTGCCAGTTATTAATATAAGGGCTCTGCTGCAAGCGTTGCCCAAACCCTGCGACGGCTATGGCAAATTGCGTATCAGGATAAGCATTGCTTAGTGGCGTTGCTTTGTTCAACGCATTGATGGGCAAATCGACCAACTGTGAGTTGGCGTTTTGCGTGGCTTTATAGCGTATTTTTAAGAAACCTAACTCTTGATTATTAATATTTTTTGCGAGCATGGAGTTGCTTTTATTAGGGGCATTGTCTGGATAACGGCGCGGGTTAAAACTACCCACCTGCCCTGTTGGGGTAATCTCAAACAATGCCACGACCGCCTTGCCCGCACCCAGCTCACCGGCATCGACTTTATCATTATTAAAATCTTCTTCGGCAAGCACGCGATTTTCATAACCAATCAAGCGCCACTCTTCCACTTGTGCCGGATTAAATTCAATCTGCACTTTCACATCATGCGCGACGGTATTAAAGGTTGCTGCCAGCTCATCGCTTAATACTTTTTTGGCTTCAGCTAGGCTGTCAATATAACTGTAATTACCATTACCGCTGTCTGCCATTTGCTCCATCATATAATCGTTGAGATTACCACGCCCAAAGCCAATGGTCGATAAGGAAATACCGCGATTACGATTGGCTTTTACCAAGTCGAGCATGTCATCAACGTCACTAATACCAACGTTAAAATCGCCATCGGTCAACATTAAGATACGATTGATACTGCCTTTTTTTAAGGACTTGCTGGCCTCATTATAAGCAAGTTTCAGCGCATCTTCGCCATTGGTACTGCCTTCAGCACGCAAGCCATTAATAGCGGCTTGAATGGTTGCCGTTTTATCACCGCGCGTTGCAGGCAATACAACCTCGGTACTGCCCGAATAGCTGACAATGCTAATCGTATCTTCAGCGCGTAACTGCTTGGCTAATAAGTTTAATGTTGCCTGCGCCAATGGCAATTTGTCTTGTGATTGCATTGAGCCTGAAGTATCAACTAAAAATACCAAATTAGCGGGCGGCAACGACGTATTTTTTTGCCCAAATTGTGCCGTATCGATGGCTTTGATACCTACTTTTAATATTTGATTATTTTGTCCGACTTTATCCCAAGGTGACTCGACCACTTCCGTTTCAACGATAAAGGGCGCACGATTTAGACGCTGCGCATTTGAGAATTGATATGGAAAATAATTAATCACCTCCTCAACCCGCACCGCATTTTTTGGTGGCAATTGTCCCTCATTTAGATAGCGACGCACATTAGCATAACTACCCGTATCCGTATCAATAGATAACGTGGCAACCGGCATATCAGCGGTACGATGAATGGGGTTTGCGACGTTTTTTTGATAATTATCGCGCATCTCTGGTATTGGCATTTTTGGTAATGGCATACCTTGTGGGATATAACTGGTGGAGCGTGTCAGCATATCGGCGCTGCTAACGACTGTAGGCGCTGCCATCTCAATCATAGGGGCGACCTTTGAGACGACCGCATTTGTAGACTCTTGGTTCACCATATCACGAGTTGGTTCAGCCATAGGTTTACTCATCTGTTGGGTGCTACAAGCACTCAGTCCTATACCAGTAATGGTACTTATTAATAATGCGCTACCCGCCGCTTTATGAGTATATAGACGAGATAAGGAAATCGATAACATAAGCAGCATCCTTGTTATTGCAGTCAGATCAGCGGCAATTTATTCACCTAGCAGCCAACCACATTATTATCATAATAAAATTAACTATACTTAACTTACTATGTAATATCTATACATAAAACGGCGATTCGCCGCGTCACGACTTGTCGTCTATTATAGGAGACACCTTTTTAATTAACGCGATTTCCTTTACGATAGCGCTATCTGAATTCTTTATTGTTCAACTATATTTATAATTAATAAGCGAAATCACTTTTATGTCTGATGTTATTGATAATACGACTGCCGTTACCGTCTCTAATGACGCGATGGATACCCGTTCTGTAGCCGAATTTACTGAGCAAGCTTATTTAAATTATGCCATGTACGTCATTATGGATCGGGCGTTGCCAAATATTGCCGATGGTCTAAAACCGGTGCAACGGCGCATTATTTATGCCATGAGTGAGCTGGGGCTTAAGTCTACCGCTAAGCCTAAAAAGTCCGCGCGTACGGTTGGTGACGTGCTCGGTAAATACCATCCACATGGTGACAGCGCTTGTTATGAAGCTATGGTACTCATGGCGCAGCCGTTCAGCTATCGCTATCCGCTCATCTTCGGACAAGGTAACTGGGGCAGCCCGGATGACCCAAAATCTTTTGCCGCCATGCGTTATACCGAAGCTAAAATGTCTGCTTATGCCAATACCTTACTGGCAGAACTCGGTCAAGGCACGGTCGATTGGCAAGATAACTTCGACGGTACAATGCAAGAGCCAACCACCTTGCCCGCACGCTTGCCTAATATTTTACTCAATGGCACGACCGGTATTGCCGTCGGTATGGCAACCGACATTCCACCGCACAATCTAAATGAAGTAGTACGTGCCGCCATTCGTTTGCTCAAAAATCCTGAGCTATCGGTCAAACAATTAACCCAATCGATTCCCGCACCAGATTTGCCTACCAAAGCAGAAATCATTACCAGTAAAAAAGACTTGCAAGCGCTGTATGAAAGCGGTCGCGGCAGCTATAAAATGCGTGCCACTTATCATATCGATGATAAAGAAAAGAACCTCGTCATCATCGACGCGCTACCCTATCAAGTGTCTGGTAATAAAATCCAAGAGCAAATTGCCAGGCTCATGACCGATAAAAAACTGCCGTGGATTGTTGATATTCACGATGAATCGGATCACGAAAACGCTTGCCGTATCGTCTTAGAATTACGCTCAACGCGCGTTGATGTTGAGCGCGTCATGAGTCATTTATTTGCCACCACCGACCTTGAAAGCAATTACCGTGTCAATATGAATATGATCGGGCTAAACGGTAAGCCAAAAGTTAAAAACCTGAAAGACATCTTAGAAGAATGGCTCATTTGCCGTCGTTCCGTGGTCACGCGCCGCCTAGAATATCGCCTTGATAAAATTGATAAACGCTTGCACATCCTTGCTGGATTATTGATTGCTTATTTACATATTGACGAGGTCATTCGTATTATTCGTGAAGAAGACGAGCCAAAGATCGCCTTGATGCAAGGCTATGATTTGTCAGACATTCAAGCCAATGCCATCTTAGATATTCGTCTGCGCCAACTGGCAAAGCTAGAAGAATTTGAATTAAAACGCGAACAAGATGAACTGGCGAATGAGCGCGCCATTATCCAAGAATACCTTGATAATCCAGAAAGTTTGACCGGCTTAATCATTGATGAGCTGACTGAAGACATGAAAGCGCACGGTGACAATCGTATGTCGCCACTGGCGGAACGTGAAGATGCACAAGCGTTGAAAGAATCCGACCTTGTCCCAAGCGAGCCTATCACTGCCGTATTATCTAAAGCAGGTTGGATACGCGCCGCAAAAGGTCACGATGTAGACGCGCAAGGCATGAGCTACCGTTCAGGCGACAGCTACCAAGCCCACGCACGTGGCAAATCGAACGAGAAAATCTACGTATTCGACAGTACGGGTCGCAGCTATAGTATCGAGGCGCACAACTTAGCATCGGCACGTGGGCAAGGAGATCCGCTCACCAGTGTCTTGAAACCGCCCTCAGGCGCACACTTTGAGCAGTTACTTGCTGGCGATAATGACCAGCGTATTATTCTAGCCAGCTCACAAGGTTACGGCTTTATCAATACCTTGGGCAATTTGGACAGCAATCAAAAGGCGGGAAAAAACATTATAACCTTGACTGCCGATAGCCGATTGTTACCCGTCGCGTGTATCGATACGTCCAGAGATAGTAGCAGCCCAGAGAACGACGGCAGTAGCCAAACGCCTGACCATATCGCCGTGGTGACCAACGCAGGCTATTTACTTATCTTTGGCTTGGACGACTTGCCAGAACAAGCGCGCGGTAAGGGTAATAAAATGATTACTCTAAAAGACAATGAAGAAGTGCTTGCCATCACGCCATTAACTCAGCAAGACAGCCTTATCATCACCGCAGGCAAACGTCATGTGACCTTAAAACCGATGGATTTAGCCAACTATACGTCTAAACGCGGTAGTCGCGGCAGTCAGTTGCCAAGAGGCTTTCAGAATGTGACAAGTGTTGAGGTGGTTGGGTAGATTTAGCTTAATTGATTAGTAGAGTGCGTGATGCGCACTTTACTACTTGAAGTAATAACTGATTAAAAAGTAAATTTTATGGAAACAATCTCAGTAATACCTACGCTTATTTCAGTGCTAAGTGTTTGCATAGCTAGTCTTATTTATATGAATTCGAGAGAAGCAGTCAAGAACACTAAGGAAAATCTCAAACAATCACAAGATAAATACCTGTATGAATTGCGACTAAATGCTTTAAAAGCAACCAAAGAAGTAGAAATGACGTGGCAAAAAGCGATTAATGACCTTTATCACGAGAAAGATCGAATAAAAAATATTGGAAATAATATAAATTTAGAAATTAGAGAAATGCTAGATGATCTTGAGTCAGGACTTTTAAAACCAAGTCTTGAACATATTGTCGAAATGAGAAAAAAACTCGAAGAAGGATTTGATGACATAACCGAGGAAGAAGGAAAGTTGATCATAAGAAAAATGGAAATAATGAGTGTTGAATTGAGGCATACTCAAGAACAGTCTATAAAAAAATATCAGTTGCTATATGATAAAATGAAAGATATATAGTCTCATCATTAAATCAACCAAAAGTAGAGTGCGTCTAAAGTATCTTTCATGTTATTCAATTAATCGTTAATACTTTTTGACTTTTAATAATTGGTGCTTCTGACACACCCTAGCATTCATAACATTGACTAATTCAAAACAGTTTCATTTTATGATACCTACGCTACTCTTTTATAGTTAATACGCTTTCAATCATTAGAGATGGTAAGATTCTAATATTTACTATAATAAATAGGACTGTCAAAGCCACTATGAATAATAAAACACCTACCCCAAAAATCATCTTTTTTGACATTGACGACACGTTAAGCCGAAACGGTGAAATTGCACCGCAGAATAAGGCTACTCTTGAAGCACTGGCGAAGACGGATATCAAACTGGTGATTTCAACTGGACGCTCAAAGCCGATATTGCCCCTCGATATTCTAGCATTGCTTGAAGCGGACGTTTTAGATGCCATTATCTGTATGAATGGGCAATATAGTTTTGATAATGAGCGCGTGATTAGCGACTACCCCTTATCGAGTGAGCAAGCCGCCACAATTTCTGAGCTGTGCAGAAGCAGCGATTTGGTCTATAAATTTGACTCCGCAACCCACGTGGTGTGGTCAGATGAGCACGATTGGCAGACCACGTATCATGATCGAATCAAAAGCTGTAGTATGATTGACCCTGATTATTGTCATTTTAATACCGTATATCAATGTTCCGTATTTTTTGATGAACAAGACCAAAAAATGCAAGATGTTGACTTCGTCAAACATAAGTTAAAGCTCGTACATTGGCATGAGATTGTCGGTGATATCCTGCCGATTGATGCCTCAAAAGCACGCGGTATATTAGATGTGTGTGCGCATTTTGGCGTTGAGGCGACCGAGTGTATGGCATTTGGTGACGGGCTGAATGATTTAGAAATGTTTGATTTGGTCGGCTATGCGGTGGCAATGGGTGATGCGAAAGATGAGTTAAAAGCGCGAGCGGATTTTGTCACGGGCACGATTGAAGAACACGGAATCCAAGCGGTGTTGAATCATTTCCATATCGATTAGTAATTGTTAACCACTTACTTTTTACATTAAAAAACCCTTGCCAATATCTAGCAAGGGTTTTTTATTATTTAGCATTTACTCATTGTTATACAATTATCTTGCCGGATAAAACGTCTCTGAACCCGGACCTACTGGCAGACCCAAGACAAATACCCAAATCCAAAATAAGAACACCCAACCGACCAAAAACGCCATTGAATACGGTAGCATCATTGCCATCAACGTGCCAACGCCCGTGTCTTTTTTATAGCGAATCGCCACTGCCATAATCAAACCAAAATAGCTCATCATCGGCGTGATGATATTGGTGGTAGAATCGCCGATACGGTACGCCGCTTGAATCATCTCTGGCGCATAGCCAGTCAGCATGAGCATCGGTACAAAAATAGGCGCAGTAATTGCCCACTGCGCAGATGCTGAACCCAGCATCAGGTTAACGACCGCACAAATCAAGATGAAACCAACCAATAAAAACGGTCCAGTTAAGCCAATATCCGTGAGGAATGTTGCTCCTGATACCGCCATGATTGAACCCAAATTTGACCAGTTAAAAAAGGCGGTAAATTGCGCAGCAAAGAATACCAATACAATATAAATACTGAGCGAGCTCATCGCATGGCTCATCGCATCAACCACATCTTGGTTGTTTTTCATGCTGCCAGTAATCTTGCCGTAAATATAACCGGGTATCGCAAAGAATACAAAGATGAACACCACGATGCCATGTAAAAATGGCGAACCCGATACCAATCCTGTCTCCGCATGACGCAATATGCCGTCAGCCGGTACAATCGTCCATGCCAGCAATAAGCAAAACACCAACATGCTCAGACCTGACCAGATAAGCCCTTTTTTCTCAATGGACGACAAACTCTCGATTTGATTGTCCAGCACCGAAGGGTCATCTGCATCTTTCGGGTTGTATTCACCCAAGCTTGGCTCAACGATTTTTTCGGTAACGAAGTAACCCAAGCCACTAATTAAAAAGGTACTCACTGCCATAAAGTACCAGTTTGCCTCTGCGCCAACGGTGTACGCTGGGTCAATAATACGCGCTGCTTCTTGGGTGATACCAGACAACAATGGATCAACTGTACCCAACAGTAAATTGGCACTATAACCACCAGACACGCCAGCAAAAGCTGCTGCCAATCCTGCCAAAGGATGACGTCCAAGCGAGTGGAAAATCACCGCAGCAAGCGGTATCAATACCACATAACCAAGCTCCGCTGCGGTATTCGACATAATACCGGCAAAGACAATGGTCAAAGTGACCAGCTTTTTGGGGGCGTTCATGACCAAACCGCGCAATGCAGCAGATATCATGCCTGAGCGTTCAGCAATACCCACACCTAAGAGCGCGACCAATACTGTACCTAATGGCACAAAACCGGTAAAGTTGGTGACTAAGTTTTCAACGATGCGCGCTAAGCCTTCGCCGTTTAGTAAATTAACGACATGAATAATGCCGTCTTCGCTGCGTCCGGTTGTCCCTACTGGGCGCGGATCGAGTGCTGATACGCCAAAAAATGACAGTACAGCAGACAGCACTAATAAAAACACCGACATCCAAACGAACAAAATTACCGGATGCGGCAGTAAATTACCAAGCCACTCAACGCCTTTTAAAAAACCCTGCATACGCGAACTTTTAGCTTCTACCTCAAAATCATTATTTGGCGGACTGCCCTCTCCCTCTGGTGGATTACTTCCTTGCATAACTCAACATTCCCTTTAATTTTTACAGTATATTTATTTTCTAATCACGATGAACTTTTGGTAACAAACCCGAATATGGGTAGGCAAAAGTTCTTGGATTTAAACATACTTGAGCAATAAAAACAAACATTCTTGATGGGTTGTAGAAACTATTAGTAATGAATGATTGAAAAGCCAAAATATAGATAAAAAAATAGGCTTATAAAAATATAAGCCTAGTAGGAATATAAAGGAAAACAGTGACCATGTTTACGCCTTAATATATCCTATCAATGTCGTCTTGTAGCCAATCCATAGACCCAACTGCCAAGCTTATAAAAGACAAAAGCAATGAGCATAAATACTAGTGCACCAAGCACATAAGCCAATGCTGTCGGCACACTGGTCAACCAGCCAATAGTAAACGCGACGCCCAAATAGGCTTCTAACGGCCAGCTTAATATTGGCGTATCCATACCCATATTAAGCATCGTGATTAAGCCCGCTATCGCAATAACAGCAGTGGTAATGCCAGCAATTTTACGGTTATCCATCTTCTCTCTCTTAGATAGCTAATTCAAATTTAGTTATGGCATCTATGGCATCGTCAAACCGCCATCAACGGCGATAGATTGTCCCGTAATCGCTGCACTTAAATCAGACGCCATTAATAATACTGAATTGGCAAAATCAGTCACCGATGTGGCTTGGCGTAAGGGTGTGGTGTTAGCGATATAATCGAAGACTTCTTCCGTGGTCAAGCTACTCGCATCCGTCGTTTTTAACAGTCCGCCTGCCAGTAAATTAACCCGAATACCATATTGCCCAAGCTCCACTGCTAAGTTACGTGTCAGTCCAATAAGGGCAGATTTGGCGGTGGTATAGTCATAATAGGTAACCACTGGATTATAAATCAGGTTGGTTGAGATATTGATGATTTTACCCATTTGCTGCGTTTTCATCTGTGGCAATACCGCTTGCACGGTATTGACTGCGCCTTGCACAATACCGTCAATCTGCTGCGAAAAATGCGCCCATTTAACGGTTTCAATACTGGTGTAAGCGGCGCTCGGATTGAACTGATAATTCGGTAAGGCATTATTGACCAAGATATCAATACCTCCAAAACGCTCAACCACTTCCGCTGCCATGCCTTGCATTTGCTCAAGGCGCGTCACATCACCTTGATAAGCAAATGCTTGCCCACCTGCTGCTATGATGTCAGCAACCACTGTTTCAGCGGCATCTTTACTATTAAGATAATTGACGCAAACACTTGCGCCTGCTGCTGCCATTTGTGTGGCAATTTGGGCACCCAAACCGCGACTGGCACCAGTCACAATCGCCACTTTATCTGTCAGTAAAGCAGGGATAGCTAATGCTGTTTTATTCATCTTATTTTATCCTTGTTATCAATAATATAATGCGACTCAACAGCGCACTTTTAAAACCCAGTAAACAAATCAGCGCCAATGATAGCATGATTGTGATGCCACTTTACTCAGAGGAAATACGCTCTAGCACCCGTACTATCCGCTAGCGATTGCTCGCAAACCGTTTACATTTCGACTTACCATGACCGTATAATAGATGACGCTATAACGCTGTTATGTCTGCGTTGTCACCTTTTTACTTTATTGAGGAGAGACATTTTGTCCCATTTATCCCCCGCCAGCGTGTCGACTCAAGCCTTTATTAAAATGCTACCAAAAGCACTATTATGTGCGGCTATTGGCACCATTGGATTGTCACTTGCCAGCTGTAGCAAATCTGAAAATACCGCTACTGATAGCGCACCAACCAATAAACAAACGCTAAATCTGTACAACTGGTCAGAATATATGCCGCAAGAGATTCTTGATAGCTTTACTAAAGAGACTGGGATTGCGGTGAATTACACCACCTTTGACTCTAATGAAGCCATGTATGCCAAGCTAAAACTGCTCGATGACTCTAGTCAATATGACTTAGCTATTCCATCGACTTATTATGTTGAAAAAATGGCAAAGGAAGGCTTGCTGCAAGAGCTGGATAAATCCAAACTGAGCAACTTTAAAAATCTGGATACCTCATTTACCAATACCAAAGTAGATCCTGAGAATAAATATTCTATTCCCTATATGTGGGGCAGTACTGGACTGGCGATCAATGGCGATGTCATTGACCCTGCAACGGTCAACAGTTGGAATGACTTATGGCGACCTGAATATAAAGGTCAAGTAATGCTGATGAATGATATGCGCGAAGTGTTTGGCATGGCGCTGCTGACCCTTGGTTACTCAGGTAATAGCCGCAATCCTGAAGAGATTAAAGCCGCTTATGATAAGCTCACAACGTTGATGCCTAACGTTAAAACCTTTAATTCCGATGCCTCCCGTATGCCCTACATGGAAGGGGAAACGACGATTGGTATGACGTGGAATGGTGAAGCAGTTATCGCCAATAATGAAGGTTTGACCAGCTTGGTCTATAAGTACCCAACCGAGGGCGCGATATTATGGATGGACAACTTTGTCATTCCAAAAAATGCCAAACAAGTGGACGCGGCACATAAATTTATTAATTATCTATTACGTCCAGAGAATTCTAAGATTGTCAGCGAAGAGATTGGTTATGCCTCGCCAAACCTTGCGGCACGTAAGCTTATGCCACTAGAGGTGCAAAATAACCCTACTATTTATCCAAGCAAAGCGATATTGGCAAAAGCAGAGTTTCAAGAAGATGTTGGCGATGATGCGCTACAGATTTATCAGCAGTATTGGGATAAATTAAAAACCAGTCGTTAATATAGCGATGGGTGCATTAAAAAAACGTTGACCTTAAACCGTCAGCGTTTTTTTAATACCTATAAATCTAAATCGGTCTCACCGCCATGCTCTACGATGCGGCGCTGTTCACGGCGCTGGTAACGAACACCAGAGGCGGAAAACCAGCGCGGCTTGGTCATTTGTAATAAATCACTCAGTTGCTGTAATTGTGCTTGTAGAGTTTTTGTTAGCCAAAAATAACCCTGCCATTCAAACGCTAAATGTTGCACGCTTGGATAATCTGAGACGGCAATACGGGTAATCGGGCGAAACACCTCATCGCTAGGACTGCGCAGCACGGCTGCCATATGCTGCATCGCTTGGGTCAGCTCATGCTGGTAATGAATGAGTAAAATACGATTATCCGCATCAATCTCGATAGTCGCCAAGCGCGGTGCTGCGGTTAATAATAAATCAATGGTGCCAATAATATTGCGATGCGCACGCTGAATGGTCTCGATGGTGTCTTTATCTAGCCCTGTCTCGCTTGCTGTCGCGGCAATATGTGGACGCACCGCAAGCAGACGCTTATTAATGTCCTGTAGCGCTTTTGATAAAGCTTTATCCACTGGTACATCAGGAACAGCATGACTGGTAGGATAAATGACACTCGATACCGTGTCCACTTCGACATACTGAAAAGGCTTGTCTATTAGAGTTTCTGCATCGATATGATGACCAACACCTGCATAGAGATTACTACAGGCATCAAGATTACTTGCCAATAAAAATCGCCACATCAAGGTTGATTTGAGCGGTAAAATCAACGTCGCTGCAACAGCAATACCAGCCCCAAGCAAAATATTAAACGCCCGATACAGCCCATCTTGAGCAATATTATCGTGATTTGGGCTGGACACTATCATTAGCATAGTGATACCGGTTAATAGCCCAATATAGCCCAGCTGCTTGACCGCCACATAACCAATAAAACCGCTAATCACACCAATCAACACATAATATAACCACAACCAGGTATCGATATCTTGGCTTAACCATAAAAATGCTAAGCCAACCGCCACACCAAACACTGTACCCAATATCCGCTCTTTCGCCTTGGTATAAATAGCCCCTTGATATTGCAATAAACCTAATATCACAAAAACGGTAATGGTCGTCCATTCCCCATGTGGCAAATGCGTGATTCTATTCAGCAACAATGCCGTCAATACTGCCACCCCTAAACGTATGGCGTGCAAAACATCCGCATGCTGATAGCGTGCATAAGGCTCAATAATTGGAGCGGTCAATCGTCGCCAAAGCGTTCGTTTCACGTAGAGATACTCTTATTAAATAAACCGTTTCATAGGTTTGATAACCAACATTCAATAACTTATATTTAATAATTAACGTTCAATAAATAATACTCAATAGTGATGAGCTATTCACGAAGAACAACACATAAAATATAGCATTTTGTGACGGCTAAAACCCAATGGTTATAAAAAATAACAGCTATTAAAAATAAAAGCATCATCATCAACAATAAAAAATCCGCCAAATTTTTCATTTGACGGATTTTTATGAATAGTGACGTGTATTAACCATTCACATCATTTATTCTTTAGTTAGATTTTTCCTGTATTAACTCTTTCATACTGTCATTACTGCCTTTATCGGCACTCGCATTTCCTTTATTACTGCCAGAACTGGGTGGTTTAGGCGTGGCGACAGTAGGCAGTTTTTTCGAGTCTTTATTGTCAGAGCCGCTCGACTTTTTACTCTCTTGCTCAGATTTACGCGATTTATCATCATTTTTAGCATTCGAAGTATTATCTGCGTCAGAGGACACGATACGCTCTTCATTAACATTAATCGTATCTGAGGTATCTGCGGACTTTTGAATGCTATCAAAATTTTTGTTCTTAGATTGATTGCCACTATCAGCGCTGTCAACGTTCTCATTCTTTTTGGGCGCTTGCGGTTTTTGACGCACAGGTACTTCACGCTGCGTTGGTTTTAATTTAACCGCACGTGAACGTTTGGTACCTAAATCTTTAATCGGTTCAGGACGTTCATAATTGTCAATAATTCCGACATAACGATTAATTTCTTCAGGTATTACCCGCACATCAGCAGGCAGACCAAAATCGATCAGCTTGGCTGCGCCAACCGCCTCTTGTGGACTGCCCATAATGCCGTAAGTCAGCATATAACGCAGCTGCTTGTCCTCATCACGATAGCGGAAATAGGAGAATTTCTCCCGATCTTCGCGACCTTCTAGATAGCTGACGATGACATCATTTTCGCCAACATTCATTACTTGTACGGTCCATTTGCCTTTATTGGCAAGCAGATAGCGCTTATCTTTGAATTCGTCAGGATAGTTACGTAAATCGCGCACGGTCTCTTCAAAATTAATCGGCTGTACATCCGTATCCAGCTCGTGTAGCGCAGCGATTGACATTGGTTGTTCAAGCTCGGTAATCAAAGCTTGCGGCGCTGAGATGGGTGCGTTCTCTATTCTAGCACCGACTGCTGGGGTCTGACTGAACATCCAAACCAGTGCAGTAGCGACCCCGAGCAGCAAGGTCATCAACAGCCAAATGATTGCTTGGCGGCGATATGACTTGCTCGCGGGACGAGTCGTCGTGCTCGGTGCTGCCATGAGTGTATCCTTGGTAAAATATAATTAAACGTGCCGATAAAATGGTTCAAACGAAATGTACGGTTAATACAACTCGTACGTTTATTGCCACTTTATCAGGCGTGTTGTGACAAAACCTCAATCAGCATTTGCTCATCAAAGTCAGCCGTTAATACAGCGTCACCCAGTGATTTTAACAAAATAAGACGGATTTGTCCCTGTTTCACTTTTTTATCATGACCCATTAAGTCTAAAGCGTTATCGACAGCGATAGGTGGCGGCGTGGTCGGTAGGTTTGCCAATGCTAAAACGCGCTTGGTTCGTGCCACATCATCTAGACTTAACCAACCAAGCTTTTGTGACAGCTCAGCCGCTTGTATCATGCCCGCAGCAACCGCTTCGCCATGTAGCCAATTGCCATAGCCTTCATGGGTTTCAATCACATGACCAAACGTATGACCAAAATTCAGTATGGCGCGAATACCAGATTCCCGCTCATCTTGAGCGACGATATCAGCTTTGTACTGACAGCAGCGTTTTACGGCTTCGCCCAGTACCGCCAAATCAAGCGCCATCATTGCGAGGAGATTTTGCTCAAGCCACGTTAAAAAATCCACATCCATAATCAAGGCGTATTTAATCACCTCAGCAAGACCTGCAGATAATTCGCGCGCGGGTAAGGTTTGCAAAGTGCTCATATCCGCCAACACCATTTGCGGCTGCCAAAACGCACCAATCATATTTTTGCCTTGCGGATGATTGATACCTGTTTTGCCGCCCACACTCGAGTCTACTTGCGACAATAGCGTGGTTGGTATTTGAATAAAATTTACCCCACGCATAAAGCTAGCCGCGGCAAAACCTGTCATATCACCCACCACACCACCGCCGAGCGCGATTAAGGTCACATCACGGTTAAAGTGCTGCGTCATTAAGACGTCATAAATTTGATTAATACTGGCTTGATTTTTATACTGCTCGCCATCTTTTAGCACACAAACGGCAACTGTAAATTGCGCGGCAAGCTGTTCTTGTAACGATTGTAAATATAAAGGCGCAACCGTCTCATTGGTGACAATCAGTACTTGCTGACCACTGATATAAGGAGCAACTTCAGCCGCCATATTACATGTTTCAGTAATGATAATTGGATAATCATGGCTTTGCGTGTGTACAGTTAAGCCATCATGAAACTGTGGCGTTGTCATTAGTGGCGTTGTCATAAAATACTCCTGAAGACATGTTAACTCAATGCCTTGAATAAGTTGATTACAATTCGTCTTCAGACAATTTTAGGTCTGGTATAACCGTAGGGGATGTAGAAAAAGACGCCAGCTGCTGCAATAATTGATGCACCATATGCCGCGGATAAGTATGACCCGTCGGCATAATAATATGCGCAACTTGACGATAGAGCGGGTCTCGAACCCGATATAGGTCGTGTAGAATTTTTCTCGGATTGGGCTGTTGTAATAGTGGACGCGACTTGTCTTTAGCAGTTCGTGACATCTGCACGTCAACAGGCGCATTCAAATAAATGACAATACCACGCTGATGCAAAAATTCCCGATTTTCAGCACTCATCACCGCGCCACCACCTGTCGCTAGCACAATTTGCTTATGCTGAGTCAGCTCATCAATGGCACGCGTCTCACGCTCACGAAAACCTGCTTCGCCTTCTTTCGCAAATATCCACGGGATATCCGCACCCGTCTGCAACTCCACATACCAATCACTGTCGACAAACTCGCGTCCTAAATACTTAGCAAGCAAGCGTCCAATAGTGGTCTTCCCTGCACCCATTGGTCCGACTAAGAATACCGATGGCAATTCCTCCAACATAACACTCACTCAAATAAATTCCACTATGATACAACGTCATCGATATTCTGGCTAGTAATGTGCGCTGATTATTAACAGTAAAATCAGTTACTAACCACATTAATGATTATTAAAAGCTAGCCCATAAAAAAGCAAGCCTTGAAGCTTGCTTTTTTATCACGAAACTATTACCAATAATGCTTAATTTAAACGACTGATGCCATCATTGATTAACTTTGGTGTCACAAAAATTAATAACTCTTGTTTATCGTTATTACGCATAGTACGGCGGAACGCTTGCCCAATATAAGGTAAGTCACCTAGGAATGGGACTTTCTCTACACCATTACTGGTACGGTTTCTAAAGATACCGCCAAGTACGATAGTTTGACCATCTTCGACAATCACATTAGTGGTAATAGCATCTTCTGCAATAGCCACCTGACCGTTAATAATGGTTGGCGTACCGTTGGTAATATTTAGCTTTAATCCAATTTTACCATCTGGTGTGATATTTGGTGTGGCTTCCAGACTCAATGCCGCTTCTTTAAAGCTGATAGCCGTTGCGCCACTGGCAGACGCTTCTTGATAAGGAATCTGCGTACCTGAAGACACTTTTGCCGTTTGTTTGTCGGTGGTCAAAATCTTCGGCGTGGAGATAACCTCACCGCGATTGTCCGCTTGTAGTGCTGACAATTCAAGATCCAGCATGACATCTGACATACTCAGCAAGCCAAAAGCAATACGTCCTGCTGGGTTGGCAACGCCTAAATCAACGTTTAAGTTATCAGGACGACTGATCTCATATTTTGGATAAGAGACGGTCTGACCATTGATCGTGGTAGTTTGGATATCAAAATCTTTTAAATCCCATAACGTCTGATTACTACCGCCAACCAGCAAGTTACGGTTATTGGCAGCACCATTAGACAAGATACCCCAACGTACGCCAATCTCTTTACTAAAGGTATCAGAGGCACTCACAATACGCGCCTCAATCATCACTTGGCGCACAGGAATATCGATTTTACTAATGAGATTATGAATATTTTCGATACTACGTGGCACATCTTTGATGATCAAGGTATTGGTACGATCATCAACCGTTACCGTACCGCGATTCGACAGCAAGGTATTATTTTCATCGGCACGGTTGGTGGTTGTGCCACTATTATTATTTGATGCGCCACTACCTTGAGAAATCAGTGTCAATACGTCTGCAGCTTTAGCATAGCTTAAGCGAATATATTCCGTACGTAACGGCTCATACGCCTCAACTGCTAACTGCGCCTCAAGCTCTTGCGCTTCTTGAGTCGCCAGCTCCGCAGAAGGCGCAACTAAAATGACATTACCATTTTCGCGCTTACCCAAACTCTTACTTTTTAGAATAATATCTAATGCTTGATCCCAAGGCACATTGACCAGACGCAAGGTAATATTGCCAGCAACCGAATCACTCGCCACGATATTCATGTCGGTAAACTGCGCTAAGATATCAAGAACGCTACGAATCTCAACATCTTGAAATTCCATTGATAACGCTTCACCTTTATACACTTTCTCTTCAATCGTTGGCTCACGTAGCAATTCAGGTTTGCTGATGCCAATATTTAGCTGATTGCCAGACTGAAAGGCTTGATACTCATAATCAGCGTTCATATTGATAGTAATGACGCCATTTTGTCCCTGATTTCTAGTATCAATACTGCCGACCAAACCACTATTCACATTTAATCGGCGTAATAGATTTTTAGGGACGGTACTACCCGTTAGACGCACGACCAGCTTATTACCTTGACGCTGTATGTCTACTGGAATGGCTTCATTAGCAAGCGCAATATTGACGTTACCACCACCATTACTACCTGCTGCAAAGTTCAGCGCCGATAGACCATCATAGCTATATTGCTGACTGACTTGTGAGGAAGCCAGTCTTGGGTCTAATAAAGGATTGACGCGTACAACCATAGTATCCGCTGGCGCTTGATTTTTAATGGTCGTCGAGCCAGTAACAATAGGGGCAACTGCGACACTACTGGTCTCGATAATCGGCGTGACGACTGCCGTCGTGGTCAAACTGTCATTACTAGTGACGACGACATTAGGCACAGTCACACTATTAGGCACAGTCACACTATTAGGCGTGGTAACAATAGGCGTAACGACTGGTACGGCGACAGTGGTTGCTGAACGGACGACTCTTTTGTTAACAACGGGACGATTGGGCTCAGTAAGCGTCAATAATAAATCATTGCCACTGATTGCCGTAGAATAACTACCCTCTTGTTTTAGCCCCACTATCAGGCGGGTGGTGCTGTCGTTACTCAAAGTGGTGACATCATTAACCATACCGATATTATAGTCAGTAAAGCGACTGGCAAGACCATTTTGTACTTTTTCAAAATCTAATACTAAACGGTTTGGATCGGCAAGCTGGTAAGCAGTCGGTACTACTGGCGCACCTGAAAATCCTAAACGTAATTGGGTCACAGCAGGCGCTGTTTGTACCACAGAAACGTTATTAATACGCTGATCGGCAGCATAGGCGCTACTGCTAATCGCAACCATACTGGCTACCAATACAGGCATAGCAAAGCTAGAGGCAGATAGGGCGAAGGTGGCGGATACGCAGTTACTCATTATCGTTCTCTTATTATGGTTGTTGCGTATTACCTTATTGTTGCGTACTGTCATTACTTATTCCTCAAAAAATCTGCCAACTTAACTAATAGGAGAAACCAGCGACTGGGGTCTTTCAACGAACCCTGCGCGGCTGTCTGGCACAATTTCAATCAAATTAATCTGAGTTGGCGTGATTTCAACAATACGCCCATAATTTAAACCAAGATAATCACCCACCTTGACGCTTGCGACCGAACTATCAGGGCGCTGTACTAACGCATACTGCTGACCCTCAGGCGAGATGACCATACCGCGAAACGTCAGCTGCGCGAGTTCATACTGCTCAAGCGGCTGTTTTGGACGCGTAATATCAGGTTGAACCCCATCAAGAGACGCCTCAGGCGCTTGCACATTAACCAAACTGGGTGGCAAAAATGGACTGCGAAGCATATTGGCACTATAGACAAAATCTTCTATCAACTCCGCTTTTGGCGGGGGTGTAATAGGCTGTGCAGGCTCATTCCGAATCGCATTCATCGCTTGTTCAGCCACACCAATGCGATCAGTACAGCCTGTCAACCCTAAAGCGACGACACTCACAGTCAAAAGTACTGGCAATTGCTTGAACGGAAAGTGAAAAATACCCATTAGTTGCCTCCCGCTGTAGCATCGGCTGCTGGAGAAGCGGCATCATCTACTGTTTTATCTTCAGTCGAAGGCTCTTTTGAGCGATAGGTTTTGGTTTGTAACACCAAATTTAGCTCCGGTATAGCATCTAAAGAAGGCTGCGGATTCACCACTTCAAAGTCATGCATGGTAAAAATACGCGGTAGCGCAGCAAGCCCACTAATAAAGCTACCAAACTCATGATAGTCGCCCAAAGCTGCAATACGAATCGGCTGCTCAATGAAAAACTCATTCTCAATTTCAGGCTCAACTGAGATATCCTGAAAACGAATGTTACTACCGACACCTGTCATATTGATACCTTCCAGCAACTCTGATACTCGCGTATCTTTTGGTAACTGATCTAGTAAGGTAGTAAACTCCGCTTCCATTTGCATCACTTGTGTTTTATAAGCGTTTAAGTGACGAGCACGGGATTCTTTTTCACGGTAACTGGTCAGAAGCGTTTGCTGTTCACTTTCAGCCGCAGTGATTTCGTCTATTTTACTGCTGATGGGTAGTGCCCAAGCCAATGCAGCGATCAATGCCACGATAAATCCTAGTACCGTTATCTTAACCGGTAGCGGCCAGCTGCCATAGTTTTCACTGTCTAGTGACTCAAAACTGCGACGAAACTCATTAAAATCAAAAGATTTCTTAGTACGCACCGCTGTTTTTTTCTTTTTCAGTAAGATTTTTTTGCGGACAAGTTTCACGATCCACCTCCAGACACCGGTGCAGCAACAGCGTCATCAACGGCTTCCTTATCGCTCTCTACTTGCACTTGGGTAGTAATCTCAAATTGCACATAACTGTCTTCAGGATAAACGGGGCGTGGCTGCTCGCCAGTAGTCACTGTTTGAGTAATCTCAGGCGCAGGCTGATAAGCCGTAATATTTTGTTGAATATTACGCACGGCTGAATTACCCATCCACTTACTACTGTCTAAGTTACGAATTAAGCTCGACACGACATTGGGATTATCCGCACGACCCGTTAAGGTAATTAAATCACCTTCCCGCTTCAGACCATTTAAATACAGCGCAGGTGGTATGGCTTTCGCAATATCATCCCACAAGCGAACAGGAACCGGACGACGTCCTTGCAAATCTTGAATCACTTGCATGCGCGCAATGATATCTTCACGGCGCTGCTCCAAGCTATCAATTTCTTTCAAGGCAGTATCTAAGCGACTATTTTCTTGTTCAATAAGGGCATTAGCATCACGCTGCTCAGCCAACTCATTATTAAAATAGCTCCACGTCGCAAATGCCGCTAATAGCGCCAGTAAGGTAACTGCAACTACTAAAGTCATAAACTCTTTATTACGACGTGCGCGTTCTTCTTGTCGCCAAGGTAATAGGTTAATACGAGCCATTAATCAAAGCTCCTTAATGCCAGACCACACGCAGCCATTAAGCTTGGGGCATCAATTGCCAGCTGCTCACTGTCTATATAAGGATCAATTGTCATATTAATAAAAGGGTTGGCGACAGTGACCGGTACACCCAACTTTTGTTGCACCATACCTGCAAGACCAGGAATAGAGCTACTACCACCAGCTAACACCACATGGTCAATATTATTATATTGACTGGAAGAAAAGTAAAATTGTAAAGAGCGTGTAATCTGTTGGATAGCACCTTCCATAAAAGGCGTCAGTATTTCTGGATAATAATCATCGGGTAGCGTACGCTCACGCTTATTAACAGTCGCCTCTTCAAAGGATAAGCCATAACGATTTTGAATCGCCTCAGTCAACTGTGCACCACCAAAAAGTTGTTCACGGCTATAAACAAACTCACCATTTTTGGCAACATATAAAGTGGTTTGATTATGACCAATATCGACCAAAGCCACTAATTCTGGCATATCACTAAGAGAGTCAACCATCAGCCCATAGGCGCGCTCAATAGCGTGTGACTCAATATCCATGATTTTAGTTTTTAGCCCACCAAAGGTCAGCGCATCAACACGCTGTTCGACGTTTTCTGAACGCGAAGCGGCTAGCAACACTTGTACTAGATTGTCACCTATCAGCGACGGACCCAATACCTCAAAGTCAAGATTGACCTCTTCTAATGGGTAAGGAATGTACTGATCCGCATCTAAACGAATTTGAGCCTCACGCTCGACATCACTAAGTGCCATATCCATATCAATGATTTTAGTAATCACTGACGAGCCTGAAACTGCAGTAGCCGCATCGCTACCACTTACCTGACAACGTCTGGCTAACAATGATAGCGCATCACCAACTGCCTCAGTATCTATAATCAGCTTATCCACCACAGCACCTGGCAGTAATCTTTCGATACCATAAGATTTCAGGTGGAATATTCCTTGCTGTCGTTGTATGTCAACGATCTTTACTGAGGTGGCGCAGACATCTACCCCAACTAAATGTCGACCTCTGGGAGAAAATAGTCTCACAACCTCTATCCTTTATATTAATTATAATTATACAATGTAGTAGCTATTTGTAAGAAATGACTACAATACGTTACTTAGTAGCGAGATTCAAGTACTTAAAGATACTATGTAGAGAAATTACACTTTTAGTATGACCTGCTCTTTTTGTTCGAGGTATAATATACTATTTGTTGCAAATTTTAACCGATAAGTCTAACTATGACCAAAAACATTGCTACCGTTCGTCTGATTCACTTTTTTGTGGGGCTTTTTATCGCCTGCTTGGCGTTGGCAGTGATTTTAGCCCTTGCCGTACCCATTGGTTTTTATGGAATGGCGATGTATTTAGCGCCTACCTTGCCAAGTATTCAAGAGATGAAAACGGCAAGTTTAGAGATGCCATTACAAATTTATAGCAGTGATAATAAGCTAATTGGTCAATATGGCAACCGTTTATCGCTTCCTGTTACCTTTGAACAGATACCAACAGACCTAACCCATGCCTTTTTGGCGGCGGAAGACTCCTCCTTTTTCCAGCATAGTGGCATTAGTATTAAGGGTCTTGGTCGGGCAGTCACCGAAGTCGTCACCGAAGACGATGGTCAAACCGGTGGTTCTACCATCACGATGCAGGTTGCCAAAAACTATTTTTTAAGCTCTGAACGTACCTTAAACCGTAAGCTTACTGAGCTGTTTGTCGCCCGAAAAATGGAAGATGAGCTCAGCAAAAATGAGATTTTGACCTTATATGTCAATAAAATATATCTAGGCGAAGGGGCATACGGCATTCGTGCGGCTGCTAAAAAATATTATAGCAAGTCTTTAGAAAACCTTACGATTGCTGAGATGGCGATGTTGGCAGGTTTGCCGAAAGCGCCTTCTAAATACAACCCTGTTGCCAATCCCAGCCGTGCTCTAACACGACGTAACTGGATTATTGGGCGTATGCATGAGCTTGGCTATATTACTAAAGCTCAACATGATACCGCGGTTAGTGCTCCAATTGGTCTGAACCTTTATCAAGAAAAGCTCGACGTCAATATGCCGTATTTGGCAGAAATGACGCGTTATGCTTTAGTTAATCGTTACGGTGAACAAGTCGTTAACGGTGGCTGGCGCGTTCGCCTCACGGTCGATAGTCAAGCACAAATTGATGCCGAATCGGCAGTATTAAAAGGCTTGGTATCTTATGATCATCGCCACGGTTGGCGCGGTGCGGAAGCCAATGATGAACCGTTAGAAAAATTCCGACCTTACGGTAGCATGATTCCTGCTAAAGTCACTAAAGTCAGCTCACGCAGTTTTGAAGCCACTCTACCTTCTGGAGAAAACGCCACGGTAGAATGGTCAGGCATGAGCTGGGCGCGCAAGCACTTTTCAGCCGACCGTATCGGTAACTCTCCCGGAAATGCCGCACAGATTGTCAGTAAAAATGACATCATTCGCTTAATTAAGACTGATAATGGTAATTGGAAATTGGCACAAGTTCCTGATGTGCAAGGAAGCTTAGTATCATTAAACCCAGATAATGGTGCAGTCAGAGCATTGGTTGGTGGTTTTGATTTTAACCACAGTAAATTTAACCGAGCGCTACAAGGCTGGCGCCAGCCGGGCTCAACTATCAAACCACTCGTCTATACCGCTGCTTTAGAAAAAGGCTATCGTCCTGACAGTATTGTCTCCGACCGTCCCATTCAAGTGGGCGACTGGAAACCTAAAAACTCAGACGGGCGTTTCTTAGGTGATATTCCCTTACGTCGCGGTTTATATTTGTCTCGTAACCTAGTATCGATACGACTGCTCCAAGCCATTGGTATCTCAGATACCTTAAGTTTACTGGATCAATTCGGTTTGGATAAAGAAAAGCTGCCAACGACTTTATCACTGGCGCTTGGTGCAGGACAGGCAACACCGCTACAAATGGCAACGGCTTATGCCACCTTTGCTAATGGCGGGCACCGTGTTCAGCCTTATTTTATTGAACAAATTTATAATTATGATAATAAATTATTGTTTCAAGCGAATCCAAAGCAGGCTTGCGCGTTATGTTTTAACGAACAACTCGTTGATGTCAATAAAAAGCTGATTGAAGAGCATAACAAACCTATCGATACCGCTGATAAAGATTTAGAAAAAGTTAAAAAGACTAAACTATCTACGGCTGATAAAATTAAAAAAGAAGCACAAGATAAAGAAGACTATATTAAAGCACTTAATCTTAGCACTTACGATGCCAGTCCAGCGGCAGATCGTCTCAAAGCACCTCTAGTTCAATACGTTCCAGCAGTTCAAGCACCACGAATTTTAAAACCACGTGTCGCTTATGAGATGGCAGGTATCTTACGTGAGGTGGTACAGCACGGTACAGCAACAAAAGCGAGAGCGTTGGGTCGTAATGATATTGGTGGCAAAACAGGTACAACCAACGAAGCTAAAGATGCATGGTTTGCAGGATTTCATCCAACTAACGCCACAATAGTATGGATGGGTTTTGATCAGCCAGCAACTCTAGGTCGCCGTGAATATGGCGGTGTCGCAGCGCTACCCGTATGGATAGACTTTATGAGAGCCCAGCTTAAAGGCACACCTCATCAATGGGTATCGCTTAATAATCGCGCAAAATCGATAAAACAAAAACAGCGAATTATAGAAATGACCGATGACGGCATCATTGTTCCTGATGATGAACTAGAAAATGAAACTGGCGAGGTGGCAAAACCAACTACGCCAAAAAAACAGCAGCGCAAGCAGCCCGAACCTGATCTGACATTAGAACAGAATACTGACGGCATCGGTAATAAACGCTTAGCAGCACCCGATCGCAACAAGGATAGCGTATCACAAAAACCATTGAAAGCTACACCCACTGACAGTATGCCGCCAATGCCAGAATAAAGCAGTTACTTAAGTATAAACTTACGCACCAATAGCTTGTCATACGATGACAATGTAGCATCTACCTAAAACAGTCATTAAAAATGCTCGCTCAGTTATCATTGAGCGAGCATTTTTTATTAACTATTTCATGCAAATATACTTTGTATGGCACTAACCAATGAAGATCATCCAAACGCTTGGCTCACGCTTGCTTTTTTCACGCTTTGTTTTTCATTATTATAGCCATTACCCCTATTAACCGCTAACTGCACCCTAACCTCTATATGACTTTAACGCCTGTTGCAGGCGCATAGCGTCATAGAACCATAATGAAAGTAATAGCTGAATAATATTACCACTCCAGCCTTGAGTTCTAAATTAACTATCATGATAGATATAGTTATATTTAAGTTGTCAAGCGCCTGTCTATAACACGCTTAGCATTTTCATTTGTGTCAACGCATAAAAAAGCCAGTAACAAGACTGGCTTTTTTATATTATGCTTACGGTGGAATACTGCACCAACTAAGTTAGCTTAAACCTATTAAGATTGACTACCTTGGCTCAGCTCTTGTGCAAATGCTTCATCAAAGCTAGTGAAGTCTTTAGTATCACTATTTGCCGTTGTGATATCAAATGCAGCATTGATGTCTTTATCCTGCAGCTTCTGCTCAGCTTTCTCTTTACGAGCTTTATGGTAAGCAAGCCCCGTACCAGCAGGAATCAAACGACCAACCACCACGTTTTCTTTCAGACCACGTAGCTCATCGACTTTGCCCATTACTGCAGCTGCCGTTAATACACGCGTGGTTTCTTGGAAAGACGCGGCTGAGATAAAGCTTTCGGTTGCCAAGCTGGCTTTGGTGATACCTAGCAGCTGACGCTCAAACTGAACTGGGAATTTGTCTTCCGCCGTTAGTTTTTCGTTAAGTGCTTTGATATCAACATATTCAACTTGGTCACCTTTAAAGTGATTTGAGTCGCCGCTATCTGTGATCTCAACTTTACGCAACATTTGACGAATAATAACTTCAATGTGCTTGTCGTTGATTTTTACACCCTGCAAGCGGTATACGTCTTGTACTTCGTTAACGATATAGTCAGCAAGCGCGGTTTGACCTTTAAGGCGTAAGATATCGTGCGGGTTTTGTGGACCATCAGCAATAACTTCACCGCGTGCTACGGTCTCATTTTCATAGACGTTAATCTGACGCCATTTCGGAATCAGCTCTTCATGTATTTCACCATCTTCATTAGTAATAATAAAGCGGTTTTTACCTTTGGTTTCTTTACCGAAGCTGACGACGCCACTCATCTCTGCCATAATCGCATGATCTTTTGGACGACGGGCTTCGAATAAGTCGGCTACGCGTGGTAGACCACCGGTAATATCTTTGGTACCTGATGAGGCCTGCGGTACACGACCTAGAATCGAACCTGCTGCTACTTTTTCACCATCGCCAACACGAATGATGGTTTCAGCCGGTAAGAAGTAAACCACTTCTTTACCTTCGTCGGTGTTCAAGATAATCGCCGGACGTAAGTCTTTTGCTGAGCTTGAACGGTCACGCGTCGCAAGAATCTCAAACGAGCTCATACCAGTCGCATCATCAACTTTTACGGTAGCCGTCAAGCCATCAGTGATTTCACTAAAGCGTGCGGTACCAGCGAATTCTGTGATGATAGGATGCGTGTGCGGATCCCATTTAGCGATAGTTTGACCGCCTTCGACTTGTTCTTCATTTTTCACAAGTACGCTTGAACCGTAAGGTACTTTATAACGTTCACGCTCACGACCTAACTCATCGGTTAAGGCAATTTCAGCTGAGCGCGATACGATAACCAAGTGACCATCAATATGCTCAACGGTTTTCATATTCTCAAAATGTGCTTGACCCGCGCTACGTACAGAAATGCTATTGTCCACTGATGCTGAACTTGCGGCACCACCAACGTGGAACGTACGCATGGTTAACTGAGTACCAGGTTCACCGATCGACTGGGCTGCCATAACACCAACAGATTCACCGATATTGACTTTATGACCACGGGCAAGGTCACGACCATAACACTGTGCACAAACACCATGCGCCACATTACAAGTAATGACCGAGCGCACCCAGATATCATCAATCGCATTGTCGTCAAGTACATCGACCCAATGCTCGTCAATTAACGTACCCGCTGGAATTAAGATTTTTGATTCATCATCATTGTAGGTGACATCACGTGCCGTCACACGACCCAATACAAGATCGCCAAGCTTTTCAATGATCTCGCCACCTTGAATATGCGGCGTCATGAGCAAGCCCACATCAGTGCCACAGTCGTCGGTTGTAATAACCAAATCTTGTGCCACGTCAACCAAACGACGCGTCAGATAACCGGAGTTAGCCGTTTTCAATGCCGTATCCGCAAGACCTTTACGTGCACCGTGAGTCGAGATAAAGTACTGAAGTACGGTCAAACCTTCGCGGAAGTTGGCTTTAATCGGGGTCTCAATAATTGAGCCATCCGGTTTAGCCATCAAGCCACGCATACCAGCAAGCTGACGAATCTGCGCCGCACTACCACGAGCACCAGAATCTGACATGATGAAGATAGAGTTAAATGACTTTTGCTCTTCCTCGATGCCTTGCGCATTAATTACTTTATCCGTTGCCAAGTTATCCATCATCGCTTTGGCGACTTTGTCATTGGTACGTGACCAGATATCAACTACTTTATTATAACGCTCACCAGCCGTCACAAAGCCTTGCTCGAATTGATCTTCAATTTCGCGCACTTCAGCTTCGGCAACTTCGATGATTTGTTTTTTCAATGGCGGAATGACCATGTCATCCAGACCAATTGAAACACCAGATAACGTCGCTTGTGCAAAACCAAGATACATCAATTGGTCAGCGAACATAACGCTGTCTTTCACACCCATCTTACGATAGCAAGAGTTGATAAGACGTGAGATGTTTTTCTTGGTCATCTCTTGGTTACATTCTTCAAACGCCATACCAACTGGCATGATGTTCCAAATTAATAGACGACCTGCAACGGTATCTTTGATACTCGTCTCTTTAGTATGATTGCCTTCTTCGTCAATATGCGTTTCAGTCACACGTACTTTAATTTTGGCATTGACGTGTAAGTCGTTAGAACCAATCGCACGTAAAGCTTCATTAACGGTGGCAAAAATCATGCCCTCGCCTTTAGCATTCACTGATGAGCGACTGATATAATACAGACCCAATACAACGTCTTGCGATGGTACGATAATTGGCTCACCATTAGCAGGTGACAAGATGTTGTTGGTGGACATCATCAAGGCACGTGATTCAAGCTGTGCTTCTAGGGTCAACGGTACGTGAACTGCCATTTGGTCACCGTCAAAGTCGGCGTTAAACGCAGTACAAACCAATGGGTGTAGCTGAATCGCTTTACCTTCAATCAGTACTGGCTCAAATGCCTGTAGACCCAAACGGTGAAGGGTTGGCGCACGGTTCAAGAGTACTGGATGCTCACGAATGACCATCGCTAGCATATCCCACACTTGTGGCTCTTCACGCTCTACCATCTTTTTGGCAGCTTTAATCGTCGTCGCTAAACCATGTGATAATAGCTTGTTATAAGTAAATGGCTTGAATAGTTCAAGTGCCATTTTCTTCGGCAAACCACACTGATGCAAACGTAACGTTGGACCAACAACGATTACAGAACGACCAGAATAATCAACACGTTTACCAAGCAAATTCTGACGGAAACGACCTTGCTTACCTTTGATCATATCAGCCAAAGATTTCAATGGACGCTTGTTACTACCCGTAATCGCACGACCGCGACGACCGTTGTCTAACAACGCATCTACTGACTCTTGCAACATACGTTTTTCGTTACGTACGATGATATCAGGCGCGCTTAATTCAAGCAGACGCTTAAGACGGTTGTTACGGTTGATCACACGGCGATACAAGTCATTTAAATCTGACGTTGCAAAACGTCCACCTTCTAGTGGTACTAGCGGGCGCAAATCTGGTGGTAGTACTGGCAAGATGGTCATGACCATCCATTCAGGTTTATTATTAGAATCGCGGAACGCTTCTAATAATTTAAGACGCTTAGACATTTTCTTAAGCTTCGTCTCAGAACCTGTTTGTGGAATCGCTTCACGCAAATCATCAATCTCGATGTCTAAATCGATATCTTTTAATAGGTCTTGAATCGCTTCTGCGCCCATCTTGGCGACAAATTCATCACCAAACTCTTCCAACGCTTTGAAATAATCTTCATCATCAAGCAATTGGTACTTCTCTAAAGAAGTCAGACCCGGCTCAGTGACGATATAGCTTTCAAAATATAGGACGCGTTCGATATCACGAAGCGTCATGTCTAATAACAGACCGATGCGGCTTGGTAATGATTTTAAGAACCAAATATGCGCAACAGGACTGGCTAGGTCAATATGACCCATGCGGTCACGGCGCACTTTAGCGGTAGTGACTTCAACGCCACATTTTTCACAGATAACGCCTTGGAACTTACGACGCTTGTATTTACCACATAAACATTCAAAATCTTTTACAGGGCCAAAAATCTTGGCGCAGAACAGACCGTCACGTTCAGGCTTAAAGGTGCGATAGTTAATGGTTTCAGGCTTTTTCACTTCACCATGCGACCATGACTTAATGACGTCAGGTGAGGCTAAGGTAATTTGGATGCTATCAAACTCACGGTTACCGTTGCCGGTAGGGCTTTGCATGATATCGAGTAAATCTTTCAAGTTGCTTCTCCGTTATCTTTATAATCACCTGACAGCGCAATATAACGCTAATGAGATGAATGAAGGCAATGAATAGGGTTGAGATAAGTCACTAAAAGCAGCATGCCTTATCGCTGCTGCTTTTAGTTGACAACTAAGTTTAAAAATAAAATCGAATATAGGATTTAATTAAACTTAGTTACTTTGTTTTAGCTCAATATTAATACCCAATGATTTGATTTCTTTGGTCAGTACGTTAAATGACTCAGGCATGCCTGGATCCATATATTGCTCACCATCGACGATGTTTTTGTACATACGGGTACGACCTTCAACGTCATCCGATTTCACCGTTAGCATTTCTTGCAAGGTGTACGTCGCACCATAAGCTTCTAGGGCCCATACTTCCATCTCACCGAAGCGCTGACCACCGAATTGCGCTTTACCACCAAGCGGTTGCTGCGTCACTAGCGAATAAGAACCGGTTGAACGTGCATGCATCTTGTCATCAACCAAATGGTTAAGTTTGAGCATATACATGTAACCAACCGTCACTTTACGGTCAAACTTCTGACCGGTACGACCGTCATATAAGGTTTGCTGACCGTCTCTTGATAGACCAGCAAGCTCTAACAAGTCTTTAACTTGATGCTCATGCGCACCATCAAATACTGCCGTACCCATAGGTACGCCTGCACGTAAATTGTCTGATAATGCCAGGATCTCGTCATCAGTCAAGCTATCAAGATCGACTTGCTCACCACCAACTTTATTATAAATTTGGTCTAAGAAATCACGCAAATCTTTGATTGCTGCTTGTGACTTCAGCATACCATCAATTTTCTCGCCCAAGCCTTTCGCAGCCATACCTAAGTGAGTCTCGAGTACCTGACCGATGTTCATACGCGATGGTACGCCCAGTGGATTCAGGACGATATCAACCGTGTTACCATGCTCATCATATGGCATATCTTCAACCGGCATAATGCGTGATACCACACCTTTGTTACCATGACGACCCGCCATTTTATCACCAGGCTGAATGCGACGCTTAACTGCTAAATAAACTTTAACAATTTTTTGTACGCCATGTTGCAAGTCATCGCCAGCAGTCAATTTGCGTTTTTTCTCAGCAAACTTGCTATCGATGTCTTTTTGCTTATCAACCAAATATTCTGCAATTTGGGTCAAGCGTTCAGAGATCTCTTCTTCAACAGGCTGAATATCAAGTAACGTCTCAAGGCTCATGCCTTTCATGTCAGCAGCAGCCATAACCGTACCGGCTTTTAAACCAGAACCACCGCTTACTTTTTGACCATCTAACAAGCTTGCGATACGACCACGAGCCGCTTCTTCAAAAATACGTAGCTCTTCTTTTAAATCTTTACGATAGCTATCAAGCTGTGATTTTTCAATCGCTCTTGCACGCGCATCTTTTTCAACACCATCACGGGTAAAGACTTGTACATCAATTACAGTGCCTTTGCTTGATGTTGGAACACGCAGTGAGGTGTCTTTAACATCAGCCGCTTTTTCACCAAAGATAGCCCGCAGTAGTTTCTCTTCTGGCGTCAGTTGCGTTTCACCTTTTGGCGTCACTTTACCCACTAAGATATCACCAGCATCTACTTCGGCACCGATATAAACGATACCCGCTTCATCAAGGCTTGATAGAGCCGCTTCACCAACGTTTGGAATATCGGCAGTAATTTCTTCCGTACCAAGCTTCGTATCACGCGCCACACAAGTCAATTCTTGGATGTGAATAGTGGTGAAACGATCTTCTTTCACGACTTTTTCAGAGAGCAAGATTGAATCTTCGAAGTTGTAACCATTCCACGGCATAAATGCGATGCGGATGTTCTGACCCAATGCCAACTCACCAAGATCCGTTGACGGACCATCAGCCAAGATATCACCTACAGCAATAGCATCGCCTTGGTTAACAATAATACGTTGGTTGATACAAGTGTTCTGGTTAGAGCGTGTATATTTAACCAAGTTATAGATATCAATACCGGCTTCACCAGCAATCATCTCATCTTCGTTAACACGAACAACAACACGTGAGGCATCAACATCTTCAATTACACCGCCACGCTTAGCGATGACACAAACACCAGAGTCACGAGCAACGTGACGTTCCATACCTGTACCTACTAACGGCTTATCAGCACGTAGCGTAGGAACTGCCTGACGTTGCATGTTCGAGCCCATCAAGGCACGGTTAGCATCGTCATGCTCTAGGAACGGAATTAGACCTGCTGCGACCGATACTACCTGACTTGGCGACACATCCATATGCGTCACTTTTTCTGGCGGCATACGGACAAATTCACCATAGCTACGCACACTGACCATCTCATCAGATAACGCGCCATCGGCGGTTACTGGTGAATCAGCCTGTGCAATGACCGTACCTACTTCTTCAATCGCTGATAAATATTCAATAACGTCAGTTACTTTACCATCAACCACACGGCGATAAGGCGTCTCTAAGAAGCCAAAGCTGTTGGTTTTAGCAAAGGTAGCCAATGAGTTAATCAGACCAATGTTTGGACCTTCAGGAGTTTCAATCGGACATACGCGACCATAATGGGTGTCATGAACGTCACGTACTTCAAAGCCTGCACGTTCACGGGTCAGACCACCGGGTCCTAACGCAGATACACGGCGTTTATGCGTCACTTCAGACAATGGATTGTTCTGATCCATAAACTGTGACAACTGACTTGAACCAAAGAATTCTTTAACCGCAGCCGCAACAGGCTTGGAGTTAATCAAATCTTGTGGTGACAAGTTATCAGATTCAGCTGAGCTTAAACGCTCTTTAACGGCACGCTCAACACGTACTAGACCAACACGGAATTGGTTTTCAGCCATCTCACCAACCGAACGAATACGACGGTTACCTAAATGGTCAATATCATCGACTTCGCCGCGACCGTTACGAATCTCAATCAATTCTTTTAACACATTAACGATATCGGCGTTGGTCAACACACTACGTTCACGCTGAATATCAGGATCATCCGTATTATCAAATTCTAACCCTAAACGACGGTTGAATTTCATACGACCGACATTGGATAAGTCATAACGATCAGCGTTAAAGAACATGCTGTCGAATAATTTTTCAGCGGTTTCAATCGTTGGTGGCTCACCTGGACGCATGACTTTATAGATTTCAACCAACGCTTCTTCGCGAGTTGAGGTACTATCAGCACGTAGCGTGTCGGCAATATAACTGCCCTGATCAATATCATTGGTAAATAGAATGCTGATTTCTTTGATAGAATCACTGGCTTCAAACGCGCTTAACTTCACCAATAATTCATGATCAATAAGCGTGTTCGCTTTAGCGATAACTTCACCATTAACGATGATGTCTTCAGCTAAAATACGCTCGTATAAATATTCATCAGGTACAGATATTTTCGTCATACCCGCTTCTTCTAACTGACGAATACGGCGCGCATTAATACGTTTGCCTTGCTCAACGACCACATCACCATTAGGCGTGACGATGTCAAACTGTGCCATTTCGCCACGCAGACGATCGGCAACCAGATCAATCTCAAATTGTTCTTCGCCTTTATAAACGGCTACTTTTTCAAAGAACAAATCTAAAATCTCGCCAGTACTTAAACCTAACGCACGCAAAATAATAGACGCCAGTAATTTACGACGACGGTCAATACGAGCAAATACCAAGTCTTTAGCATCAAACTCAAAGTCTAACCAAGAACCACGGTAAGGAATAATACGCGCGTTATACAGCACTTTACCACTTGAATGTGACTTACCTTTATCGTGGTCAAAGAACACACCCGGTGAACGATGTAGCTGAGAGACGATAACCCGTTCCGTACCATTAATAATAAAAGTACCGTTATTGGTCATTAATGGGATTTCACCCATATAAACACTTTGCTCACGAATATCTTTAATCGCCGCTTTGCTGTCTTTATCTTTGCTGTCTTTATCTTTAATAATCAGACGAATTTTAACGCGCATTGGTGCAGCAAACGTGGAACCACGTAAGATACATTCACGCTCATCAAATTCAGGCGTACCTAAATAATATTCAACGAACTGTAGCTCAGCATTACCTGAGTGACTTTCGATCGGAAAAATAGAGGAATACGCAGCTTGCAGACCGGTATTCTCACGAGCTTTTGGCTTTTTGTGTTCTTGCAAAAAATGCTCGTAGGAATCTACTTGGATAGACAACAAATAGGGAATGTCCATCACAGTGGGCAATTCAGCAAAACTTTTGCGAATACGCTTTTTTTCAGTATAAGAATATGCCATCGAGAGTCCTTACAGTAAACGTGAAAACAAATGAGAAGCGTGGCCAGCGTGCATTAATCTATGCAAACTTAGCAACGTAAACGATAATAATAAAAACGATTGTTACAACAACTAGGATTAATAAGCTTTCTTAACAAACCAATACTTAATTGAGTCGAAACTGAACTGTCAAATTAGGATGAGATTTTTAAATTTCTAAAACCAATACCTTTCTAAAATTAATACTAAGATATGATTACTTTTACTTAAAATTTCAATGATTAACCGTATTAAACGGTCTATCTTCAAGCACTTTGTTTTTAAATCATAGTAAATATATGAGAGATAAACAATATCGTCGCTGAAACCTACTGCCTACAAATCCGGTACTGACAGTCAAACCATGCTAGACTATTTAAAAGTAAGATATTAAAAGTAAAATAAATTGGAGGCAATATAAACGTTATTAACAATAGAAAAGCTTGCAGACGCAAAAATGCCAAACATCTACTGACGTTTAGCCTATATTAAACTACTCTTAAAAACTGACAAGTTGCGTGCATGTATATTGTCTGTCCTTTTGATGGGTATCCACCGTATTAATGCTTACGTATATTGGCAGACACAAAAGGTCAAGCTATTAATTATAGCAAAAAAAAGCCAGCAATGCAATGCATCACCAGCTTTTTTTGTACAACATTAAGATAAGCAAAGCTTATTTTAATTCAACAGTTGCACCAGCTTCTTCAAGTTTCTTTTTCAACTCTTCAGCTTCAGCTTTGTTAGCGCCTTCTTTGATTGGAGCTGGAGCGCTCTCAACCAAATCTTTCGCTTCTTTCAAGCCAAGACCAGTAGCTTCACGTACGGCTTTAATTACACCAACTTTCTTCTCGCCAAAGCTGGCAAGAATTACGTCAAACTCGTCTTTTTCTTCAGCAGCAGCAGCAGCAGGACCAGCAGCAGCAGGTGCAGCAGCAACAGCAGCAGTTACGCCGAATTTTTCTTCCATAGCGCTGATTAATTCAACGATATCCATTACTGACATTTCAGCGATTGCGTTTAACACGTCATCTTTAGATAGTGCCATGAGAACTCTCCGTTATCTGATAAAATTTAATTGATTTTAAAATCGCCTGGATTGCTTGCCAAATTTTCAAATAGTGTTGGCAATAAAGTACAATCGGCGATGTCAAAGTTACGTTAAAACAAGCAATTAAGCAGCTTCTTTTGCGTCTTTGATTGCTGCTACCGTGCGAACAAGCTTACTAGGAACAGCGTTCATAGTTTGAACAAGCTTGGTAACTGGTGCATTCATAGTAGCCATCAAGATAGAGATTGCTTCGTCGCGAGTTGGAAGCTTCGATACGCGCTCTAGATCTTCTGGACCATAAACAACACCACCAACTGATACCAATTTGGTCTCAAGGGCTTTGTGATCTTTGCTGAAGTCAAAAATGACTCGAGCGGCAGATCCCAAATCTTCCATAGAGAAAGCCAAAAGTAATGGACCAGTCATACGGTCTGACATGCTCTCAAACTTAGTGCCTTCAAACGCACGTTTTGCTAGGGTATTTTTTACCACTTTCAAAACGACGCCTTTTTCACGGGCTTGTTCGCGCAGCTTAGTAAGCTTTGCAACACCAATACCATGATATTCGGCAGCTACTGCTGAGTAAGCATTAGCAGCAACTTCAGACACTTCAGCCACAACTTGTTGTTTTTGCTCTAGCGTTAATGCCATAAGTTGACTCCTTTAATCTTACCAATCCGCTCATGGTTTAAGTCTACAATACCTTAAGTATTAACTTAAACGACTCGCTAAGACTGACTTGATACGACACGTTATTAGCAGCTTTATAACACTCAAGCCTACTAATAACGACTGATTACGGCACCGTTATCAGAATGACATCAAGTAATAGGTTGCCCTATCGGCTTTTATCAACAACTGGGTGGGTCACCGTCTGCGTAGGCCAACTAAGATTTTCATCTGTCGTCGATTAACAACAGCAGCTTGTTAAGGTTACTAATAAGTTAATACTTGTTAGTAACCTTGATAAACCGCTCTTTACCTACGGTCTTAGACAGCGTAGCGTGTGCTACGCTGACCTAATATTTAAAATTGGGTTTGTTTATTATCTGCTCTTAAATAAAGGGACATGATAATAAACAAGAATTTTTAGTGCTCGTCTTATTTGTTAAGGCGATGCGGTACGGCATCAATAGCAATACCTGGACCCATAGTGCTAGATAAAGTGATACGTTTGATGTAAACACCCTTAGACGTAGCAGGCTTAGCACGACGTAGATCAGCTAATAAAGCTTGGGCATTTTCCACAACTTGTTCAGCAGTAAAGCCAACTTGACCAACTGTAGTATGGATAATACCAGCTTTATCAACACGGTACTGTGCTTGACCAGCTTTAGCGTTAAGAACTGCTTCAGCAACGTTAGGCGTAACCGTACCGACTTTAGGGTTAGGCATTAGACCACGTGGGCCTAGGATAGTACCTAATTGACCAACCACACGCATAGCATCAGGAGCAGCGATAACGACATCGAAGTCCATGTTGCCCGCTTTAATTGATTCAGCTAGGTCTTCAAAACCAACGATGTCAGCACCCGCTTCTTTGGCGGCTTCAGCAGCAGCACCTTGAGCAAATACAGCAACGCGTTTGGTTTTACCAGTACCCGCAGGTAGGTTGGTTGCGCCACGAACGACTTGGTCAGATTTACGTGGATCAACACCCAAGTTTACGGCGATATCGATAGACTCTTTGAATTTAAGAGGTGGTAAATCATTTAAAATTTGAACCGCTTCTTCAATCGTGTATAGCTTATCGTTATCGATACGGCTATTGATTTCTTTTTGACGTTTGGTTAGCTTAGACATTATTATACACCCTCCACGGTAATACCCATTGAACGGGCAGTACCAGCAACGGTACGAACAGCAGCATCAAGATCAGCTGCAGTTAAGTCTGCATCTTTAGTCTTAACAATTTCTTCAAGTTGAGCACGATTTACCGTACCGACTTTAGCGGTATTTGGTGTGCCTGAACCTTTAGCAACGCCTGCAGCTTTACGCAATAAGTATGCCGCTGGTGGAGACTTCATGATAAAGGTAAAAGATTTATCGCTGTATACCGTGATCTCAGTTGGGATCGGTAGACCTGGCTCTTGACCTGAAGTCGCAGCGTTAAATTCTTTACAGAATGCCATGATGTTCACGCCTTTTTGACCCAATGCTGGACCAATAGGTGGTGAAGGATTTGCTTTACCTGCAGGGACTTGCAGTTTGATGTAACCATCAATCTTCTTAGCCATGATTCTCTCCTAAGTGGGTCATAACGCCTGTTACCTTAATGTCTTACAATCATAAATTTTAAGGTAATAACAGCTGCCCGGGTTATAATTGTTTAGTCTAGTTTTTCAACTTTACTAAACTCAAGTTCAACCTGAGTGGGTCGATTAAATACATTTACTGTCAACTGTAACTTGGACTTCTCATAATCCACTTTTTCAACCAACCCTTTAAAGTCAGTGAATGGACCGTCAATTACTAACAACTCTTCACCCGGCTCGAATAATGTTTTCGGACGTGGCGTCGCTTCAGTTTGATTTAAGCGATTTAAAATGCGGTCGGCTTCTACTTGGGTAATCGGTGCAGGCGTTTCTGGTGTACCACCAATAAAGCCCATAATACGCGGACATTCTTTAACAATGTGCCAAGTATTATCGTTCATTTCCATTTGGATCAATACATATCCTGGAAAAAACTTACGCTCACTTTTACGTTTTTTGCCGTCTTTCATTTCGACGACTTCTTCAGTAGGTACTAATACATCGCCGAAAAACTCAGCAAAGTCACTACGATTAATGCGCTCGATTAATGAACGTTGTACTTGTTTTTCATATCCTGAAAACGCTTGGACAATATACCAACGCATATCACGCTCCTAATCGCTATAAATAAGTTTTGGATTAAATATGAGTAGCTAGAACGACTCGCAATACACGATTTTAACGCTCTGCACTATCCTCTATATTTAACCAATGAATAAGCCGACGAACCAATTAAAAAAGTTATCTAATAACCAAACAAATAATCCAGCAATGGCTATCACGACAATCACTTGCCATGTGTACTGAAAGGTTTCATCTTTACTTGGCCAAGTGACACGGCGTAATTCAACGGCAGCATCTTTTAATAACGTTTTAAAGGCACGGCCTTGATGGGTCAGTGCCAAACATACTAGCGCAAATACAAAAAGGGCGACAATAATTCCAATACGTACCCAAACATCATTGGCAGGTTGCCAATAGCCTGGTAAATATTGATTAACTAAAGTCGCACCGATTAAAATTGCAATGGCCAGTAGCCATAACATCACATCTTTTGCTGAGCTGGTCTTAGCCACTTCTACAGCAGACATATTGGTCGCTGAAATATGGCTATTTTTAGTCAGCATTCCACTAGCCGTCGCCTTGGCATCAGATAACTTATTCTCGAGGTTATCTTGATTATTGCTCATAAAGGACTCGCTTTGGAGATGGTGAAATACAGCAAAGATATACTAATAAGATGGCAGGCGATGTAGGACTCGAACCTACAACCCTCGGTTTTGGAGACCGATGCTCTACCAATTGAGCCAATCGCCTAGGGGTGTTAAGGCTGCTAATTATACAAGATTTTAAATAGAATGCAAGCCTCTAAGAGGCTATTTTGTTTTATTAATATTATTAATTACTTAATTAGTGGCAAAATAGTAAAAACTGAAAGTTTCTTAAACAAAAAAGGCTATATTTAATAGTGAGGTGCTTTGGCATACCTTACCTATTTAAGTGCCTATTTTATCTACTTACTCAGCAACGCCAAAAAAAGCCACCCTCAATAAAGAGAATGGCTTTTGACTAACGGTTGAGCTGAGCTAACAGATTACTCTGATAGATTCAGTCTTAAACGTTAACGTTAGCAACAACACCAGCGCCTACAGTACGGCCGCCTTCACGAATAGCGAAGCGTAGACCTTTGTCCATAGCGATTGGGTGGATAAGCTCTACGCCCATCTCAACGTTATCACCAGGCATTACCATTTCAGTACCGTCTTGTAATTGGATTGCGCCAGTTACGTCAGTGGTACGGAAGTAGAACTGTGGACGATAGCCGTTTAGGAATGGTGTGTGACGACCACCCTCTTCTTTTGACAATACATATACTTCAGCGTCAAATTTGGTATGCGGGGTGATAGAACCTGGTTTAGCAAGTACTTGACCACGTTGTACGTCTTCACGTTTAGTACCACGTAGTAGTACGCCACAGTTTTCGCCTGCACGACCTTCGTCAAGCAGTTTACGGAACATCTCTACACCAGTACAGGTGGTTTTTTGAGTGTCACGGATACCGACGATTTCGATTTCATCACCAACTTTAACGATACCAGATTCAACACGGCCGGTTACAACGGTACCACGACCTGAGATTGAGAAGACGTCTTCGATTGGCATTAGGAATGCTTTGTCGATGTCACGCTCTGGCTCTGGGATGTAGGTGTCTAGGATGTTTAGTAGTTCTACTACGGCTGGTTGGCCGTATTTTTCTTGTGAGCCTTTTAGGGCTTCAGTAGCAGAACCTTTAACGATTGGGGTGTCATCACCTGGGAAATCATAGTCGCTAAGTAATTCGCGAACTTCCATTTCTACAAGTTCTAACAATTCTTCGTCATCAACCATGTCACATTTGTTCATGAACACAACGATGTACGGTACGCCAACCTGACGTGAAAGCAAGATGTGCTCACGTGTTTGTGGCATAGGGCCGTCAGTTGCAGATACAACTAAGATTGCGCCGTCCATCTGTGCCGCACCGGTGATCATGTTTTTAACATAATCGGCGTGACCTGGGCAGTCGACGTGGGCGTAGTGACGTGATGGGGTGTCATATTCTACGTGTGAGGTGTTGATGGTGATGCCACGTGCTTTTTCTTCTGGGGCTGAGTCAATAGACGCGTAGTCTTTGGCTTCGCCGCCTGAAGTGATTGCAGCTACGGTTGCGATTGCAGCGGTAAGGGTGGTTTTACCATGGTCAACGTGTCCGATGGTACCAACGTTGACATGTGGTTTTAAGCGTTCAAACTTGGCCTTTGCCATGAGTTTTTCCTCTTTATTTGGAGACAGACTCTAATAACTTATAGAGTAATTCTGTCTACATTTAGATAATTGTTAAAAGGTTGCACATATAGTGTGCAGATATTATAAGAATATTGCGACCAATAACAAGTCTTTTAACAAGTTATTGGTATATTCAAAGCTGACAACCGAGTGATTAACACTCTATTGTCATTTTAATTGGATTTACTTACTCGTCGCCATCTTTAGAGTTGAACTTAGAGATGATGTCAGCAGCAACTGATTTTGGAATTTCAGCGTACTTTTGGAATTCCATTGAGTACGTTGCACGGCCCTGTGACATTGAGCGCATTTGTGTGGCATAACCAAACATTTCCGCTAATGGTACTTCGGCACGAATTTGCTTAGTACCACCAGGTAAGTCTTCCATACCTTGAACCAAACCACGACGACGGTTTAAATCGCCCATGATATCGCCCATGTAATCTTCAGGTGTTTCAACTTCTACTTTCATTACTGGCTCAAGTAGCGTTGGGTTTGCAGCCATGAAACCTTTACGGAAAGCGATAGAACCTGCCATTTTAAATGATAACTCATCCGAGTCAACATCATGGTAAGAACCGTCATACAAAGTCGCTTTAACACCAACGATTGGATAACCAGCAAGTACGCCGTTTTTCATGCGCTCTTGAATACCTTTATCAACCGCACCGTGGAATTCTTTTGGTACTGTACCACCAACAACTTCTTCAGCGAATTCATAAAGAACGTCGCCTGCTGGATCCATAGGCTCAAGACGTAACCAAACGTGACCAAATTTACCACGACCACCCGTTTGACGTACGAATTTGCCTTCTTGTTCAACCGTTTCGCGAATCGTTTCACGATAAGCAACTTGCGGTGCACCGATGTTGGCTTCAACGTTAAACTCACGCTTCATACGGTCAACAAGAATTTCTAAATGTAGCTCACCCATACCGCTGATAATAGTCTGACCAGATTCTTCGTCAGTGTGTACACGGAACGATGGATCTTCTTTCGCCAAACGACCTAGAGCAATTGACATTCTTTCTTGGTCAGCTTTAGTCTTAGGTTCAACCGCTAGGCTGATAACTGGATCTGGGAATTCCATACGCTCAAGGGTGATAACATTTTGCTCGTCACATAGCGTATCACCAGTGGTCACATCTTTCATGCCAACTAAGGCTGCGATGTCACCAGTACGAATCTCTTGTAGCTCGACCTGAGCATCTGCCATCATCTGTACGATACGGCCAACGCGCTCACGCTTCATTTTAACTGGGTTATAAACGCTGCTACCTTGCTTGAGCACGCCTGAATAGACGCGAACGAAGGTTAAGTTACCAACGAACTTGTCGTTCATGATTTTGAACGCTAGAGAAGCAAACGGTTCGTCATCTGATGCTTCACGGAAGCCTTCGCTTTCGTCTTTGTCATCCAAAATGCCTTTAATAGCCGGTACATCCATTGGTGCTGGAAGATACTGAATAACCGCATCCAACATTTTCTGAACGCCTTTGTTTTTAAAGGCTGTTCCACAAAGTAATGGGATAATTTCATTATTAATCGTTAGCTGACGAATGGCACTATGAATCTGTGCAACAGACAATTCACCATTTTCTAGATATTCATTCATCAATTCTTCTGATGCTTCAGCAGCATTTTCTACCAGATACTCGCGATACTCTTCTGCTTGTTCTTGTAGTTCAGCTGGAATCTCACGTTCTTCGTATTGCATACCTTGAGACGCTTCATCCCAATAGATGGCTTTCATAGTCACAAGATCAACAACGCCTTCAAAGGTGTCTTCTTTACCAATTGGAATAACCAATGGTACTGCCTTGCCACCTAGACGAGTTTTGATTTGTTCTACAACACGGAAGAAGTCTGCGCCAACGCGATCCATTTTGTTAATGAATGCTAAGCGTGGCACTTTATATTTATTTGCCTGACGCCATACGGTCTCAGACTGTGGCTGTACGCCGCCTACTGCACAATAAACCATGCACGCGCCATCAAGCACACGCATAGAACGTTCAACTTCAATCGTGAAGTCAACGTGACCTGGGGTGTCAATGATGTTGATACGGTGTTCATCAAACTGCTTGGCCATACCTGACCAAAAACAAGTGGTCGCCGCAGAAGCAATGGTAATACCGCGCTCTTGTTCTTGCTCCATAAAGTCCATGGTAGCCGCACCATCATGCGTTTCACCAAGTTTGTGACTGACACCGGTATAGAACAAAACACGCTCAGTAGTCGTTGTTTTGCCAGCGTCAATGTGCGCTGAAATACCAATATTGCGATAGCGCTTTAGGGGAGTTATACGAGCCATAGTGTTTTCCTAGGGGAATCATGTATGTATAAATGTATGGTGTGTCTCTACCTTACATTCTTGATAAAAGCAGTCGGCTTTTACGTTTTACTCATTTATCAACCTAATACGATTAACAACGAGTAAATCCTAAGAATATAATGGCATTAAATCTTGGACACTTTGTTTTCAGAACAACTTTATGATAGATATCCGCCAACGCAGCTGTTTACTATTTAAGTCATATCACTTAAGTTATAACAGAAACCATATAAACAGTTGGATAAATGAGAGCGGCAATCAATAGAAATAATAATAGTGATACACATTAACGATTTGCGCTGATAAACCAGTATCGCAAATAATTGCGTCTGATTTATCAGCACATAAATCGCTAAGCAAGCTTAGAAGCGGTAATGAGAGAATGCTTTGTTAGCATCTGCCATACGGTGAACTTCGTCACGCTTTTTCATAGCATTGCCTTTACCTTCTGATGCATCAGACAATTCGCCAGCAAGACGTAGAGCCATAGATTTTTCAGAACGCTTAGCAGCAGCTTCAGCCAACCAACGCATAGCCAATGCGGTACGACGGGAGGGGCGTACTTCCATTGGTACTTGGTAGGTTGCACCACCAACACGGCGAGCTTTCACTTCAACCATTGGGCGAACGTTTTCTAGTACGTCTTCAAAGAACGCTACTGGATCTTCGATGTTACGTTTTTGAGCGACTGTTTCAAGGGCACCGTAAACGATACGCTCAGCAGTAGATTTTTTACCATGGCTCATCACGTGATTGATGAATTTAGCGATGGTTTGGCTACCAAACTTAGGATCCGGTAGGATCTCACGGGTAGCAACGACGCGACGTCTTGGCATAATAATAATCCTTTTCTTCAGGAGTGTCTGACATTCACAATCTCGCACCCGCCAATAATTTTGGGGCGTAGCAGCAAGTTGTCAGTCAGCCTTACTGCATGGTGGTATGTTATAGCGGTATTCTAACTAAATAAAATACTCAAACTATTGACACCAATCCCATGCACAGTTAATGGGTTGTACGAATAGAGTCTAAGTTAATATTATTACTAATATTAGGCTTTAGGTTTCTTCGCACCATATTTAGAACGACCTTGCTTACGGTCTTTTACGCCTGCACAGTCAAGTGCGCCACGAACGGTGTGATAACGTACACCTGGTAGATCTTTTACACGACCACCACGGATAAGAACAACACTGTGCTCTTGTAAGTTATGACCTTCGCCGCCGATGTAGCTTGATACTTCATAGCCTGAAGTCAAACGTACACGACATACTTTACGCATGGCTGAGTTAGGTTTTTTAGGCGTGGTAGTATATACACGAGTACATACACCGCGACGTTGTGGGCACGCTTGCAACGCAGGAACTTTTGACTTTTCCTTGATGGTTTTGCGACCCTTGCGAATCAATTGGTTAGTTGTTGCCATGAGGCATCCTTCTCCCGTTTGGTATAAAACAAAAAAATGGGTCAATCCACCAGCCACTTGACGTTATCCGTCAGTTTTTGGGGAACCCATTTTTAGGACAATGTATTATAAAGATATGTTGCTGCTATTTCAACTACTTATAGCTCGTTTTACTTTACAAATATTCTCAGATGTGCTTTGAGTTCGCTAAGTCTACCAGTAATAAATGGTGATATATTAATATTTTTCAAGGCGCTCCTTTAAATGAGTGTTTCTGACGCCTTAAACATCTATTGATATCTCACTTTTTTATCTAAATGACTGGCTAAATATAAGCTTAGCTATAGCCGCTAGCTAAGCTTATACTTGCTACTTCACCACACGCATACGCTATTTTTTAGCAGGGCTTTTTTGCTTAGACTCTTTAGCATCAGTACCTTTAGCATCAACACTTTTGACATCGGTATCTTTTTTAGACTTGCTGTCAGATTCAGATTTTTTAGCATCTGTTGAAACTTTCGTCTCTTCTTTATAGTCTGTAGTGGTCGTAGATTTCTCGGATTTGTTGTTGATGTCCGCCTCTTTGACGCCAACTTCAGCAGTGTCCTTGACTTCCTCTACATTTTTCTCTTTCTGTGTTTCAGTTTGATTGTTGTCAGCTTTGCTGTCGCTCGACTTATCTTGAGCATCATCTTCAGGCTTTTTAACACTCATTTCACTAGCGCTATCATCGGTAATGGCACGATTTGCCATTTTAGGCTGAGGGGCAAAAGTGGCTTGGGCAACGCCAATGACTTCGTCAATTAATTGACTATTATAGCGCATACCCACAATGACAGCAGTCACCGGTAATAGTCTACGTATCCATGACAGGTTAATTTGGTCAAGATCAATACCAACTTGACTGGCGATGTTATCGATTTGCTCAGCGTAGTAATTGACGTTATGATTTTTGAGCCCTAAATTTTTGAGCTCATTATGCAGACCACGATTTTGTGCATTGTCTAGCAAACCTTTACCGACGCCAATACCGGCAAGTAAGGCTTGCTTTTCTTGCATCTTACTTAAATCCGCATTCGCTAACAGTTCATACGCCATTTTAATACCTTGTTTACCAGTCAAGGGTTGGTCATATACAGCCGCTAGTTGGTAAACGGTGCGTAGTGACACAAGCAATAACCATAATGTATCGGCGAGTAAACCCGGTAAACCTGCGAGTCCGGTGATACCACCTAAAGTCGCTAAGGCACGGTTTTGATTGGCAATATCCGTCGCTAGCGCATAACGCTGCTCATCATCTAAGTGAGCAATATCAGCAAAACGATGCTCGCTAGGCAAATCCAATTGACTCCAATTAGACGCCAACTGCGCTACTTTCACAAAAGCACTATCCAGTACAGATTCAAATAGCGTCTTAGGTACGAATTTTTTGGCATATTTACCATAAGTGGCAAAACGAGTACCCAGTAATTGCTGAGTTGTTTTTAAGGTCTGCTCACGAAATAGGTCCTGCTGGTAGTCTTCATCGCCCAAATTAACGGCTTTGTATTGACGAGGTTTACCCGTTTTAGCGTTGGCGCTGTCAATAAGCGACCCGACACGTTCAAGATTGTTGCGAGTGAAATGACCAATCATACTGATGCTTTGAGAAAGAGTAATACGCTTTGCCATTGTTATGTCCTTAAGATAATGATGAATACTGTTGTTATCATTGAGAGTGTTATCGTTGAAAGCTTTAAGTTTAAATATTTTATAATAAGATTGCCAAACTTTCATATTGCTGAGTTCAGGAAAACTTATAATTTAAGATTAAGTTAATTTAATCTAAATTATTGTTTGATGATCATTGCTTAATATAGAGCGTACTTTTAAGGTAAGCAATACTTTTATAAAATGATAAAGAACAGCTGTTCATTTTTGAATTCAGTGTATGAGTTTAGCGAAAGCATATCGTTAGTGTCAGTGTTAACAATGTTATTAGTCACACAAACTTTGTATCTAAACGTATAACTGAGTATATGAATGATGAGTTGATATGACTAAATCTCGTTATAGATTGATGTAGCTCATGCAATAGTTAACATATTGTCCTAGTCTCGAGTGTTGTTGTTAGAAAACTTGTTTATATAGTTTCCCTCAATAAAATAAGGTTTCTGACATTATTTTGCTATTGAACAAAGATTTTGTACCCTTGATAAGCTATCATACGGTGAATTGAGTTATGATTAAGTATGAGCTTAACCATCATTAATATTAGTATAAATAATCATTATAAGGAATAGAGTATGCGCCGCGTTGTCATCACTGGAGCAGGGATTGTCTCTTGTATCGGACATGATTTAGCCACGGTTACCACTGCCCTCAAAGAAGGCAAATCAGGTATTACCTTTAACGAATCGTATGCTGAACATGGCTTTAAATCGCAAGTCAGCGGCAGTATTGATATCGCTGCGCTAGATACCTCTGGGATTGACCGTAAGCTAAAACGCTTTTTTAGTGACGCCAGTCTCTATGCTTATGTGAGTGCGTTGGCAGCTATTGAACAATCTGGATTGTCGCTTGAGGTGATTAACCATAATCCGCGAGTGGGTGTGGTAGCTAGCTCAGGTGGCGCTTCTACAGAGAATATCGTCAATGCTGTCGATGCGATGCGTGAAAAAGGTCTGCGCGGTGTTGGTGCGATGGCAGTACCAAAAACGATGGGCAGCTCGGTATCGGCAGCACTAGCAACGGGACTAAAAATTCATGGTGTCTCCTACTCTATTTCTTCCGCTTGCGCGACGTCAACGCATTGTATCGGTCATGCCGCTGAATTGATTCAATTGGGTAAAGCCGATGTGATATTAGCCGGTGGTAGTGAAGCTGAACACTGGACACAGTCTTGTATGTTTGATGCCATGGGAGCGATGAGTACTCAGTATAATGATACGCCTAAAGAATCCTCACGGGCTTATGATAAAGACCGCGACGGCTTTGTGATTGCAGGCGGCGGTGGAATGGTGGTTCTTGAAAGCTTAGAGCATGCTCAAGCGCGCGGTGCGACTATACTAGCAGAGCTTGTCGGCTACGGTGCCAGCTCTGATGGGGCTGAAATGGTTGCACCAAGCGGTGAAGGTGCGGTTCGTTGTATGCAGCAAGCACTTGCCGATGCTGGTCTACAACGCGTCGATTATATCAATACCCACGGTACGAGCACGCCACTTGGTGATATCACTGAGCTTAATGCGATTGCTAAGGTATTTAATAATGATGCCAAACAAGTGCCACCCATCAGCTCAACCAAATCAATGACTGGTCATAGCTTGGGTGCTGTTGGCGCACAAGAACTTATTTACTGCTTATTGATGCTACAAGAAGGCTTTATTGCCCCAAGTATTAATATTAAAGAAATAGACGCAGCAGCAGCCGACTTTGATATCGTCACCGAAAAACGCGAAGTGAATCTTGATACCTTGATGAGCAATAGCTTTGGTTTTGGTGGCACGAATGCCACACTCATCATTAAAAAGTTTGTCGCTTAATAGATGACCCTCATGACGCAAAAAACACTTCCTCTAGCCGCGCCATCTGCCATCCGCAGATGGCGTTTTGGTCAACTGTCAGCGGCAGAATTACTGCCCTACTTACAGCAGCAGTTATTGGCAACTGACCCGCAAGCAAACTGTCAACTCGTTTGGCTCAATAACGATGGGCGTGCAGTGATTGGTTTATTACCAAAAGTCAGCTGGGTAGCTTATGCTAACGTGGCTGACTCTACTGACACCGCGCTTTACCAAGTGATAAAAACCTGCCGCGATACGCAAACTTCTAGCAGCCATGACATGAGTTATGACGATTGGCAAGCGGATCTGATTGCTTATAGTGAGCATCATCACGCTATAGATAAAAATGACATACGCCAATATCAGAACGATAAGCCCATTTATCAGCATGGTTTGATTGGTTTTATTGGCTATGATATTGCTAGTAAAGCCTTAAGCCCAGATGCTGATATTAAATGTGCAGCGCAACCTACTGCGGTGCTCGGACATTACGATATATATCTAATTCCCTTAGAGCATGAGCAAGGCTGGACATTGCATTTGGCATTACAGGACGGGACATCAGCGCAAGGCTTATCAGATATAGATGCTAAAAATAATAACGACCAATATACCGCTATTCAAACCGTCATTGAATGTTTAGATATGCTGGATGAAGAATTATCTACTACGAATAAAACCAATAAAGATAAAGAGTCACTAGCGCCATTAATTTTAACTGCCAAATGGCAGAAAAATGACTATCAACAGGCATTTGCACAGACGCAGCATTATTTAGTACAAGGAGATTGCTATCAAATTAACCTTACCCAAGCATGGCAAGGTTGTTTAAATCATTCGGAAAATAATAATCACGTCACAACCAACCTTATTAATTATCTACCTGCGCTACATCAGAATACGCAAGCCCCCTTTGCAGGATATCTAGGATTTAACCCTCTTCTTAATGAGGGTTCAAAAGACGATGACTTTGAGCTATTGAGCTGCTCACCAGAGTTGTTTTTTACGTTTATAAAAGATAGTAATACCGATACGCATCATATTCGTACCAAACCTATTAAAGGTACCAGACCGCGTGGTCGCAATATCGAACAAGATATGGCATTAAAACAGCAGCTAATAGATAGTACTAAAGACCGTGCTGAAAATGTCATGATTGTTGATTTGCTGCGCAATGATTTGGGCAAGTATGCCAAGACAGGTAGCGTAAAAGTACCCCAGTTATTTAATATTGAAAGCTTTAGTAATGTTCATCATATGGTCAGCACCATTACCGCTGAGTTAAAAGCGGATAGCCATCCGTTAGCGGTGTTGTTTGGTAGCTTACCTGCTGGCTCAATCACGGGAACGCCTAAAAAACGCGCTGTTGAGATTATTGCAGAATTAGAAGCCGCGCCACGAGGTGCTTATTGCGGCACGATGGGCTATATGAATTTTGATGGTAGTGGACAGTGGAATGTACTGATTCGCACGCTACAAGCCAATCACTCATCAAATGATGAGAAACACGTGAACTTGTGGGCAGGTGGTGGTATTACTATTGCATCAGACTGCGACGAGGAGTATCAAGAATGTCTCGATAAAGTCGGCAACTTGCTAGCTGTCCTTGCGCAGTCAAATGACTAACTGCGCTTAGACTACAATAAAAGCCTATACGCTTATCAATTATAATTTAAAGTGCTTTTAATGCATCAATTAAACGCTCATGCTGTGCCTGTGTGCCAACCGTAATGCGCAAGTATTCTTGAATCCTCGGCTGATTAAAATGGCGCACAATGATACCTTGCTCACGTAATGCGCTCGCGACTGCACTGGCATCGCCATCTTTGGGACGCGCAAAGACAAAGTTAGCATCTGAGGGCAAGACTTGATAGCCAAGGCTAGTGAGCTCAGTCGTTAAAGCCTCACGTAAATCAATCACCTGCTGACAGATTTTCTCAAAATATGGCGCATCCAAAACACTCGCCGTCGCACCCGCTTGCGCTAACTTATCTAACGGATAGCTGTTAAAGCTATTTTTCATCCGCGTTAATGCTTCAATTAACGAAGCATTGGCAAACGCCATGCCCACACGCAGTCCGGCAAGTGAGCGCGATTTTGAAAAGGTTTGCGTCACCAATATATTATCAAACTCATTGATTAAGCTGACCGCTGACACTTCTTTTTCTGTACTCATCTCATCGGCCCGGGCAAAATCAATATAGGCTTCATCAATCACGATGACCGCATCAGAGTGCTTAAGCGCTAATTTTCGAATATCAGCCAGTGACATTAGCAATCCCGTTGGCGCATTTGGATTGGCAATGATAATGCCACTACAAGGCTGACTATAAGCATCGGGGTTGACGCTAAAATCTTTCTCAAGTGGAATTTGTACTAAATCCACCCCAAATGTTTGCGCATAAACTGGATAAAAACTATAGCTGATATCTGGCGCTAATAGCGGCTGCTCTTTCATAAAGAAACTGGCAAAAACAAGGGCTAATACTTCATCTGAGCCGTTGCCAACAAATACTTGATTACTGTCAATGCCGTGTAAGTGAGCTAAAGCGGCACGCAAATCATCAGATTCAGGCGCTGGATATAGACGCAACTCATCCGCTTGCTGCGCTAAAACTGCGTTAATCGCCTCGCCCACTTTTGATGACGGTGGAAAGGGATTTTCATTGGTATTTAATTTACATAAATTCTCGTGCTGCGGTTGCTCGCCCGGCACATAAGGAGATAGGTGACGCGCTTTGTTTGACCAAAGTCTCGTGTCTATTCCTTTAGCGTTGACTGCTTTAGCGTCTGACGTTCCGTTATCTATTGATGCATTACTCATAAATGAACCTACTATTAACCATAGTGATAATTATCGAATAAATGTAGAAATAATCTAATAGGATTAAATCAAGCCCTACTACGACTGGTAGCGATAACGCGCTGAGCGCGCATGAGCATCCAAATCTTCATTTTGCGCTAAGATGTCTGCCGTTTTTGCTAACGGTTTACAGCCCGATTCGCTACAGTAAATAATGGATGACTTCTTTTGAAAGTCATAAACGCCCAGTGGTGAAGAAAACCGTGCCGTACCTGACGTTGGTAGCACGTGATTAGGTCCTGCACAATAATCACCAATCGCTTCTGGCGTATGACGTCCCATAAAGATAGCACCCGCATGGCGAATATCATCAAGCAACGCATCAGGGTCATCAACAGACAATTCTAAATGCTCAGGCGCGACACGGTTAATGACCGCCATGCCTTCCGCGCGGTCTTTTACTAAAATTAATGCACCACGGTTTTGTAATGAATCGCGAGCAATATCCGCTTTCGGCAATTCTGCTAACGCTTTTTCAATCTCTGTGGCAACTTCGGCTAATTGTTCGCTACTGGTCGTCACAAAAATAGCTTGTGCAATCCGGTCATGTTCAGCTTGAGACAATAAATCCATCGCTAGCCAATCAGCACGATCGCCTGCCTCGCCTTCTGCATAGACCAATACTTCGGACGGACCCGCAATCATATCGATGCCTACTTGCCCGAATACAGCGCGTTTAGCAGCGGCAACATATTTATTACCGGGTCCTGTAATCTTATCCACTTGTGGGATCGTATCTGTGCCATACGCCAATGCCGCTACGGCTTGCGCACCGCCAATCGTAAAGACGCGATCCACTTTTGCCAAATGCGCAGCTGCCAATACTAATGGGTTTAACACCCCTTTTGGCGCGGGCACAACCATGATAACTTCAGCAACGCCCGCCACTTTAGCCGGAATAGCATTCATCAATACCGAGGAAGGATACGATGCCAAACCGCCCGGTACATAAATACCAACGCGATCAAGTGGCGTCACTTTTTGTCCTAAACGATTACCGAGCTCGTCTTTATATTCCCAAGTTTCTTGTACTTGACGCTCATGAAAGGTTTGCACGCGGTCGGCTGCCGTAGTTAATGCCGTTTTTACATTATCATCAAGATTAGCAAAAGCCTCAGCAAGCGCTTCTTGGGTCAGCTCTAGTTCGTCCATGGAGGTTGCCGGATGCTGATCGAACTGCTGAGTTAACGCCAGTACAACCCTATCACCGTCACGACGTACCTGCACGATAATATCATCCACAGTATGTAATAAGTCAGCATCGTTAACGGTTTCAAAGGCAAGTAAAGCAGACAATTGCTGCTCAAAGTCGATATCTTGAGTACTTAACTGGCGCATGAGCGATTCCTATGGTTAGGCTAATAGTTAGGATAAAAACTCTGGTTTAAAATAAATGGTCTATAGAGGGTATAGATTGAAGGGACTGCTTATTAATGACGACAGTCTTAAAATTATACTGCGCTTTTATTTTTTGGCAAGCAGACACAATTAAACCAGTTTAGCACGCTATATCTATCTTGCAGCGCTAAACTGGTTTAATAATTTCTATTATTATTCTTTATATCATTAATAGCTTTATATCATTAATAACTATAAAAATCAGCGATAAGCTAAGAAGCGGCTGCAATACTGGCTTTAAAGCTATTTAAAATAGGCTCAAGCAGCGCAAACTTACGTTTATAACTGACTTGATTAACAATCAGACGTGAAGACACATCGCAAATATGGTCGCGTGGCTCTAAACCATTGGCAATCAAAGTATTACCCGTATCGACCACATCGACAATCAAATCACCTAAGCCCACTAATGGTGCCAGCTCCATTGAGCCATATAGCTTAATAACGTCTACTTGCTGACCTTGACTGGCAAAATAAGCACGCGCAACATTGACATATTTAGTGGCAATGCGCAATCGGCGATTGGGCAGTGGCGCACCTTTCACACCGGCAGTCATGAGCTTGCACTGAGCAATTTGCAAATCTAATAGCTCATACACATGATTGGCGCCATGCTCAAGTAACACATCTTTGCCAGCCACGCCAAAGTCAGCCGCGCCATGTTCCACATAAGTAGGCACGTCACTGGCGCGTAAAATCAAGACACGCACATTAGGATTTGAAGTCGGAAAAATCAGTTTGCGCGAGGCAGCCGGATCTTCTAACAGCTCAATACCTGCCGCACGCAATAACGGCATAGTTTCTTCTAAAATACGTCCTTTAGATAATGCCAGCGTCAAGCCAGTGAATTCATTATCCACTTCATTTAATAAGTCTTTTTGCGGCAAGCTTGCAGTGGGCTCAGTCATGATAACAGGGTATCCGTATGAATTTTTTATCCCTTAACAATAAGGATTTTGCTTTTTTATAACGGTTAATAAGCTTAAAAATAATCACTTATTAACCGCTATCTATTCTTCAAGTTCAGTCGTTAGAATTGATACGCTGAATATTAACGCCCAGTGCACGCAATTTATTCTCAACGTCTTCATAGCCACGATCGATGTGATAAATGCGATCAATCAGGCTTTCGCCTTCAGCAGCAGCGGCTGCCATAACGAGTGACATCGAAGCGCGCAAATCAGTCGCCATCACGGGCGCAGCGGTAAAGCATTCAACCCCTTTTACCACCGCAGTATGACCATCGACTTGGATAGATGCGCCTAAGCGATTCAGCTCTGGAACGTGCATATAACGATTTTCAAAGATATTCTCGATGAAAGTACTGGTGCCATCAGCTAAGCAAGAAATGGCCATTACCTGCGCTTGCATATCAGTAGGGAAGCCAGGATGCGGTTGAGTACGAATATCAACTGGTAGCGGGCGACCTTTCATTTGCGCACGAATCCAGTCATCACCAGTCGTAATAATGGCACCCATGGCTTCAAACTTCTCAAGCACAGGAGATAATAGCAACGCAGTGGTTCTTTTGGTTAGGACATCACCGCGAGTCATCAACGCGCCTGCCAAATAGGAACCCGTTTCGATACGGTCAGGTACGACTGAATACTCGCAGCCATGTAGACGCTCAACGCCTTCAATGGTCATGGTAGCTGTACCAATACCACTGATTTTAGCACCCATGGCGACCAGCATATTAGCTAAATCAACCACTTCTGGCTCAAGCGCACAGTTGCCTAAAATAGTTGTTCCTTTGGCTAAAGTTGCTGCCATAATGACGTTTTCAGTACCGCCAACTGTAATCATATCAAAGGAAAAATGACAACCGATCAGCTTACCACCTTTAGGCGCTTTGGCTTTTACGTAGCCATTTTCTACCGTAATCTCAGCACCCATCGCCTCAAAAGCTTTTAGATGTTGATCGACTGGGCGCGAACCAATAGCACAACCACCCGGCAAGGATACTTCCGCCTCACCAAAACGCGCCAGTAATGGACCCAATACTAAAATCGAGGCACGCATGGTCTTGACTAAGTCATACGGTGCATAAAAATTATCAATATTCTTAGTGTCGCAAGTGACCGTATCATCTTGCTTTTGAATGGCGATACCCAAGCCACCAATCAGCTTAATCAACGTGCGCACATCTTGTAGCGATGGTACGTTATGCAGGGTCGTTGGGGTCTCAGCCAATATCATAGCGGCAAGTAACGGCAACGCGGCATTTTTAGCGCCTGAGATGGTGACTTCCCCTGCAATACGACTACTACCGGTGATTAAAAATTGATCCATAAAGGTGACTGCCTAGCTGTAAGTGTGAAAATGAGGGCGTATGAAAATAACCATTAAAATAGCGAGCTTAAATACTCGCCTGATAAAAAGTTAGCAGCATGAAAATTAAAACATTAAAACATGAGAGCAATAAAAAACTAGCCTTGCGATTGAACTTCCCACTCAGCTGGCGTTAATGCCTGAATATTTAGCGCATGGATATCGCCACTAGCAATCTTATCGTTTACGAGCGCATAAATCGCTTGCTGGCGCTGAACGGCACGTTTACCTTCAAAGCTGGCATCGACCACGCGCACATCAAATTTATTACCTTGATTGGCGGCTTGAATAAAAGCGGCTGGGTAATGCTGCTGTAAAAATGCAATTAAATCGTCAGCGTTCATGCTCATAAAATATCCTGTTTTATCTTTAAAATAAGGTTTGGCTGTAATAGGGCGTCATTATAACAAGAGTTTGATTATCTTACAGTACTGTCTGCTAATATCCGCCTACGCTTTTAGCAGTTAAAAGCACTGATGGTAAGGCACAGCGTTTAGCGATGCTTTTGAGACATCGCTTTCGTGACATCGCTTTTGAGATATTGCTTTTGAGATATCAATTAAGCGTTTTATCTAAATACTGCAATACTTGCGCGCGTACATCATTGATCCAACGCAGTGGCGACGCCATCGCACCAATACTGGTCGCATGACTGGCACCTTTAATCACACCCGTTTCTACTGACGCGCCATAGTCTTGTAAAGCTTGCGTCATATTAATGGTGTTTTGGGCATAAACGATTTTATCGTTTTCAGCGGTCAATAATAAATAAGGCGGCTGCTGCCCTTTAATACGTCTATCTGGCATGATTTCATCGGGAGTCGCGTCTTTAGGGAACGCTGTCGCGCTGCTAAATTTACGAAAATCATAACTATAAGGACCCGCGATACCGACTACGGCGCGAATGTCACTAGGCTTCATACCATAAGGCGCTAAAAAGGCTTCGTTTGACACGGCGGCTACGGCATTAAACGCGCCAGCCGAGTGCCCAACTACGGCTAAACGTTGCGGATTAGCATGAAAACGCGCTGCATTATCATAGCTCCACGCAATAGCTTGTGCGGTATCTTGAACATAATCAGGATAAACGTGCTCAGGCGCTTTACGATAATTAATCACTGCCGTCACATAGCCCGCTTGGGCAAAACTTTGTCCAACAAAGGCATAATCTTCTTTACTGCCATTTTCCCACGAACCGCCATAAACGAACACCACCATCGGGTAGTCATTACTGCTATTTTTCTGGTTCTGCTGGCTCTGCATGGCTTGTACCAATGGCTTTGGGTAATACATATCCAAATCTTGTAACGGTTCGTCGCCATATAAGATATTTTTACTGACCCCAACGCCCCCACTTGAACTCAAGCTATTCACCACACTTAAGGCTGATAATGCCTGCGCTTGTTGCGAAGCAAGAACCATACCGCCTATGGCTATCGCAGCAGTAACTAGGTTACGGGCACGCGTTTTATCGTTGAGGGAAAGTTTTTTTTCTGCTCCATTCATACCTTTCATGACCCATATCCTTATTGAGTGTCAATCAGCATTTAATTTTATGCTGACAGCCTGACTATGCTATTTCTATTTTCATTCATCTTGTTATTTACCGTTATTATCTTACGGGCTTTTATAACGTTTGACGTGTTGCTACTGTTATCTCTGTTAAGGGTTCTTGTGACTAACAGCTCTGGTGGTTAACAGCCATAACAAAATAGAAAATAAGATAGAAATCAATAACGAAAGGTCACTACTTTTCTGAGGTTAGGTGATGGGGTGGCGTTATGTGGTCGCTTTGCTTTCAGACATGATATCTTCATTACTAATGGGCGCGCCTTGCTCACTTACTAAGGTGGTTAGCAATACTAACTCCGTAATACCGACGGTATTATTAGCCAGTTCAATAACCAGACTTTGTTGTGCAGGGGTCATACGTCCCATCACATAAACCACCCCATCATTGGTGACCACTTTAATCTGTGAAGTTTTTATTGCATTACTCGCCGTCACTTTTGCCAGCAGCTTGGAGCTGATATAACCATCATGGACGGTTGAGCTATAGCCTTTAGTAACGCTGACGTTCAGCTCATTATAAACGCGGCGAACGTCGGGCATCGAGCTGATGACTTTCTCGATCTGTACTTTCATCTCTTCCGTGGGTACTTCACCGGTAAGCAAGACTTCACTGTAAAAACTGTTAATACTAATGCGACTATTTTGTTGCAGATTTTCTTGCAGTCCATAAATATTGACCTTCACGGTGTGCTCAATACTACGGTCAAGTAAGCGCTGCGGAATGGTGCGTTCGGTCACTGGGACGCCATAAGTCCCTTCGGTACTGTTGGTCAGATAGTTGGTGGCACAACCGGTACTCATGAGGCAAGCGCTGATAATAGCACCTATCATAGCGCGGCGCGGAGTGATAGAAGAAGTGAGCGAATACATCCTTGTCATTATTTACCTCATAAGACAGTGTTAAATAGGGCGGGACAGCTATGGCGGTTACTTTACGCAAATTTTATCATGGGCGGTTAGGTATTTGGTAACGGCATATTGTTAGAATCATGCAGGCGCTAATTAATAGGCTTTTTTTAATTGGTATTTTCTATTAATCGGCTTTTTCTAATTGATGGTTGTTAATGGCTACCATGCGCTAGCGATAAATGCGCCCTTAATCCAGTCAGGCTGGCAATCAGCTTTTAAATGCTTCGCGGGCTGAGTATTATAAGCAATCACATCAAAACGACACTCATCATTAGCATATTCAGGATACTGCTGTAAAAAATAGTGCGCAGTTTTAATGATTTTACGCTGTTTAGCAGGCGTAATACTCAAGGCAGCATCACAAAAATCTGAACGCACGCGCTGACGCACTTCAATAAAAATAAGGGTTGACCATGCCTGCCCACACTCTAGCATGACCAAATCAAGCTCGCCTACTTTAGGCTGCTGCCAATTTTGTGCAATCAGTATCAGCCCTTGTTGCTGTAAAAATTGACAAGCGTGCTGCTCAAAATAGCCTCCTTGGCGCTGTTTAGGGGCATTTAATGCTAACGGACGATAAGAGTGGCTTTGATTAGCCTCGTTATTAGCAATAGTCTTAGACATAACACAGTTTCCTATTATTTATAGATTAACAGCCGCACGGATTGTTAAGCCATCAATTATTGTTAATAAAAGGATAAATAATGAGAGAACGCGCCACAGGCAATTCAGATTTATCATAGCACAACATGTTAAACTAGTGCCCTTTGCGCGTTTAGTGGTTGTGCTTTATTGGCTTAACCACCTGCGCTTTTATTACTGTCACTATGCCTAAGAGGTTTTAATGTCTACCCCCACTACGATGCCGGCTTGTCTTTATATCGTTGCCACTCCCATTGGTAATATGCAGGATATGACACCGCGTGCGATTGATACGCTAAAGCAAGTCGCGATTATCGCTTGTGAAGACACGCGCACTTCCGGCAGATTACTCTCTTATTTTGGCATTGATACCAAAGCCGCTAAAGATAATACTACTGATAAAAACGCTGATAATCCTGCTAATAATACCAACAACATTGCAAATAAAAATGCTGATAGCAGTACGACTGACGACGCAGATAATAAAAAAGGTCATAATAAGTTGTGGGCATATCATGAGCACAACAGTGGCATTCAAACGCCCAAAATTATCGAGATGATTCAGCAAGGTCATTCGGTGGCATTGATTAGTGATGCCGGAACGCCATTAGTCAGTGATCCCGGTTATCAATTGGTACAAGCCGCACATGCCGCTGGTGTGACGGTGTCACCGATTGCTGGGGTGTCAGCATCGATTGCCGCGCTATCAGTTGCCGGACTGCCCTCTGACCGTTTTAGCTTTATTGGCTTTTTACCAGCGAAAACGCATGGTCGTCAAAAACAACTCACCGCATTACAATCACGCCCTGAAACCTTGATATTTTATGAAGCGCCTCATCGTATTATTTCAAGTTTAGAGGATATGGCAGAAGTATTTGGGGCGGAGCGCGGTGTCACTTTTTGTCGTGAGTTGACCAAGACTTTTGAGACCGTGCATAAATCAACGCTAGGTGAGTTGGTTGAGTTCGTTAAAGCCGATGACAATCAGCAGCGTGGCGAGATGGTATTGGTCGTTGCAGGTAATAATATCGCGCAAGACGACGATGATATCAGTGTCCACGATACGTTATTGCAGCGCTTATTATTGGATTTATCCGTCAAAAAAGCAGCCGCTCTCGCTGCTGATATGACGGGTGTAAAAAAGAATGCTTTATATCAGCGCTTACTTGAGTTACAAGCGACTCATGAATAAGTAGCACTGACAATTTTTATTATTAACGGTTTTCTGAATTTTATTCTTAATATTAAGCTAGGGGAAATAAGTCATGTACGATGTGATGGCGATAGGTAATGCGTTGGTTGACCATGAATATGTGTTAAGCGATGCGGCGTTAGAAGAGACGGATTTGACCAAAGGCAATATGACGCTGGCAGGTATTGAAGAGCAACAGCAGTTATTAGCTTATTTTCAATTGGCAAATATCAAACCGTCCAAACAAGCGGGCGGTGGCTCAGCGGCAAATACCATGTTTACTTATGCCAGCTTGGGCGGTAAGCCATTTTATGCGTGCCGTGTGGGCGATGATAAACAGGGTACTTTTTATCTGCAAGATTTGCATAATGCTGGCGTTGCGACTTCAGAAAAATCTATTCATGCAGGCGGCGTGACTGGTTCATGTGTAGTTGCTGTGACCGACGATGGTGAACGTACCATGCAAACCTATCTGGGCACTTCAAGTGATATTACCGCTGAAAATGTCAATTTTGATGCCTTGGTGAGTGCGGATTGGTTGTATTTAGAAGGCTATTTGGCAATGTCGGAGAGCATCCAACCTGCGATGACTCAGCTGCGCCAACAAGCCGATATTCATGGCACCAAAATCGCGGTGAGCTTTGCTGACCCAGCGGTGGTGAAATTTGCCAAAGATGGCTTACTCAATATGCTCGGCAATAAAGTCGCGGTCATTTTCTGTAATAGTGAAGAGGCACGCCTATTTACCGATAAGCAAGAATTAAAAGCCGCAGCACATGCCCTACTTGAATATTGCCAAACTGCAGTAGTCACCGATGGCGCAAATGGTGCTGTTATCGTGCAAAATCCGGTAAAAGAAGACGACGATATTATTATGCATGAGGTTGCTACGCCAGTCGTTAGCAATGTGATTGATACTAATGGCGCAGGTGACAACTATGCCGGCGCATTCTTATACGCCCTATCGCAACAATATAGTCTGCCAGAATGTGGTCAACTTGCCAGCGCTGTATCCGCGCAAGTCATTCAGCAATTCGGTCCACGCTTAGAATCACAGCATTATCAAGACATTGCACGCCAAGTATTAACCGCTTAAGCAGTTAATACTCAGCAATTAAAAATTAAGCAGTTAAAAAATTATTATCAATAAAAAACCCATATCAGACCGATATGGGTTTTTTATTGGCTGAGCTTTAAACCAATTACTTGCTAGAATTAAGCGGCTGCTAACGCTTGTTCCAAATCTGCCTTAATATCATCAATATGCTCAATACCTATCGACAAGCGCACCATATCTTCACTCACACCGGCACGTGCCAATTCTTGCTCATTTAACTGGCGATGGGTGGTGGTTGCTGGATGGCAAGCCAGTGATTTTGCATCACCGATATTGACCAATCGGGTGAACAGCTGCAAGGCATCGATAAAACGTGCGCCTGCTTCGCGTCCACCTTTTACACCAAAGGTTAAAATCGCAGATGGCGTGCCTTTCATATAACGCTGTGCCAACTCATAGTCAGGATGGTCAGGTAAGCCAGCATATTTTACCCATGCGACTTTTTCATGATCACGCAGATATTCAGCGACGGCTTGCGCATTTTGCACATGACGCTCCATACGTAAGCTGAGCGTTTCCATCCCTTGCATGATACTAAAGGCGTTTAACGGACTGAGTGCCGCGCCAGTATTGCGTAATGGTGCAACGCGTGCACGCGCAATAAATGCCGCAGCGCCAATATCTTTAACAAAATTTACCCCATGATAACTAATATCAGGCGTATTCAGCAGCGGAAAACGCTCAGGATAATCGCCCCACGGGAAGCGACCACTATCCACAATCGCGCCGCCAATAGACGTGCCGGTACCACTCATATATTTGGTCAACGCATGCACCACAATATCCGCACCAAACTCAAACGGACGACAAATCGCCGGTGTCGCCACGGTATTATCAATGACCAACGGCACACCATATTCATGAGCAATATCACTCAGCGCTTGAATATCAACAATATTACCCAGTGGATTACCGATACTTTCAGCAAAAATCATCTTGGTTTTATCGTCAATTAAATCGCGAATCGCTTCAGGATTAGTATGGTCAAAAAAGCGTACCTCAATACCTTGGCGCGGTAACGTATGAGCGAATAAATTATACGTGCCGCCATAAAGCGTCGACACGGTGACAATATTATCGCCCATCTCACAAATAGTCTGCACAGTATAGGTAATCGCTGCCATACCGGAAGCCACGGCAAGCCCACCTATGCCGCCCTCCATTGCCGCCACACGTTCCTCAAGTACCGCATTGGTCGGATTCATAATGCGCGTATAAATATTACCTGCCACTTTCAAATCGAATAAATCTGCCGCATGCTGCGTATCGTCAAATGCATACGAGCTGGTATGATAAATAGGTACGGCAACCGCTTTGGTCGTCGGCTCTACTGTGTATCCGGCATGTATGGCTAACGTCTCTATATGCTTGGTGTTTGTCTTAGGGTTGGCTGATTGTCCATCACTCATCATATATTCCTTCTATGTTTCTAGTTATGTTTCTTAACTTTGAATACTTAGTTTTGAAAATTTAGTTTTGAATGTTTGATATTAACTATTGGGTATCGATTATTCAATATTGCCTATAAACCATCTGTAAAAAAGTAATTACCCAAACAATAGTCATAAAAAAAAGCTGAGTTAATCATAACCCAGCTCTCTTATGAAAAGAATAGCAAAAACCCAATCTATTAATGAATAATAGTCATAAGCAGTCAGAAGTATTATCAATTAGAGATATTAGCAATCAAAAACATAATCTTGCTTCAGACATTTTTCAATCTTATTGATTACCCTTTATTCATAGTAAGCATTTTATTTATAGTAGGCATTTTCTGTGCTGCTATGATCGGTCTCATCAATCACTTGCGTAAGCTCAGGTATTTGCTGCTTTAGCTGCACTTCAACCCCTTGACGCAAGGTCATATCAACGGCTGAACAGCCTTGGCAACCGCCACCGAATTTCAATACCGCCGTCAAGCCAATGCCTTCTTCATCAATCAGCTCAAGCAATTGTACATCGCCACCATGGGCGGCTAAACCCGGATTGATTTCGGACTGCAAGACATAGTTAATACGCTCTTCAACACTGGCATCAGCGCCCACTTTCGGCACTTTTGAGTTGGGCGCGCGGAATGTCAACTGCCCACCGAAACGGTCTTTATTATAATCAATCACGGCATCTTCTAAGTAAGGCACTGATGATGCTTCAATAAAGGCAGAAAAGTTCTCATAGCTGAATTTTAAATCGGCGCTATCTTCTTCACCCGGCTGGTTATAAGCCATGCAGCACTCAGCACGCGGCGTACCCGGATGCTCAACAAAGATACGCACACCGATACCATCGGTATCTTGTTTAGATAGCAAATCTGCTAAGTAACCTTGCGCAGATTCGGTAATAGTAATGTTACTTTTGGTCGCCGTTTGCTCGGTATCTAATGCTGATTCATAATTGGTTGGCGCAGTAGTGGTTGGATTATTTTCACTCATATTGTGCTCACTCATAAGACTTCCTCATTTATTTGGAGTAGACGTGATGACAGTCCATTTATGCTCACTATTATAACCCACTCAGCGCCTAATTCCGACCGCGCTACTGTGAATTAAAGTTATCTTCTACTTATCGCTCAGTTTGGTTTTTCTCATGACAATATTAAGGGTAATCCCTATCTTAAGGCGGCAGCGCCTATTATCAAGCACGTGGTATAAGCTATCATCGTTACGTTTAACAATTGACAATCTCCCTTCGTATCCGCCACTATCTACGAGTATTTTTTCGCGCCATAATAAATAATAACGAATACGACAATAACGAATACAACAATAACGACAAAGGAGATTGCGTGAGTACTTCATCAAGTCCCAATTTAAAATCTAATCTCAACCTCATTGCAGCCACGACACCAAAAGAGGCTAAGCATTATCAATATTTAGTCTTTATTGGACGTTTCCAGCCTTTTCATCGAGGACATAAAGCGGTGATTGATGAGGCGCTAAAACGCGCTGATAATGTCATTATGCTGATTGGTTCGGCAAATCTGCCACGTAGCTTACGCAATCCATTTTCAGTGGCTGAACGTGCTGAGATGATTAAAGGCGCTTACTCAAAAGAAGAAGCCACGCGCATACACTGCGTAGGGCTTGATGATGCGCTATATAATGACACGCGTTGGCTACAATATGTGCAAGCGGCGATAAAATTAGTGACTGGTGACTTGACCGCGGATATTGGTCTGATTGGACATTCTAAAGACAGCTCCTCTTATTACTTATCCTTATTCCCCAATTGGGCATCGGTTTCCGTACCTAATTATCATAATCTATCCGCCACCCCTATTCGTGATGGTTATCTGATGGGTGCATCACCGACCCCTGAGCGCACGCCAGAATCCACCCGTCAGGTACTCAAAGCATTCAAAAAAACCGCTGCTTATGCTGAGCTGCATGAAGAAGCAGGTTATATCGATGAATATAAAAAGAAGTGGAATTCTGCGCCTTATCCACCGATATTTATGACCGCTGATGCGCTAGTAGTGCAATCAGGACATATTTTATTGATAGAACGCGGCGGTATGCCAGGGCGCGGATTATGGGCATTACCGGGTGGTTTTCTTGATGCTAAAGAGACCTTATTTGATGCCTGTATCCGTGAGCTACGAGAAGAAACGTGCCTAAAAGTTGCTGAGCCCTTATTACGCAGCTCTTGTCACAGTCAACATACCTTTGATGATCCGTATCGTTCTGCTCGTGGGCGCACCCTGACTCAAGCCTTTTATTTTCAGCTAAAAAATGATCCTAAAGGTCTCCCAAAAGTAAAAGGTGGTGACGACGCGGCAAAAGCATTTTGGTTACCGTTAGCTGAACTTGATGCCACTAAAATGTTTGAAGATCATTATGCCATTATTACAAAAATGGTCGGACTGTAAAAAGGACGGGCTATAAGACGAGCTATAAATTGCTTTTTGCTCACTTTTGCAAGGCACATCAATAAAGCTAACCAACGGTAGAAACAAACACTATTAATACACCGTTAATAAGCAAATCATAAGCCGTAACCTTGCCACAAATAAAGGAATCCTTGGATGTATACCAGTAACCTTAATAATTTAATCCTCAATAGTGACAGCTATAAAACCTCGCATTGGGTGCAATATCCTGCTGGCAGTGAGTATTTATCGAGCTATATTGAAGCGCGTGGTGGTGACTACGATGTGGTATTTTTTGGGCTGCAAGCCTTTATTAAAGAATACCTCAGTACGCCAATCACTCATCGCGATATTGATGAAGCCGAAACCATTATCCACGCGCATGGCTTAACCTTTAACCGCGCAGGTTGGGAGCGTTTGGTTGATAAGCATGGCGGATATCTGCCACTGCGCATTGAAGCCATAGCGGAAGGCAGTATCGTGCCAGTGTCCAATGTGGTTTGCCAAGTGGTGAATACCGACCCTGAGTTTTATTGGCTGCCCAGTTATATTGAGACGGCATTGCTACGCTCGATTTGGTATCCCTCTACGGTTGCCAGTGTGTCGCATTATTGCAAAAATATCATTCGAGATGCGCTAGAAAAATCGGCTGATAATGCCGAATCATTAATATTCCGCTTGCATGATTTTGGTTCACGCGGGGCGTCCAGTCATGAGTCAGTGGCGCTCGGCAGCTTGGCACATTTGGTCAACTTTGCTGGTACAGACTCGATGACTGCTTTAGTCGCCGCTAGTCGTTGGTATCAAATGACCGATGATATGCCCGCGTTTTCGATTCCTGCGGCTGAACATAGCACTATGACGGCATGGGGACGCGAGGGCGAAACGGCGGCATTTGCCAATATGATTGCGCAATTTGGCGGTGAGGGTAAGGCGTTTTCAGTGGTGTCCGACAGCTATGATTTATGGAACGCGATTGATAATATTTGGGGCACTACTTTAAAAGAAGACGTCAAAAATATGGGGGGCACTTTGGTTATTAGACCTGATAGTGGCGAGCCAACCAAGGTAGTGCGCGAAGCATTAGAACGCTTGGCAGTAAAATTTGGAACCACTATTAATAGTAAAGGCTATAAAGTATTGCCCGATTACGTGCGTGTCATTCAAGGTGACGGCATCAGTCCGCAAAGTCTCAGCAAAATCATCGATGTGGTGTTAGCAGCAGGGTTTAGTGCCGAGAATATCACCTTTGGTATGGGCGGTGGTTTACTGCAACAAGTCAATCGCGACACCATGAGCTGGGCGATGAAAGCAAGCGCTATTAGCATTAATGGCACGTGGAAAGATATCTATAAAGACCCCATTACCAGTCATTCTAAGCGCTCCAAAAAAGGTCGATTGGCATTAGTAAAAGATAATGAGGGAAATATTCAATCTATCAAAACTGATGACCTGCACACTCACGTAGACAATCTATTACGTGATGTTTATGTCGATGGCAAATTATTAATTGAAGATAACCTCACCACTATTCGGGAGCGCGCGGGATGGTAGCCATTACTAAGTTTAAGAAACGCCATACAGCTAAAACTATCTATACTAAAATCGTTCCCACTAAAACCACCACGGCTAAAATAACAGCCACCGCAAAAAATGTGCTTCTCGCTCCTATTTATATCTATCAAGGGCACAAAGTCAAACGCGATACCGTACGGCTCCCTGAACCAGTGGGCGATAGATGTGGTCATATTCAGCTCAATACAATAAATGGTTTTACCACGTCGAACCTGCCAACGCTACGCCTCATGATTGTTGGTGATTCAGCAGCGGCGGGTGTTGGCAGTCAGACTCAGCAACAGGCATTAGCCGGACAGTTAATCCCCGCTTTGCAGCAACAGTCTGCTATTCATACGCAGTTCGATGAGATTATTTGGTCACTACAAGCCAGCACTGGGCTTACAAGCTTTGATATTTTACGCCGTCTTTACGTACTTGCTTCTCCAAGCCAGCCTATCGATGTGATGGTACTGAGCGTTGGCGTAAATGACACCACCGCGAATGTTTCAAGTGCTAAATGGCGGCAGCAATTGGAAGATATTATTGCCATTGCCCAACGTAAATTTGGCGTGCGTCAGCTAATTTTTTGTAGCTTACCACCAATGGCAAAAATGCCGGCATTGCCATCACCATTAAGTGGTTTTATTGGCGCAAAAGCCGCCAGTCTTGATGGAATATTGCAGCGAGTTTGTAATCAGCACATTTATCACCAGAATAAGGGTGTGCATTATCTAGCAGCCGATTTTACACAAATGGCAAAAGAGAATACCCATAAAGACGGCGCTAATGGCGCACCGTTTGACGCTAGTGTCATGTTTGCAAGCGATGGCTTCCACCCGAGCAGCCTAACTTATGGGTATTGGGCGCAACAACTTGCCGATCAGATTGCTAATCTACTTGACCACTCAGCCGATAAATCATATGTAAACTGCAACTAAAAAACCAAACGCAAAAGACAACGCAAAAAAAACCGCTGATCACTCAGCGGTTTTTTTTCATTCAGCAAAATGCATTTATACAATAGGTATAAATTATTCAGCAGAATCAGTATCAGCTTTCTTGTTACGACCACCAAAAGCGCCGAAACGTTTGTTAAAGCTAGCAACACGACCTTCAGTAGACGTTTTGCGTTGTTCGCCAGTATAGAATGGATGCGACGCACTTGAGATATCAAGTGGGTAGTATGGGTATTCTGACCCTTCGTATTCACGAGTGGTTTTGGTTTTAACGGTTGAACGGGTTAAGAAAAACACGTCAGCGTTAGTATCATGGAACAAAACGTCATGGTAATCAGGATGGATATCTTTACGCATAATATACTCTCTAGGTCCGATGTATGCTCAGCCTTATTGACGATTTGTCAGACTGCACACACGTAACTGAGGCACTAAGGACATCTACCGGTCTGGCAACTGCGTCACTGGCTTATTCCAGCACCCAATACCACACCTCTGCTCGCTTAGCCTTTCCCCAGTGGGAAAATCAAACGACGATTTTAACGGTTTTTAGGGTTTGATGCAAGCACTGTAAGCGTTCAGCAGCAATGAAACTAAAGAAAATTTATGTAGAACCACCTGCTAAAACCCCGTGCGCAATGGCTGAATATTTACTACAGTTTACCCTGTAAAATCCGTGTAATCAGCCACTATTGTTAAGCTGGCTTTCATAAATATACTGACTTTTGCTGGCAAATACGTTATAAAAGCTAAGTGAAATTGGCTAAAACCTAATTAAACCTAGCCAAAACCATCCGTATTTTCTATTTACCAACCTATCTATTTATACACCTATAAAGGACACGATATAATGCGCATTTCTATAACCAATCGTCTTACTAAAGCCATGTTAATTGGCTCCGCGCTTGTCGTTACAACCATTGCCAGCGCTGCGCTACCAACTCAATGGTAGCTTGATAATTCCCATACTCGCGTTGGATTTTCAGTTGAGCATTTAGGCTTTTCAACCACTATGGGACATTTTGATAAGGTAAATGGGTCGCTCAGCTATAATATGAAAACACCCAATAAGACCCAAATGAACTTTGTTATCGACACAGACAGTATCAATACCTCATGGGCACCACGCGACAAACATTTAAAAACTGACGACTTCTTTAATGTGGTTAAATACCCAACCATGACCTTTAAATCTACCAAAGTAGTCTTTATCAATCCACAGCAAGCCAAAGTCACCGGTAATTTTACCTTATTGGGAAAAACGAAACCATTGACCTTAGATGTGACCCTCAAAAAAATAGGTAATAGCCCCATGACTAAAGAACCGGTTATCGGCTTTCGCGCAACGGGCAATATCGACCGTGTGGCTTATGGCATGACTACCTTTGCGCAAGGTATCACTACTAATGTACCTATCCAAATCGATGGTGAATTGATAGAGAAAAAAGCCAAATAAAATTAAGTCATAAAAGCTATATCCATAAAAAAAGCAGCCCCTATAAAGACTGCTTTTTTAGTTAACGACAGATTAAAAGGGTATCAACTCAATGCATTTGATTGGCTATTATCTTGCTAAAACTATCTAATGATAACCACATGCCAGTCACCGCCTTTGTTATCGCCGTGCTTATCACCCATTGCTTTATCATTGGCGTAGAAATATAAAGGTTTACCATTCATCGCCCATTGATATTTGCCATCTTCACGTTTAAATGCTGCAAATTGACCAGAGGCTTTAGCATTACTAGGTGCCATAAATGCTGGCCAAGCCACCATACACACCGAACCACATTCAGACTTGTTCATTGAATCTTTGTCATAAGTATACAACGTCATATGCTTGGCTGAATCGACCAAGACGCCATTCTTACTGGTTACTGGCGCAGTATTGTTGCTGCTACTATGAACTTCATGCATACCTGACGTATCGTTACCCACGACATTTTTTAGCGTTGAACAGCCTGTCAATGCTAAAACACCCGTGAGTGCCGATAGTAAAATAATATGTTTCATCATAATGTCCTTATAATTAGAAATGATACTGAGCTGCTTTAAACACGTATTTTTATTTATTAAACGTCTCTACTTTTCTACCTTTACCGCTATCTTCAATCATTTTCAATATAGCATACCCTTTAAATCATTCCATTTTACCGTTATAAAAACTTACAAAAGCCTATTAAATTTACAAACGATATAAGAAACATAAATAGGTTTCCCCTAGAAATAAGCAGTCATGAGATTTTTATGATTTCAAGCACGGCTTCATTATAATTTTCTAATGCACGACTTTTTGCTTGAGTACATTTAATTGCGGTTCATTGACAAAACTCATGCATCTTATTACTTATTTAATAGGATATTTGAGGCTAATTTTTGTAAAATGACTTCATAAAATCATTATAACGATAAGTATATCTACACAATATTTGACTATGAATAGTGACGCTAATGGCTATTTAGCTATCTTGAACTATGTAACATTGAACTATGCAACCCCCGCTATCATATCAATGCAAGGCTAGTAAAGAATATAACCTTATTATTCCAAATAATAATCAATAAATATCCAATAAAAATATTTAATAAAAATACTCAATAAATTGTTCAACCACAAAATTTATAGAAGCTTTAAGCATGTGACTATGCTAATGCTGATGATATTAAGGATATAACCACGACAATGACTCATTCTCCTACAAACGCTCAATTCCAAGCAGTCAAACGTGATGCGGCGACTGATGCTAAAACGCACGCTAAACCCGTCAAACGCGTTGGTATTCTGGGTGGCGGTGCGGCAGGATCAACCATTGCTATTCGTCTGGCAGCACTGGGGCTTGAGACTTATGTGTTTGAAAAACAAAGCTCGCTGATTGATGGACCGCCGATGTGCCATTTGCATGCCGGTGGCAATTTATACCGTGAAATTCCTGATGAAGATTGTGTGGCATTGCTCAAGCAATGTATCGATATCGTGCGCCTTTATCCTTATACCATCGATGTGCGCCCGACTGTCTTTGCTGTGCCGACGCGCGATGCGGGTATGCCCGAGGATTTATTACCACGTCTTGATACTTTAACGGATGCTTATCATGAACTTATCGAACAGGACATCAATAATAAAATATTAGGCGAACCTGAAAACTATTATCAGCTATATAGTCATGAGCAGTTGATTGAGTTATCCAAGCGTGAGCAAGTGGCTATCCCTAGCTGCGTGGATGAGTGGATGATTCCGGTAGCCAAGTATTTAGATTTGAATAAAGTTAAATTTCCACTGATTGTGGTACAAGAATATGGCTGGAATATCTTTCGTTTGGCAGCCTCTGCACAGTTGGCATTAGCCGAATATGCGCATGCCCACGTTTTTACGAGCACTACCGTTAAACAAGTCGTGGCGGTTGATTGTGAAAACTGTTCGAACATTGACCACCATGTCAGAAAATGGCGTATTGATTATCAGCAAAATAGTGACATTCTAGATAATGAAGCTAAAATTGATTCTATCGAAGTCGATTATCTAATCAATGCTTGCGGCTTCCGTACTGGCATTATTGACGATATGGTTGGGGTTAATGTCACGCGGATGGTGGAGTTTAAATCTTCATATGTTACCCATTGGGGTGAGACTGGTGGGCAAATACCGGAGATTATTATTTATGGGGCGCGTGGTACGCCTGAAGGTATGGCGCAACTGACACCTTATCCAAACGGTTATTTTCAGATTCATGGTATGAGTAAATTTATTACCTTATTTAATGATGGTTTGGTTGCCTCTACTAAAGACAGCGCCCAACCCAAGCTGCCGGCGCAATATGTGCATTATATTGAAGATGGCTGGGATAAAGCGCCACTACAAGCGCGTAGTCAGCAATCTATTGATTATGTGGCTGAGTTTGTACCGACCTTTAGTAGCGCACGCACCGTTGGTAATGCGTTATATGGTGGTCAGCAAATCCCTGGTGTCGATGATACACTGCGTGTGGCGGATGTGAGCTTATATCCTAATTTGCACTATGCGCGCGCTGAGAATGTTAAAGCCTCATCAACCTTGATTGCTGCTGATGAAATTGTGCAGCAACTCACTGAGATGGGTATATTGGATAACGACCTGCCGGCAAATCATGAGCGTTATGCTCATCAATGGGCATATCTCATGCATAACGACAGCGTGGCTATCGATAAAGTAGCACGCGTATTGGCTTATGAGCGCGGTTTTCCCATCCCGATGGCAGATGTGAATCATAATCTCCGCACAGATATTTTGAATAACTTAACCACCGCTGACGTATAAAAACCAAACTTTAAATCGAAAAAAACCGGAGCTACAGGCTAATCATTAGCGCTTTGCTCCGGTTTTTATTTTATGCGAAAATATTTATATTAACTGATTAATATCAATTGCCAGCCATTTTTTCTGTATTGACTGCATCATCGATTTCTACTATCTCTTGTAATAAATCAATAGCCTCGGCAATCGTATTACAGACCACCAAGCGATCAAGGTCTTGCTGCTTCATAAAGCCTTGCTCAGCCGTATATTTTAAATGCTCAATCAAACGGTCATAAAAGCCATTGATATTCAGAATAATCATCGGCTTTTCATGCTGATAGAGCTGTCGCCATGTGGCAATTTCCATAATTTCCTCTAACGTACCTAAGCCACCAGGTAAAGTGATAAAGGCGTCAGCATACTCTGCCATCACGGTTTTACGGGTGTGCATGGTATCGGTCAAATGCAGACGTGTTAGACCTTCATGGGCAATTTCGTGTTTGAGCATAAAAGTGGGAATCACACCAACTGCTTGTGCCCCACCCTGAATCACTTCATCCGCTACTGCGCCCATCAGACCAATACTAGCACCGCCATAGACCAGCCCCATACCGTTATCCGCTAGTGCACTCCCCAACTCACGTGCCGCTTGCTCATAGATATCATCATTGCCCAAGCGCGAGCCACAGTAAACCGCGACCAAAGGCATAGCAAGTAATGATTTATCGACTGCTTTTTCAATATGGGTGATATCTTGACTGGTGATAACTTCATACATGTGATTGTTAATGCTCATTTGCATATAGCGTTGTATCCTTTAATGTTAACGAGGTTAAGGTGATGATTTTTTAAATTATAATGGGTTTTAATAGTGGTATTCACCTACCTAACAATATACCGGATGTACTAATAGTTGCCTTATGTTCACAGCCTTTATGAATCAATGAGCTATACCATATACTGTATTTTTAAGTATTTATTCTATAAATATATCCGACATTTATCTTACCATATGGCACATCAACTGGTGATAATAGCAATTTATTTCTACGCAATTACTACATTTTTGACCACCTATTATCAACTATTTAATCTGCATCAATGTCTGCTCATCAAAGCCTATTAAGGTGATTATTATGCTGTCCTCCAAACTACCTACCCCTTTAGCAAAACAGGTAACTGACATGTTGGTTAAAGGTTTTATAATAATGGTGTGTTTATTAGCCATATCTTTATTTATTATGCCAGTGCTTAATAAATCACCGTCTATCGTGGTTGCCACATGGCAAAAAATAAAGTTATTGCAACAAGAGTTACCAACGGATAATAGCTTGCCAAGTCCGCTACCTAACCGACATCTCGCGGATACGTGGGGTGGCGCGCGCAGCGAAGGTCGCTCGCATGAAGGCATTGATATTTTTGCGCCACGCGGTACACCAATTCAAGCAACCACCAAAGGCGTGGTCAATAAAGTTGGCGACGATCGACTGGGTGGTCAGGTGATTTTTATTATTGGTGCCGGTGGCGCAGCACATTATTATGCGCATCTAGACTCTTATGCTGATATCCGTCCTAATGATTGGGTTGATGCTGGTGATATCATCGGTTATGTGGGAGACAGTGGCAATGCTAAAGGCACACCGCCACATGTGCATTATGGTGTTTATATCAATGGGCGCGCGGTAAATCCTTATCCTTTATTGATTAAAAGCCAATAATGAGCCAACAATTACAAACCCCAGAATAGTTTTAACACCTTAACATGTTACAGAGTATCCAATACTTTATCTGATATGGCATTTAACGCGGTATTTATAGGCGCAGCTCGAACATGCTCAGGCGGAAATAAGGCGCTAAAGGTCGACCCCTCACCCTCTACCGACTCAATATGTAAATTAACCCCATGCTGATACAGGACGTGTTTAACAATCGCCAGCCCTAATCCCGTACCGCCCGTAGCTCGACTGCGACCACTATCTACCCGATAAAAGCGCTCGGTTAAACGGTCTATATGCTGTTGGGCAATACCAATACCGTCATCACTGACCGCAAAAAGACAACCATCAGGCGTTTTACTCCAGCTGATAGCAATGTTGCCACCCTTTGGCGTATATTTAATCGCATTGATAACGAGATTGGATAACGCACTATTTAAGTACATCTCTGAGCCATATAAGCCATCATCGGTATTGATATCTAAGCTGATCGTATGCTCATATTCTTGGTTATAAACCTTGGCATCATCGTAGATATGTTTGAGCAGCTTAGTCATATCAATATCACGTAACTCATGCGTTTCTTCGATTTCAATGCGCGAGAGTAGTAATAAATCATTCACAATGCGATTCATACGCGCGGTCTGCTGGGTCATCAGTTGCATACCACGCTGCCAATGTACGGGCATATCGGGCTGATCAGAAAAATTCTCAAGATAGCCCATCAGCACGGTCAATGGCGTTCGTAGTTCATGCGAGACATTGGCAACAAAATCACGGCGCATTTGCTCTAAATGCTGCAAACGCGTGACATCATGGATAATCAGTAATTTTTCGCCATCAAAATGCGTCAGCTCACACTTCAGATAACGCTTGGAATCTTGCCATGAGGCGATATGCAAGCCGTCATTAGGAGTTGTCATGGTCTGGCAATAGCGTCGAAACTCAGGGGCGGTAATGAAATTAAAAATACTTATCCCTTGATCGGTTGAGCTAATGACCAATAAATCTTCCGCTGCTTGATTCCACCACTCTAACTCATCTTTATCGTTCAGCAAAATCACCGCATCTTGAAGCGCTTTCATTGAGCTTCGGATTTTTTTGACCAGTCCCATCACTTTTTGTTGCGCCTTTTGTTCTTGTTGGCGCGTTTGATAAAGCTTATTGGCGACGAGGCTAAAACCACCTAATTTATCCGGTGGTGGTGTATGGCTCGGTTTATTAATCCACTCATTAAAGCGCTGCAAGCTATACATACGCCACAAGCTATACAAGAGTAACGCGCCAACGAGGCTTGCTAATAGGTGCGAGGTCATTAAACCCACTATTATCCCCGCAATTAACCACAACAGCAGCCAACGGATATCTGCCCACAATAGCGCATAGCGTGATACTGGGTGGCGGTTCTTATTCTCAGGCGTCATCATATTCATATACCGTATTTATGCTAGATAGTAGCAGCATTTTACTTCTATCCTTTTTATTATTAATGACGTTTTTTGCGTTGTTATTACGCCTTGGATTATCAATCCTCTAAGTTATCACGCCCTCGTTATTCTGGTTGCATGATATTCGAGAATCGATAGCCCGTACCACGAACAGTTTGAATCAAGGTGTCACAATCATAAGGTTGCAGCAGTTTACGCAAGCGGCGAATGTGCACATCAATGGTGCGGTCTTCAATATATACATTACTGCCCCAAACCTGATCTAATAACTGGGCTCGGGTGTAAGCACGCTCAGGATGGCTCATAAAAAATGCCAGTAGTCGGTATTCTGTGGGACCGAGCTCAACGGTTTTGCTATCCGCCGTCACCCGCTGGCTTTTAGCATCTAAGCTTAGATTGCCGACTTCGATAGGCTTATCGGCACTAAGGGCATTACTACGACGCAGCACCGCTTTGATTCTCGATACCAACTCGCGCGTCGAAAAAGGCTTGGTAATATAGTCATCAACACCCGCATCAAGCCCGAAAACCTTATTGTCTTCCTCACTTTTTGCCGTGAGCATGATGACGGGGATTTCAGAGAGCAGCTCATCTTTTTTGAGCATTCGGCAAAAATCAATGCCACTTTTTTGACCGGGTAACATCCAATCTAATAAAATTAAGGCAGGACGATGATCAACCACTTGTTGATGCGCCTCCGGTATATCAGCAGCCTGTAAGCATTCAAATCCTGCCATCTCCAACGTCATGACGATCATCTCACTGATCGCAGGTTCATCTTCAACGATTAAAATCAGCTCATTATGCATATGACATGACAGCCTTATTGTTAGGGTTTAAAAAACATTAGAGTAGAAAAAGCTATTAATATTCAAAAATATGTGTGTATAAAAAAGCAGCGATAGGTGCTCGCTACTATCCTCTTATTAAACGACTTCTTTATGACGGCTTAATGACAATTTAAGGTTAATTTATTTTTTAAGATTAATTCACTTCTAACAAAAAATTCAGCGGTCCATTATTGATACTCTCAACCTGCATATCTGCACCAAACTCACCGCTTGCCACATTAGGATACTGAGTTTTTGCATAAGTAATAAGCTCAGCAAAAAGGGCTTGCGCCGCATCAGGTTGCATTGCCCCACCAAAGTCAGGACGACGACCATTATTGGTATTTGCCATTAAGGTAAATTGCGATACCAATAACAGTCCACCGTCGACTTGCTGAACGTTTTGGTCAAGCTTGCCAGCTTTAGCAGGGTCAGTATTGTTTTCAAAAATACGATAGGTGAGAATTTTATCAATCATGCGTTGCGCACTTTGTAAATTATCCTCATGCCCAAGTCCAATATATGCCAATATACCGTGCTCAATCGCTCCAACGCAGTGGCTATCGACCGTCACACTGGCACAGCTCACCCGTTGAATAAGTGCTTTCACTGATTGTCTCCTTTGTAAATTACGTTTATAGATTATGGTCATACAGACAGTGGCTGACCATGATAAAATATCACCATTCCTGACTCACTTTAGTCACATTTTCTAATGCTAATAATTATTTTGGTAGCCTTGTTATGAATTTATTTACCACTATCCAGCAATTTGTACCGCAGCAACAGCTCAGTAAAGCCGCTGGACGCTTGGCAGCCAGCCGTCATCCACTGGTAAAACGTGCTTTTATTCGCACTTTTGCCAAAGCGTACGATGTTAAATTAGACGAATATGAACGTCAAAGCCTAAATGCTTATGAGAGCTTTAACGACTTTTTTACCCGTGAGCTAAAAGAAGATGCGCGTGCAATTGATAGCACCACGCACGGCATTGTTAGTCCTGCCGATGGCGTCATATCACAGCTTGGACAGCTACGTCATCATAAATTGCTGCAAGCCAAAGGTCGCGATTATGATATCGGGCAACTACTTGCCAATAACGAAGATGGCAGCTATTTTGCGGATGGCAGCTTTGCGACGGTTTATCTGGCACCCAGCAATTACCACCGCGTGCATATGCCGTTTGCCGGAACGTTGACAACCACTCGCTACGTTCCCGGTACTTTATTTTCGGTGAATAATACCACTGCTGAAAATATTCCGGACTTATTTGCACGCAATGAGCGTTTGGTCTGTCTGTTCGATACCGAATATGGCAAAGCAGCAGTGGTTATGGTTGGGGCGATGATTGTCGCTGGTATCGAGACAGCAGCGACTGGTAAGATTGTCCGTACCGATGAGATTCAAGAGCAAGCGCACGATATGAGCTTTGCTAAAGGCGATGAGCTAGGACGTTTTTATTTGGGCTCAACCGCAATTGTCGTACTCCCAAAAGCGGCAAAAACAGACTGGCAGGATAGTATGACTGCCAATACTACGGTGCAAATGGGGCAATTATTAGGCATCGCAAACGCTGACTAAAACGCTCGTTATAAATAAAAAATACTAAAAATACAGCCGCTAATATTAAGTGATTAGCGGCTGTATTTATGATACCAGCATTTACGATATCGGCATTTACGACACCAACCGTTTTACTGCTATTTAATCAAATTGCTAATGGTTTTAAAGGCAGGGTCAGCGCTACTACGGCATAGCTCGAACAAGATAGTTTCAACGGTCGTAATCACGCCACCGGCACGGCGGATACGGCGCAGGGCAAGTTTTTTATCATACGGAAAACGTGAGCCAACGGCATCGGCAATGATAACTGGCTGCATACCATTGTCTAATAAATCAAGCGCAGTTTGGAGCACACAAACATGGGTCTCAACCCCGCAAAGTAAAACAATACCGCGATTCTGCTGCGCTAGATAATGCCATGATTCATCGGTATCACAAGCGCTAAAGGTTACTTTTTCAAAGCTTTTAGCATTGCTATCTTCTAATAATTCTTTAATCTCAGGTAAGGTATCACCCAAGCCTTTTTTATATTGCTCATTAAGCATAATCGGCACATCAAGCGCTTGCAGACCTTTTACCAAAGTGATGATTTTTTTAACGATATTTTCATGGTCATAAATGTGCGGAGTCAGACGTTCTTGGACGTCAATAATCATCGCTTGGGTATTCTCGCGGGCAATACGGTAAGTTTTATCAGAAATCATGGTCGACATAGCACACTCCTTGTACGGCTGCCAAATTGGCAATCCAAAACTGTCTTTTATTAGACGTTATAGGTTAGCAAAACGCTTTTTTATCATTGGTATCCTAATAGATTGCGCCCTCTCATTTAGTCATATTTTGTTCAGCGCGTCAACGCCCATCTTGTCTCGTCACCATTTATATGCTTTGTTCTTAATGCGTGTCTCTTAATATACTCATATCAAGTAGCTATAAAAAAACCCAGCTTTAATAACTGGGTCTTTTTCATGAATAATTTTATGACTGTAGTATTAAATTATTGAGTAATTGAACCTTTACACGCGCTCAATAATTGTAGCGATACCTTGACCCAAACCAATACACATGGTGGCAAGACCAATTTCAGTATCCATTTGCTCCATCGCGTTAAGCAAAGTGACGGTGATACGGGCGCCTGAACAACCAAGCGGATGACCGAGCGCAATTGCGCCGCCATTGATATTAATGATATCTTGCTTATCACTTAATCCCAAGGTTTTGATAACTGCTAAGCTCTGTGCAGCAAAGGCTTCGTTTAGCTCGATGGTTTGCATGTCATCGATGCTCATGCCTGCACGTTTCAGTGCTTTTTGGGTGGCAGGAACTGGACCGTAACCCATAATAGCGGCATCACAACCCGCAATTGCCATGCTGCGAATACGGGCACGTGGTTTTAGACCCAATTCTTTGGCTTTTTGCGCGCTCATGATGAGCATTGCTGACGCGCCGTCAGATAGCGCTGATGAAGTAGCTGCCGTTACTGTGCCATTAACTGGATCAAACGCCGGACGCAATTTCTGCATTTGTTCCATTGTCGCATCGGGACGAATCACTTCATCGACAGTACACAGTTGCAAGCGACCAAGGGCATCATGACCTTCAATACCGATGATTTCATTGTCAAAACGACCTTCTAGCGTGGCTGCCCAAGCGCGGCGATGCGACTCAAGACCAAACGCATCTTGCTCTTCGCGGCTGATATTATTCATACGCCCAAGCATTTCAGCGGTTAAGCCCATCATATTTGAGGCTTTGGCATAGTGCTTAGAGGCTTCGGGATTGAGGTCGACGCCATGCATCATGCCGACATGACCCATGTGCTCAACACCGCCAATAATAAAGGTATCACCTTGATTGGTCATGATTTGCGCAGCTGCCGTATGTAGCGCCTGCATGGATGAGCCGCACAGACGATTAACCGTTTGACCACCCGTCGTCTTTGGAATATCCGCAAGCAGACCAATATTACGACCGATATTTAAGCCTTGTTCTAAGGTTTGATTGACACAACCCCAAATAATATCTTCAACATCACGTGGGTCAAAGTCGTTACGCTCAACGAGCGCGCGCACCAAGTCAGCCGACATGCTATCCGCACGCACATGGCGGAACATACCATTTTTAGATTTACCCATTGCTGAGCGCACGCCATCGACGATGACCACATCTTTTGGACTTAAAATTGTCATATTATCTTCCTTTCAATTTTTTATTGTCAGTGGCAGTACAGCAATACTTATTAGGGTTTATTAATCATTAAATAAATAAGTAATTAAATAAGTAATTAAATAATCAGCAACCGTTAATAAATCTGTGGACTGCGCTTCATCCTATTAATGACAGCTCATTACGCGGTTGGGTAAAAGGTCTCGCCTGCCGCCGCCATATCACGAATCTTTTGCGGCGCTTCATAAGCTTTGCCAAGGTCTGCGTATTTTTCACATAGCGCTAAATAGTTATTTAAACCCATTTGGTCGATATAACGACACGGTCCGCCACGGAATGGTGGGAAACCAACGCCCATAATCATCGCCATATCTGCCTCAGATGGTGTACTGACGATGTTATCTTCTAAGCAACGAACCGTTTCATTACAGAACGCCAGCATCATGCGGTCAATAATCGCTTGGTCATCAAAGGTCTGCGCGTCGCTATCAGTGGTGTCTTTTAAGAGTGCATAAGTGGTGTCATCAGCTACTTTTTGTGGTTTGCCGCGTTTGTCCATTTCATACTTATAGAAACCAACGCCATTTTTTTGACCCAAGCGTTTGTTTTCATACAGATGCTCAATCGCGCCTTTATAATCTGGCTTCATACGGTCGGGATAGCCTTCTGCCATCACTTCTGCGCCATGCACGCCAGTATCTAAACCAACCACGTCAATTAAATATGCCGGACCCATAGGCCAGCCAAATTTTTCCATGACTTTATCAATATGAACGAAATCAGCGCCTTGTTTCAATAATAAATCAAACGCGCCAAAGTATGGAAATAAGACACGGTTGACTAAGAAACCGGGGCAATCATTAACAACAACTGGCACTTTACCCATTTTGGTGGCTAAAGCAACGGTGGTGGCAATGGCTTCTTCAGAGGATTTTTTACCGCGAATCACTTCAACGAGTGGCATTTTATGCACAGGGTTAAAAAAATGCATACCGACGAAGTTTTCTGGACGTGCCAGTGCTTCGGCTAAATAAGTAATCGAAATCGTCGAGGTATTTGATGCCAAGATACAATCGTCTTTAACCAAGCCTTCGACTTCTTTGAGTACCGCACGTTTAACGTTTGGATTTTCAACTACCGCTTCAATGACGATATCAGTTTCACCAAAGTCGCCATAGTTTAAGGTTGGACGAATACGACTTAACGTTTTGCCCATATCAGTAGCAGTCATTTTTCCGAGATCGACCATTTTGGCAAGCAATTTACTGGCTTCACCCATGCCCAACTCTAGCTGCTCAGACTTAATATCTTTCATGATAATCGGCAAGCCTTTACTGGCTGCTTGATAAGCGATACCGCCGCCCATAATGCCCGCGCCAAGTACTGCCGCCTCATTAATTTCGTGTGCCAATTTACTGTGTTTTTTGGCGAGTTTTTTAACCAATTGGTCGTTTAAGAACAGACCAACCAAGCTTTCTGCTTGTGGCGTTTTAGCCGCTTTGGCAAAACCGGCAGCTTCGACTTCAATGGCTTGATCACGGGGCAAATTAACGTGTTTTTCCATTGCCGCAATCGCAAGGGCGGGCGCAGGATATTGTTTAGGATTGGCTTTCGCAAAAATCATCGCTTTCGCGCTACTAAATGCCATCGTTTGTTCAAGTGGGTTTAGCTTCACCGGATTGAGTTTTTCTTGACGTTTAGCTTGCCAATTAAGTTCACCTGAAATACATTTTTTGACCAAATCAATGGCGGCATCTTGTAATTCTTCAGGCGCAACCGTTGCATCAACCAAGCCTATTTTTAGGGCATCAGGTGCTTTTTTAGGCGTTCCCGTGGCGATAAGCTCAAGCGCATTATCAATACCAATCACGCGTGTCGTACGAACCGTACCACCAAAACCGGGGAAAATACCCAGTTGGGTTTCAGGTAGACCAATGATTGCCTTGTCGCTCATGACGCGATATTCACACACCAAGGTCATCTCACAACCACCGCCTAACGCTGCACCATTGATTGCCGCAACTTTAGGAAATGGCAAATCTTCAAAACGATTAAAGACATCATTGATACCAAGCAGCCACTCTTTAATCTCAGCTTCTCGCTGCTTAAAAGAAGCAACAAATTCGGTGATATCCGCTCCAGCGATAAACACGCCTTTGCTAGAAGTAACAATCAAGCCTTTCACATCATCGGCTTGCTCTAAGGCACTCACCACTTCTTCAAACTGTTTGTTAGTTTCGGCATCGAACTTGTTCACGCTCTCGTTTTCGGCGTTGTATTGCATATTGGCGATGCCGTCTTCTAGCATGCTGACCGTAATGCGATTTCCTTGATATACCATTTGAAACTCCTTTCTATGTTTTAAAAGCTGTTTTTTAAAAGCTGTTTTTTAAGAGCAATGTCATAAAAGCTATGTTTTAAAAGTAAAATGAGTAATAACACTGCCGTTTTGCAAGCTGATTCATCACTATAAATAGCCTATTAAATGAGGCAGCATTGATGTCTTTATTATTCAGCGCTCATTGGCATGGCGCATCGTTGTTATATTAAAATAGTCATTTCTATTTGATTTAAGTCCTTTAACGGTTTTGACGTCAGTGGCTTAAAGTCAGTCAGTGTAGGGGATTATGCCCCTGACTGTCACAAGCTAAAATCGGACTCATAAGTCACTATTAAATCAATGGCAGGCATTTACCTTGCTGCCATTGTGCTTTAGCCAGCGGTTATCATTTTTGTAATAACATCTTTTATTAAGGTTTTTATAGCCCACCACCCCATTCATCAAACCACATTCAGATGACAAGTTAAATCATCAATACGTAACCAAAGTAAATAGCGGCTCGCGTGGGTCTATAAGCCCTCTGCGCTATCATGCTACACTAACGCTATTTTTATTATTCACCTGATAAATGGTTGGGTTATGACTGTTTCTGTTGCTCCGCGCTTCGTTCCTTTTAGCACTTTTGACACCTTTCATCACGCCTTGCGTGCGCAGTTGGCGCAAGATATTGAGGCGCTATTTGCTTATGCAGAGTTGCCAAGCCCGTTGGTTGACGCCTGCCGTTATGTGATGACAGGTCAAGGAAAACTGGTTCGTCCCTTATTGGTCGCTAGTAGCTTTGTGAGTGTCAATAGCAGTAATAGCGATTTACGTAATGGAGATGTGAGCGACATAGAAGCAGAAGCTGAGACAGAGGACTTAGATAAGTTAAATGAATTGCTAGACGCTGATATTCGCTACGATATGTGTCGACGCGCGGCATTGGCGGTGGAGCTGCTGCACACTTATTCATTGGTACATGACGATTTGCCATGTATGGACGATGACGAGCTAAGACGTGGGCAGCCAACGGCACATATTGTGTTTGATGAAGCCACGGCTTTATTGGCAGGTGATGTGTTGCAGACGCTTGCGTTTGAAGTATTAACCGCAGAAATTCCGACGTTTGCGTCCTATGATGAGCAGATAACCAGTCAGTTATTAGCCATATTCGCACCGCGTGCACGGCGGATGGTGGCAGGACAAATGCTCGATATCAATGCCGAAGCCACAAGCAACATTACCCAAGATGAGTTAGAAGCCATTCACCGTGATAAGACAGGCGCATTAATTGAAGCAGCAGTATTAATGGGCGGTATTTGTGCACAAGCAACTGCCCAACAACGCATCGCATTGCAAGACTGTGCGCAACATATTGGTCTTGCATTCCAAGTGCAAGATGACATTTTAGACGTCACGGCAAGCACTGATGACTTAGGTAAGCCTGCCGGTAGCGATGAAAAGTTGGATAAATCTACTTACGTCAAATTAATGGGCGTTGATGCAGCAAGTGACTATGCCAAGACTTTATTTCAAACCGCGAAAGATGTTCTTAAACCCTCGTTTGGCACTGAGAATACGCTCATTGAATTGGCGGATTGGTTGTGGGCACGGAAAAAATAATAATCCGAACGTTCAGCGGGCTACCCATTAAATTGTCACCTATTCCTCACTATAATTAAGAGCACAACATGAGCAATATCAACCCACCCAGTTCTGATGACAATTTCGCCAGTAATTTAAAAGGTAAAACTGGCGTTAAGCGTATTATTAAAGCCGCGGGCTACTCTGCCGATGGATTTAAAGCGGCTTACAAATATGAAGCGGCATTTCGGCAAGTATGTTGGCTCAGTCTCGTCTTATTGATTGCAATTATATTCATACCTTTTGCCCTGAATATAAAGATGATGCTAATTCTCGCGTCGTTTTTATCGCTTATCGTTGAGCTATTTAACACAGGTATCGAAGCCAGTATCGACCACACCTCTACAGAGCAGCATCCGCTAGCGAAAATTGGTAAAGACGTCGGTTCTGCCGCGCAATTTTTGGCGTTAACGCTGTTGTTTATTTTATGGCTCATGGCATTATGGTCTTTATATTAACTATGTTATGCCGAGGTTTGAGCCATGAATCCGTCATTACCTGCCACCCCGCACATTTATATGGGTACGGGCGGTTATAGCGATACCGATTTACTCGGCACGCTATATCCGACTGGTACCAAAAAAACCGACTTCTTACGTGAATACGCCAAGCAATACGGCGCGGTAGAAATCAATAGCACCTTTTACGCGCCTATTGGTCAAAAAGCATTCGCAGGGATGATTGATAAAGCGTACGTGCAAGCGGGCAGTAAATTGCAGTTTGCCGTCAAGCTCCATCAAGACTTTACTCATGCCCGTCGCGGCACTCCTGAACACGCGCAAGCATTTATTACCGCTCTAACTCCACTCATCGAAGCCAATGCGCTAGCGCCATTATTATTACAGTTCCCGCATGGATTTGATCGTACTCGCGATAATCGCCTGTATTTAGCCAATCTCGTTAGTTGGTTTAAAGGTTATCCATTGGCGGTAGAATTTCGGCATGCCAGCTGGCACACGCCACAAGTGGTCGATAGCTTTGTCGAGCAAGGTCTAATTTGGTGTAGCGTTGATTATCCAAAAGTGCATGGTTTACCGCCATCACGATTGCTATTCACTCAGCGCACTGGCTATCTGCGTATGCATGGCAATAATCTAAATTGGTGGGATGCGATGAGCGCTAGTGATCGGCATGATTATCGCTATAGTGAGGCGGAAATGCAGGACTGGGCGCAAGCGATTGCCAATCAGCGGCAGCACTTTGATACGTTATATATTTTCTTTCAAAATACGGTGAATGCGCATGCGTTTTATAATATTGCGATGCTGAGGGAGGCATTGGGTGAGTTTGGGTTTGAGGTGCTTTAATCAGATATTAAATTGTCAATGAAATTAAGTAATTAAAAGGATTTTATGTGTTTAACTATTCAGACGGTTTAGATGAATTTCTCAACTCACGACGTCAAACTGTAATTGACAAAAATAATGAAAGAATAAGCAATATCAGATCTTTGATAAATATTTCCCCATGCTGTCAAATCAGTAAATTTTTAACCATTAAATATATTGATGCTTTCGAAAGATGTTTAGATGAAATTCATGGAAATACCACATCAACTATAACCTTAGTCGCTAATCTGCGCTTCCTATTTGAGACATGTGTTAATACACGCCTTTTAAACCAAGAAGACTCATATAAATACAAGGTATATTATGCAATATACCAAAGTCAGCTTACAAAATCAGAGAGCTTGATTAGATACATACAGGTCGATTTAACACGACTGGATAGACTAGAGCTTGAAAAAGCAAAATTACAGCCTAACACTAATAATCCTGATGAGATTAAAGAAAACTTTGCAAATATTGAAAAACTATATGATGGAATAGATGAAGAAATATCTTTATTTCTAGATGCACTTTCATTCAACGGTATTGGTTTTCAAAGACATAATATTCAAAAATATTTGGCTCAAACTGAGGCTAGACATAATGAAATCGCTAATGAATGGGAAGAAATCAAAAAGACTCTAATGAAGGATAAGGATTTTAATAGTTATTTTGACTGTAAGAATCAATTAAGTAAGGTAGAGAAAGAACTAAGAGATTCACGTAATTGGAAAGAAAAAGCTGCTGCGGTTGAGTTGAGTGAACTCTATAGCTTTATTTATGATTATACTAGCTCACTGATACATAGTAACTCATACTCAATTATAACTTCTAACCAACTTGATAGTAGTGAAACCACTATGATTATAGGTCTATCTAATCGTCTAGCTAGCGATATATTAAAACACCTAAAAAGCTTTGCTTCGGTACCAAACTTTAAAGTTATTAAGATTAATAACGAAAATAACTAAACGATAATATGATTTTGCAAGCAAATTATCTAAACAGTATTTCAAAGCAAATAAACAAAAAAAGGACGCCTCTCAGCGTCCTTTTTCAAATCAAATACTTATTGTTTAAAGCTTACGCTTCAACGCCAGCATCTTGACCTTGATATTTTGCATTTGCGTAGTCCCAGTTCACTAGTTTGTCTAGGAACGTATCAACATACTCAGGACGACGGTTACGATAGTCGATATAGTACGCATGTTCCCACACATCACAAGTCAATACAGCTACTTGACCATGTGCTAATGGCGTATCAGCATTAGCTGTTTTAGCGATTGATAGTGTGCCGCCAACTTTATCAGCAACTAGCCAAGCCCAACCAGAACCAAACTGAGTCATTGCCGCGTTTTTGAACTCTTCACGGAATTTATCATAGCTACCAAAGGCTTCTTCGATTTTGCCTTTTAGATCGCCAGTAGGTTCGCCGCCGCCATTGGTAGGCGTCATGCAGTTCCAATAGAACGTGTGGTTCCATACTTGCGCTGCTTGGTTGAACATACCTTGTTTGCTGTCATCTTTAGCAGTCGCTACGATGATTTCTGACAACGTTTTGTCTTCTAGACCAGAACCAGGTAGCAATTCATTCAATTTGTTTACATACGCAGCATGATGTTTATCATGGTGAAATTCTAACGTTTCAGCACTGATGTACGGCTCAAGTGCGTTTTTTGCGTACGGTAATTCTGGTAGAGTAATCTGTGACATATTATTTTATCCTTGCTAGATTAGCCTTTCATATTTTTTTTCAGTCATACAGCAGTCTTCAATCTGCTACCCTCAAAACTTAAAGACAACGCAAATGTTAACGCGATATTCTTAAGTAGGGTTTAAACTTATGACCGCAAATTATTAGGCTAAATTGGCTGAGTTTGTTGTTAATGAAGGTTATCGCTTGATGCGCTATTGCACAAAGTCATGTATTTATAAAGTAATCGAATAACTATTTTTAAGCTATTGTTAATTTTAAATACACAACTGATAAGCTATAATTCACTGTAGCTTACCGCCTATTATAGCAAAATTTACGGGCAATATCCGTTACTGAATGTTATAAGGCGGATTAGTTTGCAATTAATACGGTCGCTATAAGCATAAGCGTGAATAGTGGCTTATTGATATCATATTAATACCATGCGAGCAAGCTCCCTATCCTAGTGCTATTTTACCTAGTATTTACTCATCAATATCTGCAATAATTCATTTTAATCATGGACTTATCTTATGAACCACGCTCAATCTGAAACGTCTTTGGACCATGCAAAAAATCATTTAAACCACAATGACTGGGTACTTGCCAGTAATAATAAAGGCAAATTAGCGGAGTTTAAAAGGCTATTTGCGGAAGCTAATTTAGATGTGAACATTATTCCTCAAGGTCAACTTGATATTGGAGATGCAGTTGAAGACGGTCTAAGCTTTGTTGAAAATGCCATTATTAAAGCGCGTCATGCCAGCCGTATCAGCGGCAAGCCTGCTATTGCCGATGATTCAGGACTGTGCGTGCCAGTATTGGGTAATGCACCGGGGATTTACTCAGCGCGTTACGCCGGTGACCATGGCAATGATACGCTGAACAATGACAAACTTATTGCTGACTTGCAGCCTATCCGTGCTCAGCAATCTGATATACCTATCGAAGGGTTATTTGTCTGCGTACTAGCGATGGTACGTCATGCCTATGACCCCTTACCAATTATCGCGCAAGGTTTATGGCATGGTGAGATTTTAGAGCAGCCACATGGCGATGGTGGTTTTGGTTATGATCCGCTATTTTGGTTACCAGAGTTGCAAGCCACTGCCGCCAGTTTAAGCGCTGCGGATAAAAACCTCGTTAGTCATCGCGGGCAAGCCATTCGTCAGTTATTAGCGCAATTATAGTCATTCATTCTGTTAATGGGTACGAGCTTAATACTCTTTATCAGCCTATTAATAGTCGTTATAAAGGTTAATTATCGCCATAATGTCACTCTATTGCCTAAAACAGATAATTTTTACTTTAATTAAGAGATAGATTATACTGGCATACTTTTAAAATTTTATTAAAATACCCTATTCATTCCATGGCAATCGGCTGACCGCCCACATTTGCGCGCATGATTGCCAGCTATTTCAATCCTAAAGGTGTAATCAACATGGCTACAGATTTACAAATCACGACCAACAAGCTGTCTAATAAAGAAACTCAGCTGACCGTTAAAGTACCTGTCGAAAAAATTCAAAACAAAGTCGAAGGTCGTATTCGTCAAGTCGCTAAAACGGCTAAAATTGATGGTTTCCGTAAAGGTAACGTACCTATGTCGCATATCCGCGCCCAATACGGTGCTGGTATTCAACAAGAAGTGATCAATGACGTGATTCGCGATACTGTTTTTGAAGCGATTAAAGCTGAAGACATCCGCGCCGTTGGCATGCCTAATATCGACGATGTTAAACTTGAAGACGACTTCCTAGTCTATCAAGCAACCGTTGAAATCTTCCCAGAAGTTGATGTTCAAGGTATCAATGAAATCGAAGTTGAGCGTCATACTGCAACGGTTAACGATGCAGACGTTGATACGATGATTGAAAACTTACAAAAGCAACGTGAAGAATTTGTTGAGAAAAAAGGTAAAGCCGATAAAGGTAATCAAGTTACTTTTGACTTTGAAGGCTCAATCGACGGCGAAAAATTTGAAGGCGGCTCTGCTGAAGACTTCAAATTGGTTATCGGTAGCAACCAGATGATTCCTGGTTTTGAAGATGGCATCAAAGGTATGAAAGCTGGCGAAGAAAAAGTCATCGATGTGACTTTCCCTGCAGAATATCAAGCTGAAGAATTGGCTGGTAAAGCGGCTCAATTCAAAATCAATGTAAAATTGGTTGAAAAATCACAGTTGCCTGAAATCAACGAAGAGTTCTTAGCATTGTTCGGTGTGAAAGAAGGCGGCGTTGAAAAACTAAAAGAAGACGTGCGTAAAAACATGGAACGCGAAATCAAAAACGCAGCGCGTAGCCAAGTAAAACAAGCGACTTTTGATGCGTTGTTAGAAAAGAACGAATTTGACGTACCAAGCGCGATGTTAGAGCAAGAAATTGACCGTCAACGCAGCATGATGATGCAACGTTTTTCACAGCAGTTCGGCTCAAGCGCAGACAGCTTTGATAAAGGTATGCTGCCAAATGAGCTGTTCGAAGAACAAGCGCTACGTGCTGCCCGTCTTGGCATCATCGTTGCTCGTGTTATCGACACCAAAGGTCTAGAAGTTGACCAAGCACGCGTTGAAACCTTCATTAAAGAAGCGTCAGAGAACTACGAAGATCCAGCTGAAGTGATCGAATATTACACCAATGATAAACAGCAGCGCGCTAACATTGAGTCTGTGGTTTTAGAAGACCAAGTGGTTGATTATCTGATTGAGCAAGGTAAAGTCACTGATAAAGAAGTGAGCTATCAAGACCTTCTTGCTGCTCAGCAACAACAACAGCAAGCTATGTAATACTGTAGCCTTTCGGGCTATTGATTAGAACCATGTAAAAAATGCCCTAACAACTCTTGTTAGGGCATTTTTATTGGCAATTCCTATTTATTGATAATAATTGATAATAATTGATAATAAAAATGCCCGTTAGACGCTCACCCCTTGATAAATGAGCGCAGACGCCTTATAAATAGGGAATCATTTATTATTTGTCACATTAAAACCTTACTATTAAGCCCTTAAAAAAGTTACTATTACTACCATTATTTTTCGCAATATTTTCTTAATATGATTGAAAATTAGCATTGTTGAGTGGTTATTAACGCAAAGCTTGGTACTACGAACTGATTTTCATACTTTTTCTTTACGCCTTTATTTATAGGATAGTTCTATGACTGATTATGACCGCATCACCTCTAACCCGCATTTTGATACCTTGATGGGTGCACAAAACGCGCGCAACGCCTTAGTTCCGATGGTTGTTGAGCAATCTTCACGCGGTGAACGTTCATTTGATATTTTCTCACGCCTATTACGTGAACGCGTTATCTTTTTGACCGGTGAAGTCGAAGATAATATGGCAAATCTAATCGTTGCCCAGTTATTATTTTTGGAAGCTGAAAACCCAGATAAAGACATTCATTTATATATCAACTCGCCCGGTGGCGTTGTGACCGCAGGTATGGCGATTTATGACACTATGAACTTTATCAAACCTGACGTTTCTACTATTTGCTTGGGTCAAGCCGCATCAATGGGTTCATTCTTATTGTCTGCCGGTGCGAAAGGCAAACGCTACGCCCTTGCCAATTCACGCGTGATGATTCACCAACCATTGGGCGGTTTCCGTGGTCAAGCGTCAGATATCGAAATTCATGCACGCGAAATTATTGAGCTAAAAGCTAAATTAAATCGCTTGCTTGCTGAGCATACCGGTCAGCCTATCGAGCGTTTAGACAAAGATACCGATCGCGATAACTTTATGAGTGCACAAGCCGCTAAAGATTATGGTTTGGTTGATGCCGTATTAGAGCGTCGTCCAGCCTCTTTATAAGCGCTAGGTGAGGAATGCTAAGTGACTTAATTTAGCCACTTAATCATTTAGTCACTTAATAATGACGAGACTCGTCAAACTATTTGTAAGCTTTAAATTTTAGGAGTGCCTTTGTATGGCAGAAGATAACACCCCGCAGTGCTCGTTTTGTGGCAAAGCTAAAAGCGAAGTCAAACAGCTCATCGCTGCTGACGATGCTAATATCTGTAATGAATGTATCGAGCTGTGTACAGATCTGATTGCGGATAGTGCCGATAGTGATGATGATGGTGAGCTTGATACCTCATGGATCAACAAAAAACTGCCCACACCAAAGCAATTGCGCGCCAAACTTGATGAATATGTCATCGGACAAGATGCTGCTAAAAAAGCCTTAGCCGTTGCGGTTTATAATCATTATAAACGCCTAAAAGTCAGCCAAACCTTTGCTAATGACCGTAAAAAAGCCAAAATTGGTGCAGATGACGCAATGGTTGAATTGTCAAAAAGCAATATTTTGCTGATTGGACCAACGGGTTCTGGTAAAACATTACTCGCACAAACCTTAGCGCGTTTGCTTGATGTGCCTTTTGCTATGGCTGATGCCACAACGTTGACCGAAGCCGGTTACGTGGGTGAAGACGTCGAAAATATCGTGCAAAAGCTACTGCAAGCGTCAGACTATGACGTAAGCAAAGCGGAGCAAGGTATCATCTATATCGATGAGATTGATAAAATCAGTAAAAAAGGTGATAACCCGTCTATCACGCGTGACGTTTCAGGCGAAGGCGTTCAGCAAGCCTTGCTTAAACTGATCGAAGGTACAGTTGCTGCTATTCCACCGCACGGTGGTCGTAAGCATCCACAGCAAGAGCTGATTCAAGTTGATACCAGCAATATTCTTATCATCGTTGGTGGTGCGTTTGCCGGTCTTGATAAAGTGATTCAGCAGCGTACTGAAAAAACCGGTATTGGCTTCAACGCTGATGTCAGCTCAAAAGATGACAGTAAGCGCAGTTCAGATTTGCTACAACAAGTTGAGCCTGAAGATTTAATCAAATTTGGTCTGATTCCAGAATTGATTGGTCGTCTGCCGGTACTTGCTGCGCTAGAAGAATTGGATGAAGCGGCACTGGTGCAGATATTGACCGAGCCTAAAAACGCGCTCGTGAAGCAATATAAATATCTGTTCGATATGGAAGGCGCGGAAATTGTCTTTACTAAAGAAGCCCTCGACGCAATTGCTAAAAAAGCCATGGCACGCAAAACGGGTGCACGTGGTTTGCGCTCTATCGTTGAAAATGTACTGCTTGATACCATGTATGAGCTGCCGTCAATGGAAAATGCTAAATTGGTGACTGTCGATGAGGCCGTTATCAATGAAGGTAAAGCTCCTGCGATCGTATCTTCTACAGATGATGCCGCACAAGTAGCAGTAGAATTATAAGCCCTGATTATTATTGGGTTGATTAAAAAAATAGCGTCTAGCATCATCGTGCTAAGACGCTATTTTTTTGTCTACGCATTTATGATTTATCAAACCAACAGATATAAAATGTCGCTCATAAATTAGCATTGGTGAAATAACTTTCTTATAGTAACGTTTTTATAATGACATTTTCATAATCATATTTTACTAATGGCGGTCTCGTCTATCAATAGCCCTCAGGGCAGGTATTAAATTATGCTAAGGTAAGCGTAATCGCTCACCACTAATGATACAAAGGACTGTTTATTATGATGACTGCCATGACCGCGATGACCGCCGCCCTGCGTAAGCACTTGCCTTTTACGTCAAACACCCCTTCTCTAAACTCTCATCAGCATCAAAATATGACCTCGTACTATGCCAATCATGTCGCCGCCATTACGGGTGCAGGCTCGGGTATGGGTCGCGAACTGGCTTGCCATTTAGCCAAAATCGGCTGTCATTTGGCATTATCTGATATCAATGCTGAGCAGCTTGAGAAAACGCAAGCATTACTCATTGGCTACGATATTAAGGTGACGACTACGGTGCTGGATGTCGCTGATAAAGATGCTGTTAATGCGTGGGCGAATAGCGTGATGGCAGCTCATGGTAAAGTAAACTTTATCTTTAATAATGCGGGTGTGGCGTTTTATTCAACCGTTGAAGGGAGCAATATTAGCGAGCTTGAATGGGTGATGGATATTAATTTTTGGGGTGTGGTTTACGGCACCAAAGCATTTTTACCGCTGATTAAAAACAGTGTCAAAAAAAGCAGCGCGAATACGGAAACAACCACAGATAATAAGCTGAGCAACCATCAAGAGCATGGTCATATTATTAATATTTCAAGCATATTTGGTTTGACCGCGCAACCCTCACAATCCGCTTATAATGCCAGTAAATTTGCGGTGCGTGGTTTTACTGAAAGCCTGCGTCAAGAGCTGGACATACAACGCTGCGGGGTTTCTGCAACCTGCATTCACCCTGGTGGCATAAAAACCAATATCGCCAACAGTGCGCGCGGGAATGACAGCTTAAGTGACCTTGGCATGCACACTGGCAGCACAGCAATTAATAACTTTAACAAATTTTTAAAATTTGATGCCGCTGATGCTGCTTGGATTATGCTACAGGCAGTAGCGAGCAATCAACCCCGTTGTTTAATTGGTCATGATGCTAAAATCCTCGATGCCGTACAGCGTATTTTTCCCGCGCATTACAATACCATTCTTCATTGTGCTACTAAGCTATCACGCAAGCGCAAGCATATATACTCTAATAACACTCACGCGGTTACCTCTAGTGTCATATCCTAAAAACTTTATACTTGGCGGTAAATATAAAAGGCGCTTAAACATAAATGATGTTTAAGCGCCTTTTAGCATCTGTAGAGCGTTTGGCTGGCTTATCTTATTTTTTAGCGTTTATTGACGTGATTTAACACTTAAATTAAGTTTGATAGCATTTTATGATAAGGCATTTGATATACTAATGTTACTGATATCTTACTAGGTATTTAACACTCTACTATTTTTGGCTATATTTTTAATTCAGTACAGACATTATGCCGATTAAAATAGCACATAAATACAAATTCACATATTATTTTTATAATAAGGATATGCCAATGAAAGCTATTTCATCAGCCAAGCCTTCTGTCCTTATGGCCGCTATTTTTGCAATCAGTGCAGTCGCTATTACTGGCTGTAGCAGCGATAAAGATACAAAAGCCGTTGACCGTGTGGACGAAGCGGCATCGCTTGCTCGAGTACAGGAACTTGAAGCCCGTGCCGCTGCGCTCAAAGGCAATATGCCCGCTGCTACAGAAGCCGCCCCTGCTGCAGACGGTTCAGCATCAACCAACGCTAGCGCCAAACCTGCTATCAAGATGCCAGATATATCTACCATTCCTGATGATGAGTATGGTGCAGCCGTAAAACGTGGTTTACAAATCGCCAATCATACCTATAAAGAATTGCCAAATAATGTGGGCAATCAGCTTAACTGTACTAGCTGTCACTTAGGTAACGGTTCCGAAGCCTATGCCGCACCTTGGAATAATATGACCAGTATTTATCCCGTTTATCGTTCACGAGCAGGTCGCGTGAACGTGATATAACAGCGCATCAATGGCTGCTTTGAGCGTTCTATGAATGGTAAAGCGTTAGAACTCGGCTCAGATGACATGAACGCCATGGTTTCTTATATGAGTTGGTTGTCACAAGATATGCCATTTGGCGTGTCGCCTGAAGGTCGTGGTTTTGTTAAAATTGATAAAACATTAGAGCCAAATACGGACAATGGTAAAAAACTATTTGCGGAGAAATGTAGCGTTTGTCATGGCGCAAATGGCGAAGGGCAATATAAAGACGATGGCGACTATATCTATCCCGCGGTCGCAGGCGATAAATCATTCAATGATGGCGCGGGCATGGCACGTACCTATACTGCTGCCGCCTTTATTAAAGGTAAAATGCCCTTTGGTCAAGGCAATACGCTAACGGATCAAGAAGCTGTTGATATCGCTCAATACTTCACTCATTTACCGCGTCCTGTCAAAGCCAATAAAGATAAAGATTGGCCGAATGGTGATGCGCCTAAAGACGTACGTCGCTAGTCTTAAGACTTAAAGGCTAAACTTTTATGATTAAAAAAGCCCTGCTATTTAAATAACGGGGCTTTTTTATGAATGATGATTAGGAAGGTTTTAGAATTAAATCTATGGCAACTTCATATCGCCATCGACTAACCAACCCATACGGCGCATAACGTGCGCCACTAACCCAGCAATAATCGCTGGTAATATAAACATCAATAATATAATTGCCGTCCACAGCTGAGTACTGCTCATAATGCCTTGTGACGCTTCAATTACCCCAAATACACCCACCAATCCTGCCGTACCCATTCCTGCGCCCGTTGCCGTACATGCCAACTTAAAACCGACAGTTGCGATAGGACCAACGATGGCGCTTGCAACTACTGCTGGTAATAAAATGATTGGCTTCTTGAGTACATTCGGAATTTGTAACATACTGGTTCCAAGCCCTTGCGAGATGACGCCACTAACACCATTATCTTTGTAACTGGCTACCGCAAAGCCAATCATGTGCGCTGCGCAGCCCACCACTGCTGCGCCACCAGCCAAACCGCCAAGCCCAATCGCGATACAAATCGCCGCACTAGAGGTCGGCATGGTCAATAAAATACCGACGACCACCGCAATAACAATGCCCATTAGTAAGGGTTGAAGCGTGGTCGCTGCTTGGATACCTTGTCCGATAGCATCTACTGCCGCTACAACAGGTGGATTGAGCAGCGCACACACTGCCAATGCCACGGCACAAACCATCAATGGTATCAGCAAAATATCAAGCTTGGTCTTACCCGTCACCCAGGTTCCGGCTCGATAAGCGAATACTGAAGTCAAATACGCACCAATCGGATTACCCGGTAGCGCGACAAAAGTTGCAGGACCTGCCGCTTGCGGAATAAATAAATGTCCTGCCATTAATGCTTCTGAATGAGCGCCCAACATACCTGCAACTAAACAGCTGAGCATCACTAAGGTAGGTGCTTTTAAATAATACGCAATACCAACGCCTATTCCTGCGCCCATTAATACCGATGCCAGTTTCCCCACCGCCACCAATGCGGGCAGATGTAACCAACCACCGATTTGTGAGATGATAAGCCCAGCAATTAAGGTCACAAATAATCCCAGTGCCATACCCGTAAAGGCATCGATAAAGTACTTTTGGAAAAATGCTTTAGTGGTACTAGGTGGGGTCATGGCAGAATTGGATACAGTCATAGTGATACTCTTGAGTAAGTTATGAACAAGACAGCTGAATATAAAAGGCAAAAAAAATGTATAAAAAAAGCGTCTTTACCTGACGCTTTTTTTAATCGATGACAATATCACTATATACAGCAAATACGCTACCGACGCTGTTCAACAATAATAGAATCAATACCATTGTTTTGTAGGCGTTGCTGAGCGGTAGTCACTGCTTGACGGTTATTCATCGGGCGCGAGATAACTTGATAAAGGGGCGTACCGTTACTGCCCGCACTTTTAACCACTTTAGCATCAATACCCGCCATCAGTACTTGCGCACGGCGACGATCCGCTTCATCGGCATTATTAAAGCTATTGATTTGTAGAATATAAGTGGTCGCAGGCTGCGCTTTTTGGACGCTTGCCGTACCAGCACCTGCTGTATTCGGCTTAGATTGCCCACTACTATTGTTAGTCGTACTACCAGAATTTCCGGCAGGCGTTGACCCATCATAGGTTTCATTTTCTTCGGTAATAACGATATCTGCCTCATTGTTGCTATTAGCAGCGTTATTACGACTTGGCTCAGGGTTGCTATTTTCAGGGCTACCATCCGTATTTCCGGTGCTGCTCTCAGGCTGAGTCAATACCACATCAGGCTCAAAAGCACCGCTAGCCGTTATCTGACTATTATCTACGCCGCCAAGCGCCTCATCAGGAATAGTTGCCATTTCTTGCGTAGGCAAAATGTCATAAAACTCATAGTCACTATTATCAGCATCGGTATTCACGCGTGGTTGAACCTGTTTATTAGGGTCAGATACGGTTTTATCAGTGGGGTTAAAGTCAAATAATGGTGATAAGTATAAAAACACACCTATCATCAGCGTCAATAACGCGCCGACAAACATCCATAATAAGCCCGATACGCTACTGGTTTTGCGCTTTTCAGTGGCACCTTTGGGTTTTTTGGCTAACATGGACTGCTTTCTCCCTACTGAGTCTGTCAATAATAATGCGCAGCTTTTATAACCAAAATAATAAAAGCTACGCTTTCGTTGTAGATGCGCTTAGCTAGGACTTATAGCCCTAGCTAAGTAGATACAGCTAAGAGGTTTAGCAGCCTACATGCTAGACGGTGCTGATAAGCCCAGTAAGCCTAAGCCATTTGCTAAGACTTGACGTACCGCTTTGGATAAGCGTAGGCGTGCTTGCATCATGTCTAACTCTGACTGAGTGGGTGTCTCACCAGAGGTTAAACTCACGGGCAAAATACGATTACTGTCATACCAGCCATGAAACAACGCCGCCAATTCTTTAAGATAATTGGTCAATACGTGTGGCTCATAGCCTGTTGCGGCACGTAATAAAGTCGCCGGATAAGCCGCCAATAATTTAATGACCTCTTCTTCGGCAGGAGCTGTTAGTAAATGTTGCTGCTGCGCACCGATTGCATCATCGACGATAAGACCGCTTGCCGCCAGTTTTTCTAGGACACGGCAAACACGGGCGTGCGCATATTGAATGTAATAGACCAAGTTATCTTTACTTTGCGATTTGGCAAGCTCTAGGTCGAAGTCAACGTGTACTTCAGGCTTACGCGCCACATAATAAAAACGCGCGGCATCATTTCCGACTTCCTGACGCAGTTCACGCAAGGTGACAAATTTTCCTGAGCGTGAGGACATTTGCACTTTTTCAGCGCCACGCCATAATGCTACGAATTGTACCAACACCACATCAAGGCGCTCAGCATCAATACCCAGTGCTAATAAGGCGGCTTTCACACGCGGCACATAACCATGATGGTCAGCGCCCCAAACATTCACGACTTTATCAAAACCACGGTCGAACTTGTTTTTATGATAGGCAATATCAGAGGCAAAATAAGTGCTTTGACCATTGGCACGGCGTACCACTCTGTCTTTTTCGTCGCCAAAGTCGGTCGATTTAAACCAAATATTACCGTCTTTTTCGTAGAGATAGCCTTTGTCTTCTAAAATTTGCAATACTGGCTCAATCTCAGCGTCGATAGAGCGTTCGCTAAACCAACACTCGTAATTTACGCCGAAGTCACTGAGGTCATCTTTGATATCCGCCAAAATACTGGTCAATGCGGCATTTAAAAATAGTTCGTAGCCATCGCCTAGCAAGGCTTTGCTATTGGCAATCAGCCCATCAATATGCGCTTCTTTATCACCCGATAATAGAGTTTTTTCGCCATCGGCATTGATTTCAAATTCGGCATCTGCGGGCGCATCTTTAGCAACTTGCGCAAAGGGATGTACGTAGCCGTTGCCATGCTGCGCGGTTACGGTATTAGCAATATCGCGCACATAGTCGCCTTGATAGCCATTAACAGGGAAGACAATCGCTTCGCCATTGGCTTCAAGATAACGCAAATAGGTACTGGTCGCTAGAATATCCATTTGACGACCGGCATCATTAATATAATACTCACGCGTGACGTCATAACCGACCGCCTGTAGCAAGTTTGCCACGCTCATGCCAAATGCAGCACCGCGACCGTGACCGACGTGCAAGCTTGACGTTGGATTGGCAGATACAAACTCAACTTGGACTTTTTGTCCATTGAATTGCTTGCTTAAACCAAACTTCTCTTGCAAGGCAAAAATATCGTCTAATACGGCGAATTTTGCTTCGGCATTCAAAAACACATTGATAAAGCCGGGACCTGCGATGTCCACTTGGCGAATATCTTTATTAGCAGGTAACGCTTGCACGATTTTTTCAGCCAACGCACGCGGATTGGTATTTGCCGCTTTGGCAGCGGTCATGGCGATATTACTGGCAAAATCGCCATGGCTGGCATCTTTAGTACGAGTAATCTGGCTATTATTCTGCCAGTCGGCGGGTAGCGCCCCTTCTTTTTTTAAAACGTTAATAGCATCGTCGAATAGTGAGGCTAACGTATCAATTTGGGCTTGTGACATAAGATTATGAACTCGGATAAATAATACGAAAAAATAATAAGTGATACGAAAAGATAAGTAACCTGTAAATATAACAATCTTTACGCGCTATTGCACTATTTGCACCAAAAATAGCCTGAAAATTCTTAACTAAATCAAATATGCAGCGTACTCGATGAACACTAACGACAGAATGAGTCTCCGCACATGATATCTACCATAACGAGGCTGATTGTAGCGTTCCTGTTGTCTGATGATTGGCAAACGTTTATACCGACCTAATTCCGCGCTATAATTACGCTTTATTTTTGGGAATAACGCCATGTTTGCAATTGCTGAAAGTACGGTTACCAGTTGGGGACTGTATATTTTGTTACCGGTATTTATTGCCTTCTTATTTTTCATTATTTGGGATCTGTCCAAACAATCTGGTGCAGGGCGCGCGGGTACGTTTTGGATGTTTTTAGCGCTTGGTGCGGGCTTTATAGGCTTTATATTAAAGGTCTTGATAGAAATCGCCTTTAAAAAATGGTTTATCTAAATTGAACTAACAATAGCAATATATGCTGCTTATCCTATTCATAGTTAAAGCAGCGATATAGTAAACTGAAAACATTAACGTATTGACATCACCTTATTTTTTAGCAATGAGGGTCGCACGCTTGGGCGCTGAATAACCTTCAATGGTTTTACTGGCATCATTAGGGTCGAGAAAATCACTCAATGATTGGTAGGTCATCCAGTCGGTTTGGCGCTGTTCATCGGTAGAGGTCACTGCCACATCGACGCAGCGCACGTCAGTAAAACCAACTTTTTCTAGCCAGCCTATTAATGCGGCAACCGAGGGCAAAAAGTACACATTATTCATCTGTGCATAACGATCATGAGGTACGAGTACGGTATTGGCATCACCATCGATGACTAAAGTTTCTAGCACCAATTCACCGCCTTTGACCAGCTGACCGCGCAGCTGCTGTAAATGCTCAAATGGCGACTGACGATGATAGAGCACACCCATACTAAAGACCGTATCGAATAACTGACTGTGCGCCGGTAATGCCTCAAGTGGCACGGGGATATAATGCGTGCGATAACCGTCCGTATTATTATCCTGACTATTAGAATCATCAGCATCAGTCGCATCAGCAGCACCGACAAAATGCCGAATCGCCATGAATTGATGATAAAACAAACATGACGGGTCAACGATAATCACTGTTTCTGCGCCCGCACCTGCCATACGCCAACCGTGATAACCAGAACCACCGCCAACATCCAATACGCGCCGACCTTTTAAATTGCCCAAATGCCGTGCGACCCGTCGCCACTTCCAATCGCTGTGCCATTCGGTATCAATCAGGATGGGCTCAGCTTGCTCACTTTCATTTTGGCTGCTGCCAATTTGAAAAGGTCCTTTGCGCCACGGCATAAGCTGTTTCAGTAACGCTAGTGTTTGCTTGCGTTCAGAATCCGTTAAGTTCACATTAATAGTCAAAATATCAGCATCTAATGCCACGCTATCGGCAGTCACAACAGGTAGCCGTCCCACTGCCGCCTGATACGCAGGTGCATGAGCATAGTTACTTCTATCTTTAATATGGCGTAACCATTCTGGCAATAAAGTGAGCCATTCATAGGCGCTAGGATGCGTTTGCGCCAACGTTAATAAGGTTAAATAGAGTTCACGTTCTGCACGGACAATAGTGTCATTCATCATAAGGAAACAGACAGCCTAATGGTTAAGATAAAAACATTAAAATAAAGAATATCCACTTAAAAATGGATACAGCAATAGTAATTTAAAAAAAGTGGAGAAATATACGAGACATAGGCAGTTTATATTTAAGAGATATGTTCGCCACTCATCCCTCGGAAAAAGTAATAAGTCATTTCTAAACATTGTCATCTTATTAAATAATAAGATATATATTTGTTTAAAAAAATAGAAAAGGCATATCTTATAAGCTCAGTTTACTTGAATTGTTGCTTTATTGACTCAGCTACATTTCCAATGTCTGGAAATACTGTTCCACCATGAATACCAAGAGTTCGTAATTGATTGATAATAAGAGACTTACTTTCTTTATGTATAATTAGCTTCCGGTCACCTGTTGGAAGATATTTGTTAATATCAAGTTTAGCTGGCTTTGTAATATCATCACCCATACCGAATAATAAGAATGACCCGTCTTGCTTAACAATCCTTTCATTATCTAAAAGGGGTTTAACGCACACGGTGGAAGTTAAATCTTTTGGATTTATCATTGAACGAAAACCACTTTTTTCTTGCCCAACCTGATATACAAGAAGGTCAACGGGGGATTTTTGTGAAAATATACGAGGCTCAAGGTTCTCTATATCTGTAATATCAAAGTCACGTTTCATCAGAGCTAGATTAGACAAGACAGCGACCGTATCACTATCATAATATTTAATTTCCGTTTTCGGAACTTTAAATACGATAACCTCACCATCCTTGTCATTATTACTTAGACAGGAAAAGAATAGCGCTATTAAAGGATTAGAAGTTATATCTAATAAGCGGGTTGGTAAACCATAATGTTGCATCTTTACTAATTTTTGAAACGTGCTATTTAAATTACTGAACTCGTTAGGACATCTCAAAATAAGCTCTCGAAACATTTTATCTTCGTTATCTATATGAGAAGTCTCTCGAAATAAAGAAGGTAATGTAGCGTAAGCTTGATTTGAATGTCCACGATAATAATATTCATAGTTATCATAATCTTTAGAAGCATAAAGATTCAAAGAATCTATAAAAACATCTACACTTGATAGTTTTTTATCAATACGCCTGTTCAAACCCATAAGTAACTCTCTTAGATCTATATAGGCAAAAAGCGGAGCTAACTCCTAACTCAAAATTTATTTAAACGCCACAATAGAAACAAAATTCAAAAACTGAAACCACGTCAAATGACGTGCAAACCCAACCGCATCCAAACGCGAATGATGTTCATCTAGCGTATCGGTAATTAACACGTTTTCTAATGCATTACGCTTGCCACTAATTTCCATCTCGCTATAGCCATTCGCCCGTTTAAAGTCATAATAACGTTCGACCAACCACGCATCGTATTGCTCATCAAAAGCATGAGTTTTTTCTGTTAATACGAGTATGCCGCCTTCACTTAATGCCGCATAAATCTTTTCTAACACTGCTACCCTATCTGCCGCCGGCAAAAACTGTAGCGTTAGATTCAAAATGACCATATCGCATGGCTCAAGTTCAATCTCTCTAATATCCGCAGTGATCACCTCGATATCATGCTCAGGGTAATTATCACTCAACAGTGTGCGAGCTTCAGTGGTCATCGCGGGTGAAATATCGACCGCTTTAATCTGTAAATCGTGCGGCGCAAACTCACCTGCCAGCGCCATACTTGCGCCACCAAGCGAACAACCCAAATCATAAATACGGCTTACGCGCTGACCATCAGTGGTTTGTTGGCGGTACTTACAATGGCGACGCGCCAATATAGGCAACATTGCCAATACCTGCCCGTAACCCGGTACACTTCGACGAATCATATCCGGAAAACAAGCCACGACTTGCTCATCAAATGAGAAGCGTGATGCCTTATCAAGTGGCGTGGTAAATAGGGTATCGTGTTGGATAACAGACGTTGGTAAAGCAGGTGATTGACTCATGAAGCGGCTCATTTTTATACTTAGCAAAAGCACATTATAACATTACTGTTTGTTACTTATAATCATCTACTTGACTGCTAAGCTAAATGCATCGTATTAAATAAAACTCTCTATAATAATAGGACGGTATTATGCAAAACATTATTTTAGGTGGTGGCTGTTTTTGGTGCACCGAATCAGTATTTTTATCATTAAAAGGCGTACAGTCGGTCGTATCAGGCTATATGGGTGGCGAGGCAACAACTGCTAACTATCAAGCCGTTTGTGGTGGCGATACAGGACACGTTGAAGTAATTAACATTACTTTTGATGAGTCTATTTTACCGCTAGAAGTGCTGCTTGATGTCTTTTTTGGCACCCATGATCCCACCACCAAAGACCGTCAAGGTAACGATGTCGGTAGCCAATATCGCAGCGTCGTGTTTTATACGAACGAAGCGCAAAAACCAACCATCGATCGCACCATTAATAAACTGCGAGATATGGGCGTGAACATCGTCACGGAAGTGCATCCGGCAGTTGAATTTTATCAAGCTGAAGAGGTGCATCAAGACTTCTTTAATCGCAATCCTACTCAAGCCTATTGCAACTTTGCTATTCCACCGAAACTTGCCAAACTCCGCAAATCATTTAGCCAATATATGACCAGCTAAGCACCACATGAACAACTAAGCACCACAGTCACTAAAATTTAACTGTTTAAGCGCAAATTTTAATTTTTAATAATTCGATAAAAAGCCAAGTGTTCATCTGCTTGGCTTTTTATTGGCGACGATAATGCTATTATTAATCTAATGCTATTAATCCCGTCCATGACACATAAAAATCAATATTAATAAAGGTCATCACCATGAACCCTGAATTTTGGCAAGCGCGTTGGCAAGAGAAGCGCATTGGTTTTAATCAGCCCGATGTCAATCCGCTATTAATAAAGTATTTTAAGGCGTTAAACTTGCCTATTGGTAGCCGCGTCTTTGTGCCGTTATGTGGTAAATCAATCGACATGGTATGGCTTGCCACGCAAGGCTATGATGTGGTGGGTGTTGAGTTGGTTGAAACAGCGGTACAGGAATTTTTTACTGAGCAAGCTATTCCCTACACCGTCATTGAAGATGCTAATAAACCAAATATTAAATGCTATACAGGCGAGATTGCAGATCGAAGCATAGCATTATGGGTGGCTGATATCTTTGCGCTATCAGCCGATGATATGGGTCACATTGACGCCGTTTATGATAGAGCCGCATTGATTGCGATGCCACCAGAAATGCGCCCAAAATACAGCGAGCAAGTCCGCAAGCTAAGTAACAATGCCTCACAACTGTTATTAACCCTTAATTACGACCAAAATGAATGGGCGGGACCACCATTTTCGATTAGTAGTGAACAAGTGCAGCAATATTATAGCAGTCAGTATCAAATTACTGAGCTTGAGGGCGAGCCGTCAACCTTGAATGCTGCGCCAGAAATGGCAGTGAGAGAATATGTTTGGTTGTTGTTGGGTAAATAATATTCGATTACTTGGAGGTGGTTTTTGAGATAGCTTTTCTCAGATGGTTTTTAAATAAATGTTGAATGAACCCAGTATTGCATTGTGTATAAAATAAGCTAATGCACTAATAGCGCGTTACCTCAGCTGTTTTATGCCTTTACCCTATTTATCTTAACTGTATGACTTTGACGTGCTACTATCTCTTCAAAAGCATTAGATAAAATTTTAGTTTTATCACTATTTTATTTAGCATTTTCCTTGCTGCCACATTATTTTTATTACCGTCATTTATTGGCTTTCTTATCTTAGCTATTTTCATTGGTTTGCTTTTACTTACCTTTATAGGATGTTTTCATGCGTTTGACTCAGTTATCTACTTTATCATTACTCAGTGCTGCCATTGGCTTTAGCCTTATGAGCACGGCACAAGCAGCGGCTCCACTGGCACCTAATCTATCGAACGCTGAGCTTCAGCAGTGCCTAAACACGCTGAAAAACAGCAGTCAATTTAGCGGTGTATCTGCTGCTACTTTTGAGCGTTATCGTCCAAGTCAGCCAGACCCTAGCGTGATTCAATCACTTAATTATCAGCCTGAGTTCCGTAAAGATATTTGGGATTATTTGTCAGTATTGGTAGATAAAGAGCGCGTTGATGATGGTATTCGTGCAAAGCGCCAGCAGGCAAATACGCTGCGCCAGATTGAATCACGCTATGGGGTAAAAGCTGAGCACGTGTTAGGGGTTTGGGGCGTGGAGTCTAACTTTGGGCAGACGCTAGGTAAAAAACCACTGTTTGAATCGTTAGCGACATTATCGTGTTTTGATCGCCGTCAAAGCTACTTTCGCGGTGAATACGCCAATGCACTTAAAATTGTCCAAAACGGTGATATTAACCCAAATGATATGACCGGTTCTTGGGCAGGGGCGTTCGGACAAACGCAGTTTATGCCCAGTACCTTCTTAGAATTGGCAGTTGATTTTGATGGCGACGGTCGCCGTGATTTGGTCAACAGTGTCCCTGATGCGCTTGCCTCCACTGCCAACTTCTTAGCGAAACGTGGCTACCGTTCAGGCGAAGCATGGGGTTATGAAGTCAAGCTGCCTAGCGGCTACTCAGCAGCATCTAATCGTAAAGACAAAAAGCCCATGAGCTATTGGCGCAGTCAAGGTCTAGCACTTGCTAATGGTGGTACGTTGCCTTCTGATTTAAGCAGCGCAGGATTATTATTGCCTGCGGGTAAGGATGGCCCAGCATTCTTGGTCGGTAAAAACTTTGATACTTTCTATTCTTACAATGCATCCGAAAGCTACGCATTAGCGATTGCTCATTTGTCTGATTTGATTACCAGTGAAAATAGTAGTAAAACTGATTTTATTACTCCATGGCCAACGGATGACGCGGGTATCAGTCGCCAACAAGCCAAAGATATTCAGCAAGCGCTACTCAATGCCGGCTATGATATTGGCGGTGTAGACGGTATTATCGGTGATAATACCCGTACTGCGATTCAGCAATACCAGACCAGCCGTAATATCTTCCCTGCTGACGGACGTGCTGGTCAAAAATTCCATAGTATTGTTGTTGGTAATAATGCTATTAAACCTGCTGCGGCAGATCGTATTGGACAGCTGATTCAGCAACAGACCATTACTCCTGCCTCTACTTCTACCGCTAGTGCTGCCACATTTCCAGAAGCCACTCAAACACCGAAAACAGGCAATGTTCGCTATCGCCGTATTGCTGGTACTGATGGCGTTATTCGCTTGGTACGGGTGGATGAAGGTTCTTAAAAGAGTGTCTTAGTTTAATACCGCTTCGTCTATTGGCTTAATAGACAAATAAAAACCACGCTTAGATAGCGTGGTTTTTATTTGTCTATTTATTTATCTTATTTATCAACGCAATTTACGAACAATGTCTTAATTTAAATTAAACAATCGGTGGTGGATTTGGCTTACCGTTTTCGCCATTCCAGTTCTCACGGGCATTCTCATCAAGATCAGCTGGCGTTTTAGGTTCCCACTTACCGTTTTCTTGCCATGTGGTGTCACCCCAATCCTCTTTTTCTTTTTCCTCCCAATCATCATAAGTCTGACTAGGATCAATACCGCGGCGCTTCATATCTGCCACTTGTTCTGCTAGCGTATGAAATTGTTCTGTATCGTGCATGGTTTTTTCTAGTTTATCCATTTCTTGTTTGAGTTCTTCACGTTTTAAGCTATCCATCGTATTCTCCTTCAATATTAAAATATGCCCTTACTCGTATTTTACTTATCTATGGCTTAACTACTTCAGAAATTGAATTTTTGATGTGCACAAACAATAACTATATAACTTATTATCATTAGTCTTATGCGATTTAACAATAGCGGACACGTATGCTTTATATTACAAAGCGTACGTGTCTACCGTACACTTTGTTAAAGAGAATGAGCTGTAAGTGAGAGAGGTTTAAGTGAGTTTAATGACGCTTATGATTTGTCATTATGAATGGGTTGTCGTTTTAAACGGACTGTCTTCATATAGTTTCTTTGCATAAAACGTGAGCTTCCAAAGCTCTTGCGACGCACGTGGACTCGCAGGCGTGAATTGAATCCAATTAGCGGCAAACAATAAGCGTTGTAACTTTGATAAGTCATCTTGACTTATTTGACAACGCGCAACAGCATGGACGTTTGGCATCAGTTTTTTAATATCAGTATCCGCTCTAGCAGTAATCAGGCGATTGATACAACTTTGCAGTCCATAACTTGAAAAGGCTGAGGGAATGGTGATTAAGGCGTGTAATATCTCGTGCCAGGTGCAGCGTAAACTCATCGTCACGTCAGTTAAATTACCGCCCTCATAAGCTTGGGCGCTGTACTGAAACTCAAACGTTTCTGTTAAATTTAATTCTTTAGTCAAGCTATCAAAAATTTCGCTCACTTTAAGCGGATTATCCGCTTGCTTATTGCTGGTTTTAGCAGATAACAGAGAAGCTGAAGACGATGTAATACTTGAGCGCATTGGAGAGATACTAGAAATATTAGAGGTACTAGAAGATGTATGAGCCTCATTTTCTCTTAACCAGCTCAGGGCTGGATAGCGTTCAATCATACTTTCATAAGCGTTAATGAGCAGCCGATCAATCTCAACCGGGTTATCATAACGATAGATATCAATATTTTGTCTATCAACCAACCGTCTAAATTCCTTTAGCTGCGGGCTAATATCTGCATTTTCTTGATGGTTTTTCATTAATATCAGCATGGGTTTGAGCTTGGCTTTAGCACTCAAATAGCTCAAATGCATTTGGCTAACGCCTGTATTGTGCGTGGCACCATAACTGTCGCCCACCACGACCACAGTATAGTCGCAATCTTCAATACATTGGCGCCCATAGAGCGCTGCGCGTGGGAGTTCACTTGAGACGTCAGAGGTCAAAAATGCACGGGTTTGAAAAAAAATTGCCAAGCGGTCTAATACCAACGGCTGATCGTTAGCTGCGCATACCACATGAATATAATAGCGTCGATTAGACAAAGTAACCCCTATGGCTTCGATAACAGCTGCAAACAAAACATCAATATTTCATATTTTTACTGGCTATAGCCTAGCACAATCTGAATAGAGCAGACACAATTTATCATCATTTTATCCTTATGACCTTGTTAAAGATAAGGATATTTAACGGTTAATGTATCTATTCTTTATTAAATATTCATATTGCTCACTATACAACATATTGGATCTGTATTCGCGCCCCTAACAAGCGCTGAACTAAGCCATTAAGCTGATTATCATACTTACTAGCATAAAAGATTAAAGGGTAACTGCTATAGTCATGAGGACTGTCCGTTTGCTCTATCTGTGCTACAGGGTTTTGTGCAGCAAGCAATCCACGATGAGCCAGTAAAGACTGCACACGTGCGGCGATGGCATGACCTGAATCCAGTATTTGGATAGAGAGCTGGAGCGCCTCAATTTCGTCCATTAAAAAATCTTTAAAAAAGGGATAATGCGTACAGCCTAATACTAAACAGTCAATATCATCATCTGCAAACTGCTGCACTTGCTGTCGTAAGTGCTTAGCGGTTTCAGAGATTTTGGGCATACCCGCTTCTACCCACGGCACCAAATTGGGATCAAAATACTTGGTCACTATCGTGTGATTCGGGACGGCAATATCAGCAATCACTTGATTAAGCAGCGTGCCATTTAAAGTCGCTTTGGTTGCCAATACCGCGACATGACCACTTTGGCTCGTCAATACGGCAGGTTTGAGCGCCGGCACTAAACCGACAATAGGCAGCTGTGGATACTGCTGACGAGCAGCGTCTAAGGCGTAAGCAGAAGCACTGTTGCAGGCGATAACGATCAGCTTGCAACCTTGCTGATAGAGCCATTCTACTGCCGTCAACGTCAACGCTTGAATGTCGTCGCTATCCCGATTGCCATAAGGCACATGTAAGGTATCTGCATAATAAACATAACGCTCAGCCGGTAGCTGCTCTGCTAAATGCTTATAAATAGATAAGCCACCCACTCCAGAATCAAATAATCCAATAGGAGCATCACGATCTTGGTTAAGAGCTTTTTTATCAGTATTGTTTTTATGAATATTAGCTGTTAATGCTTGCGGCTTCATGGATAATTTAACCTAGCAAAGGAATATTATAAAAAGTCTTATTTTAGCACCATTCACTAGGCATACCGCGACAAGTTAAGGACTATTCAATAGGCTCATTAGCGAGTTGGCACGGACAACGCATAAGAGTTATCACCACTTTGCAACGTTAAAATAGTTTCCCCATTTTGTTCCTTTAAGTCACCAATTTCGGTGAGATGATAAAAGGCATTGCGACCAATAAGTGCCATCAAGCCATTACGAACCAACATATAGGGGCGTACTTGTCCCTCATTGGCTTCAGTATTATTAGTTTTAATGTTATTAGCTTCAATATCGTTAGGTTGATAAGCGCGTAAACTAATTTGATGCTCATCATCTAAACGTACCACATCACAAGTAGTCGTGGTAAATTCAAGCCAACTGATACCGTCTTCAATAACAATACCGACATCATTAATCAATAAGGGAACATCTTCAACTTGGATACGCAGTTTTTGTACCGGCGTCTTTAAAAAATACTCAATCATACCGTCATTATCTTCTTGCCATAAAATAGTGGCAAATAAACTGACCAATGACTCACGAGTTATTTTCCCGCCCTCATGCCACCATTCACCATTGGCTTTAATGACCAAATCCATATCGGCGACTTGTTCAGGATGCCATTTTTCAAGTGGTGGGATGGAGCGACCTTGACGGGTACTGGCAGTAGACTTCAGGTATTGGTCGAGAGCATCCACACTATTGAGGCTCTGTGTCAAAATTTGTCCGCTGTTCACGGCATTTATGTTATCAGTCATCACACAAGCTCCTAATATTAATCAAAGTTTGCAATATCCAGCATTACTATTCATTTTAGTTTCGGGTATGATAAAGCAATATAGACGTTGTTCGCTCATCACATCCATATAACCTTAGCACTGAATAACCTTAACACTGATATTTATCCATGCATGTCGTGTTTGTAGGTCTTTTCTTTTATAATGAGTAACGATTTTTCGTTCAAGTAACCGCATCAGTATTGTTTTAATCATCCTTTTCGCGTTATATATTGATATTATCTCAATGCTAGTTTTCAATGCTAATGCTTAATGCTAGTTCCGATAGCACCTTTTCAATATCATCTTTTTATAAACAACGTTGTCAATTGATACTATCAAAACCATTTTTATCGGGCAGCCATTTGTCTGAAAGTGACCTTTAGAACAAGCTTTACTATTCAATTGTTCTAAAGCGTATATCCGCAGATTAGCCACTAAAAGTTTAGGAGTAGGTATGCAAGAGCAAGATAATCCGAATCCAGTCCTTGGTGCTGAGACCATCGATACTGAAGCCGCCATCACGGAACCATCATTAACTGAAGCACCGTCGGTCGAACCCTTAGCTGTTGAAGAAGCACCGCCACTTGTGAGTGCTGAGCCTGAGATTGAGCGTGAATCAATGGAATTCGATGTTCTTATCGTTGGCGGTGGACCTGCAGGGCTGTCAGCGGCTATTCGTTTGCGCCAGCTTGCTATTGAAGCCGGTAATGAAAATTTTACCGTATGTTTGGTCGAAAAAGGCTCTGAGTTTGGGGCGCATACCTTATCCGGTGCGGTTATTGAGACACGTGCATTAGATGAGCTGATTCCTGATTGGAAGGAAAAAGGCGCACCATTGAACGTTCCCGCCATTGAAGATCGGGTCTATATGCTCGGCTCAGCAACCAAAGCCACCAAGCTTATGGATTCTATCATTCCAGAAAGTATGCACAATAAAGGCAACTATATTGTCTCTCTCGGTAATGTCGTGCGCTGGTTGGCTCAGCAAGCGGAAGAGTTAGAGGTGATGATGTTCCCAGGCTTTGCCGCTGCTGATATTTTATATAATGACGATGGTTCCGTGAAAGGTATTTTAACCGGTGATATGGGTGTGGCAGCAAGCGGTGATGCTAAAGCCAGCTTTGAGGCTGGTTATGAGCTATTAGCAAAATATACTATCTTTGCTGAAGGTAGCCGTGGGCACTTGGGCAAACGCCTTATCAGCCGCTTTAGCTTAGATAAATACTCTGACCCACAGCATTATGGTATCGGTCTTAAAGAGCTGTGGGAAGTGCCACCTGAACAACATGAGCAAGGCGTGGTCATGCATGGTTCAGGTTGGCCGCTCAGTGATACTGGTTCTACCGGTGGTTGGTGGTTGTATTTTGATGAAAACAACCAAGTCAGCTTTGGTTTGATTGTCGATTTGTCTTATTCTAATCCGTATATGTCGCCGTTTGATGAGTTGCAACGCTTAAAACTACACCCCTTAATTCGTAATATTTTAGAAGGTGGCAAGCGTCTCTCTTACGGTGCGCGGGCATTAACCAAAGGTGGATTTAATTCTTTGCCAAGACTGACCTTCCCTGGCGGCGTATTGGTTGGTGATGAAGCAGGTTTCTTAAACCCTGCCAAAATCAAGGGCACGCACACGTCTATGAAATCAGGCATGCTTGCTGCCGAAGCCATTTATGAAGCAGTCGTTGCTGAGCGTCAGCATGATGAAGTGCTCGATTATACCTTGAAGTATAAACACTCTTGGCTCTATGAAGACAATCATGCAGCGCGTAACTTTGCCCCAGCCATTCATAGAATGGGCACTTGGATGGGCGGTGCATTTAACTTCATTGAGCAGACGTTACTCGCGGGTAAAATGCCGCTGACGATTCATGATAATCAAAAAGACTATGCTCAACTTGAGCGTGCCGACCATGCTTATCAGCCGGATTATCCTAAACCTGATGGTAAGCTGGTGTTTGATAAGCTCTCATCGGTCTTTATCTCGAATACCAATCATACTGAAGATCAGCCATCGCACCTAAAACTGACCGATCCTACTGTACCGATTTCGATTAACTTACCTCTATATGCTGAGCCAGCACGCTTGTACTGTCCGGCTGGTGTTTATGAAGTGGTAAAAGATGCCGAAGGCGCAAAGTTTGTGATTAATGCGCAAAACTGTGTGCATTGCAAAACCTGTGATATTAAAGATCCCTCACAGAATATCACTTGGGTTGCCCCTGAAGGCGGCGGCGGCCCTAACTACCCTAATATGTAATGTATATCTTTATACTCATTTAAACGTTATAAAAAATCGCCCTTAGCAATTGTTTAGCTAAGGGCGATTTTTTTAACCTTTTTTTTAATCTTAAAATATCAGATAACGCTCAAACAAAAATTCAGCTTAATCTTTCCATTCCTCACGATTGACTTCATTCTTAAGTTTTCTAAAATTGTCAGGATGAAATTTGATTTGCTCAGCCGTTTTACCTTCTTCAAAGCCGGCATTCATAATCACGTAATACTTTAAATACGACTAGCAATAAAATAATAATCGACGCCGTTATTGTACAAATGATCAAATTGTCCAAACTGCATAAAACGCATGACAATTATAAAGGATAACCCCACCCCAATCAGTACAAACATGAGCAGTCCGTACCACGGATTACTCGCAATCAGCCAATCATTATTACCCCAGATAATACTGACACCGTAGTTCACGATGCTATTTTAAAAAACATTACCAGCTGTATGGTTATGATTTTTCTTGGTCGCTTTACGGGCTTTATTTTTTGAATCAGTATTAATTCCGAGTTATAAAAATTAAGATGTTCATTATTCTTAAAGCCATTATAAGAATAAGGTTTTTCAATATATAGTTGATAATTTTAACAATTTTCCCAATCGTAAAAATGCTAAATAGAGAGAGCTACTGCTATACATACATTTAGTTACAAAAAGTAATTTAAACTTACTTATTGTGAATTAGTCAAATTTTGTATATATTCCTAACCAAGACAAGAATTATCGTTTTAATCGATATTAGCGCAGAAATCATCAAATGATTAGATAATATGGTCAGGAAGACAAGAGATAAGATGACAATGGAATGTCAGCACAACCGACCCTCCTGTAGCACAAGCCAAAACACAGACGATAAAAGTCTGCTTGTAATGGACTTCTCTCTTTATATTTTGCCAATTTTCCCTGACATTTAACATTGCTTTTTTATCCTAGTATCACGCTCTAGATAAATTGAACAATGCAAAACCCCATTTGGAACAGCCGTCCATAGTTGGACAAAACAATAAGGAGTTGGTTATGGATGATTCACAAGTACAGCGAATTCTCAATAATCCAAAGTTTCAAGAGATGGTCAGCAAAAAACGTCGATTGAGTTGGACATTAACGGCAATCATGCTATTCGTCTACGTCGGTTTTATGCTGTTGGTTGGCTACAATAAACCGTTTTTAGCAAGCTCATTTAGTGGTGGTATCACAACTTGGGGTATTCCTCTAGGTTTAGGCATCATTGTACTGTCATTTATTCTATGTGGCGTATATTCCTATATTGCCAATAACACGCTTGATCCGCTCAATAAAGAAACTCTCAAGGAAATTGAGGCCATTGCGCATGAAAAAGGAGCGAATTAAGATGAAAGGATCGTCACTTAGAGCGATATCAATCGCACTTGTAGGTCTGTGTTGCTATACCGTCGCTGTTGCTGGTCCTGATTTGGGTGCTGCAGAGCAACAAGCCACCAACTGGCCTGCGATTATCATGTTTATGATTTTTGTTGGCTTTACGCTGTTAATTACCAAATGGGCGGCTGGGCAAACTCAGTCAACTGAAGATTTTTATACTGCAGGCGGCGGAATTAGTGGCTTTCAAAACGGTTTAGCGATTGCCGGTGACTATATGTCAGCCGCATCCTTCCTTGGTATTTCAGCGTTGGTGTTCAGTTCAGGCTTCGACGGCTTACTCTACTCACTTGGTTTCATGGTCGGTTGGCCTATTGTATTATTTCTGATTGCGGAACGCTTACGAAATCTGGGTAAATTCAATTTATCAGATGTGGTGTCCTTTCGTTTAGAAGAAAAGCCGGTACGAACGCTGGCTGCCTGTAGCTCCTTAGTGGTGGTTGCTTTTTATCTGATTGCGCAGATGGTTGGTGCAGGTCAGTTGATTAAGCTACTCTTTGGTTTGAACTATAATATTGCCGTGGTGGTAGTAGGCTTGTTGATGACCGCCTATGTTCTATTTGGTGGCATGCTAGCAACCACTTGGGTACAAATCATTAAAGCGGTGATGTTGCTAAGTGGTGCGACTTTCATGGCATTTATGGTTATGAAATCCGTTGATTTTAGCTTTAGTAATATGTTCACTCAAGCAATCGGTGTGTATAGCGAAGCGCATAAAACAGGGATGGGTGATGCGCTCAAAATTATGGGACCTGGTAAGCTCACTGAAAACCCAATTGATGCGCTATCACTTGGTCTTGCGCTCATGTTCGGTACCGCAGGATTACCGCATATCTTGATGCGCTTTTTCACGGTAAAAGATGCCAAAGAAGCACGTAAATCTGTTGTGGTTGCCACAGGATTCATCGGTTACTTCTACTTATTGACCTTCATTATTGGTTTTGGCGCGATTCTTTTTGTTGCTAACAACCCACAGTTTCTTGACCTTGCAAAAATGGCAGTGACTGGTAAATTAGAGTTGGTTGGCGGTAACAACATGGCGGCTATTCACTTAAGTGAAGCGCTAGGTGGCGATTTATTCATGGGCTTTATCTCAGCTGTCGCGTTTGCAACCATCCTTGCGGTAGTAGCAGGCTTGACGCTTTCAGGGGTATCGGCTATTTCGCATGACTTATATGCCAACGTATTCAAAAAAGGTCAAACCACGCCTGAATCTGAAATGAAAGTATCAAGATATGCCACTTTAGGTTTGGCGGTCTTTGCGATGATTTTAGGAATTTTGTTTGAAAAACAAAACGTTGCATTTATGGTCGGCTTAGCCTTCTCAGTAGCCGCTTGTGCCAACTTCCCTGTTTTAGTACTGTCTATGTTCTGGAAAGGTTTAACCACGCGCGGTGCGGTGATCGGCGGTATTGTCGGTCTAGTAGGCGCTGTTGGCTTGATCGTTTTATCAAAAGCCGTTTGGGTCGATACACTTGGTATTTCTGAGACTGCGCCAAACCCATTTAATGGTCCAGCATTGTTTGCGATGCCACTATCATTCCTATGCTGCTGGTTCTTCTCGATCACTGATAAATCAGCACGTGCAGAAAAAGAACGTAAAGCATTCGATGCTCAGTTCGTGCGCTCACAAACAGGTATTGGTATCTCTGGTGCATCTGACCACTAATGGATTAAGACTGGCTTAGTTATTATTAAGCCACCCATCACTCACAGGCAATTGCTTGTGAGTGATTTTTTTTGTCTCAGGGTTGCTAGTAACAGCCTCTATTTTTTTATGGTTAAGATAAGAGCTGTTCTAAGACAATAGCGGTGCTAAGAAAATAGTTTCTCTATTTTGTCTATGCGGTTTTTTAGCTGCAACAGACTAGCGAATTTTATTATTTCTACTAAGTAAATATTTAGTTACAAAAAGTAAATCGAACTTACTCATTGTTAATTAGTCGATTTTTGTATATATTCTTAATAAGCCAATTACTATCGTTTTAATGCCTATTGGCACAAAAATGATTAAATGATTGAAGACATCGTTAGGAAGACGGAATAAATAATAAAACAGAGACGTGTTAGGCATGACAAATTTCTTCTATAAATACCAAAAAATATAGACGATGTTTTTAATTCAATGCCTAAACGCAACATTATACCGTTATTAGCATTTTTATTTTTAGACAATTGGCAGAATGATTAAATAGTTTACTTTTTAACGGCGCTTAATGGCACTGAGCCTATTGCTAGTTATTTCTTATACAGCTTTTACTTTCTAAGAAATAATTAAACATTTGCTCTATTTTTTTGGAATTTTGATTAGCAATGCAAGTTAGTCATGTGAGTGGATTATTTGGTTTTAACCGTTTATTAAACAAGATTGATGCGTGTCACCTTATGCTTGTTACATAGACAGAAGATGGCACGACGCAATAGAGGCTAAACCACCACAACTTGCTAAATTTAAACCAATGATCTTTTTTTATGTCAGGCAAAAGGAGTTGTCCTATGGAGAACCACAACGATTCATCCGGTTATTGGCGAGCGAATGTCCGTCTCATCACAGGTTGCCTCATCGTTTGGGCACTATGTTCTTATGGTTTTGGCATCTTATTACGTCCATTACTGTCAGGTATTGCGGTAGGCGGTACTGATTTAGGCTTTTGGTTCGCTCAGCAAGGTTCCATTGGGGTATTTATTATCTTAATCTTTTTCTATGCATGGCGCATGAATAAGCTTGATAAACAATATGGCGTAGACGAGGAATAGCCCTATGAGTCAATTTGCGATTAATATTATTTTTGTGGGTCTATCCTTCGCTTTATACTTCGGTATTGCTTGGTGGGCGCGCGCCGGTTCGACCAGTGAGTTCTATGTTGCGGGCGGCGGTGTGCATCCGGTAGTGAACGGTATGGCAACGGCTGCTGACTGGATGAGTGCCGCGTCATTTATCTCAATGGCAGGTATCCTTGCTGCTGGTGGTTATGGTGCATCGGTATACTTAATGGGTTGGACGGGTGGTTACGTTCTACTGGCCATGCTTCTTGCGCCTTATTTACGTAAATTTGGTAAGTTCACGGTTCCTGACTTTATTGGTGATCGTTTCTATTCTAAGACTGCGGCTATGATAGCGGTGGTGTGTTTGATTCTAGCGTCAACCACTTACGTTATCGGTCAGATGACGGGTGCAGGCGTGGCATTCTCACGCTTCTTAGAAGTGAGTAGTACCACTGGTTTGATTATCGCTGCTGTCGTGGTCTTCTTCTATGCAGTACTTGGTGGTATGAAAGGGATTACTTACACGCAGGTTGCGCAGTATGTGGTTCTCATGATTGCCTATACGATTCCTGCGGTATTTATTTCACTTGAATTGACAGGTAACCCGATTCCAGGTTTGGGCTTGTTCTCAAATGATGTGCAATCCGGTATCCCTATCTTAACTAAGCTTGACCAAATCGTCACCGATTTAGGTTTTACCGCTTATACGGCTGATGTACCTAATAAGCTAAACATGGTGTTATTTACGTTATCACTGATGATTGGTACAGCAGGTCTACCTCACGTTATCATTCGCTTCTTCACGGTTCCTAAAGTGGCTGATGCGCGTTGGACTGCTGGTTGGACATTGGTATTTATCTCGCTACTCTACTTTACTGCGCCAGCAGTAGGGGCTATGGCGCGTCTAAACCTCGTTGACACTATTTATCCACAAGGTGTTGAAGCTCCTCCTCTTGCTTATGAGCAGCGTCCAGATTGGATGAAGACTTGGGAAAAAACGGGTCTTATTAAGTACAACGATCTAAATAACGATGGTCTTATTCAGTTATATAGCGATAGTGGACTTGGTGCAGCAGAGCTTGCATTGACCGCGGCACAAGCTGATGGCGGCGACGTCGCTGCAGCAACGGCAGCAGTAGACAAAGCAAAAGCTGAGCATGCGTTAGAGCGTGATGGCGTCTTCGTTGATAGAGGCTGGGCAGGTAACGAGCTTGATGTTAACGTTGATATCATTGTATTGGCTAACCCAGAAATTGCGCAGTTACCACCATGGGTTATTGGCCTTATCGCCGCCGGTGGTTTGGCAGCAGCGCTATCAACGGCAGCTGGTCTACTACTCGCTATCTCTTCAGCGATCAGTCATGACTTGATCAAACGTAACCTAAATCCAAATATTACTGATTCGCAAGAATTAAAATATGCTCGTATCACTATGGGTATTGCAATTGTGGTTGCCACATGGTTAGGTATTAATCCACCAGGATTTGCCGCACAGGTGGTTGCATTGGCCTTTGGTATTGCGGGTGCTTCCCTGTTTCCTGTATTGATGATGGGTATATTCTCTAAGCGTATTAACAATCTTGGCGCAATCGCCGGTATGTTAACGGGTTTGATTACTATCTTAGTGTATATCTTCGTCTTTAAAGGTTGGTTCTTCATCGCTGGCACTGCAAACTTCCCTGATACGGAAGAATACTGGTTATTTGGTATCTCGCCACTATCATTTGGTGCGGTTGCAGCGTTAATGAACTTTATCGTCGCATTTGCTGTCTCTTATGCAACTGCCCCACCACCATTACATATCCAAGAACTAGTTGAGAGCGTACGTTCTCCACGCGGTGCTGGCGGCGCAGTCGACCACTAAGCGCCTACAGGTGACGTATCCTCTGTTACTATATATCACTCACAGGCAGCAGCTGCTTGTGAGTGATTTTTTTATCTCAACAGTACAATCATCATTCCAATTATTGTTATAAAATATTTTTTATGACAAGTGAATGCATTTATTAAATGCGCCTATCATGTTAAGGAAAAGTCCTATGCTTTATGAGTTTATCGCTACCATAGCCGCTGGATTTGGCTTAGCGGGGGTGGCACTTATTATCACTCACCTTAGTAAACTGGCAGGTAAACGCGCGCCCAAGTGGCTTATCCCCTTGTTTGGTGCTGCGGGTATCTTTGGCTTTCAAATTAATCAAGAATATAGCTGGTACGATCAAGAAGTCGCTCAGCTACCTAAAGGTGTCACCGTTGTTAAAAAGGTGGAAGAAAGCACTTGGTTTCGACCATGGACATATGTGAAGCCGCAAACCTTGCGCTTTATAGCAGCAGATAGCGGCAATGCGCGCCCTAACGCTGACAATAAAGACGTTTATTTGGTTAATTTATATTTATTTGAAAGACGTAGAAGTATACAACAAGTGCCACAAGTGATTGACTGTGCGGCACCCGCACGGGCAGACTATGTATTACAAGAAAAAGGCAGTCAGCTGACCATTGATGAACACGTCAAGCAAACCACTAAATGGCGTCCTTTAGAGATTAATGATCCCTTATTTATCAACGTTTGTACGAATAAGGCTTAGATAGACTGGTGTAAGCATGTTTTGAATTGGCTCCTAATAATAATCCGGCGCATAACCCACCAAAATGCGCCGCAAATGAGACGCCCTGCTGCGGCATCAGACCTTGTTTAATCGTCAGCCAATAACCTGTTCCCATAACGACACAAGATAGCAAATATCCCCAACGCCTTGCAAATACCGCCCCACCTATCATAAACCCGAGCATCGCAAAACAAAGCCCTGACGCACCAATATGCATCGAAAGTGGCGAGCCTATCAGCCACGTCATCATCCCTGAGGCAATAATCAGTTTAAGAATAGTACGATACGCATTATTTTCAAACAGCCCAAATAAAAATAATATCTGCAATAATACAAATGTATTACTTATTAAATGTGCTAAATCACCATGCATCGTCCACGAAGCAAAAACGCCAATCAGACTTCGTAAATCAAGTGTACGCGGTACAATACCAAAAATATTCCATAAGCCAAATAGCGCTATTTTATTGAGAAAAGACATCCCCCACATCGGCAAGAATACAAAAATGTATAAGCCAATAACCTGTTTCAATCGCACGATAACCAGTGATAACCACGGTTTCCAGTCCATATTTCGCCTTTTATTTTTATAGCGATATTGAATTTATGCAGCTTTATTTTAGTAGTTTATGTTTTAAGCGCTATCCATGCAATTGCCTAGTATTTATTTTATAACCTAAAAAATTATTAATTTCATAAATGAATGATATATGCTAATTATTAGCAGCAAATATTGTTTGCTTTGCCGGACTAAAAGTTAATGATGAGGCATTTTTAACAGCCGATAAAAGACTATCAGCATGCAGTAATGAATCCGAATGATAAGGCACTAAAGCCGTAGGAACAAAATTGCGCGCAGCATTAATATGTTGAATAGAATCGTCAAAAAATATATGAGGCGCGAAGGTTTTCAGAACCGATGTTTTTTCTAATCCTCCTAAAAAAAATGCCATATCAACATCGACGCCCCACTCACGTAACGTCTTAATAGCACGTAAATCAGCAGGCGCATTACGAGCAGTGACCAAAGCAATTTTTATCGGACAATGCTCTATACGTGCGGGCAGGCGCTCTTGCAAGTTTGATAACTTAATTAAAAGCTCAGCATAAGGACCTTTTTCTATCGGTAAATCACGCAGCTGGGTTTCACGTTCATGAAAAGCTCGTAACCCTTTCTGCTTATATAACAGCTCTCCTGAATCATCAAAAAGCACTGCATCGCCATCAAAAGCAATACGCAGCTGTTCAGTATCAAGAGTATAAGTATTGACTGGCGTAGCGTCCAGTATGGCACAAGCGCAAATATTGCCATCAGCAACTTGTTGTGCATCCTCACGATTGGTAGTCAAAAACAAATCGACATTAAAATCAGCAATATAAGGTGCTACCGTGCTCCCAGAAATAAAAGCTGAGCGTGAGATATTAAGCTTATGCTCACGGATCGAATTGAGAACTTGAATACCAGTATCGGGACTACTTTTAGAGACAATAACTACCTCAACCAAAGGTGCATCAATATCTGAATCCATATTCTTATTATAGTAATGATTTAAATTAAGGAGCGCCTTAATCAATGGATAACCAGCACCCATAGCTAAAGCATCATCTTCACGTTCAGCCATATAATCACGAAACTCTTTCACAGCGCTGATAGGGCGTTGCTGTAATAACTCTAAAAGATAATTCTCAGACTCCGATAAATCAAATAAAGCCGTTGCAGATATTGCAACTATCAAAGTATTGGTAAAGTCGACTGCCATAATTTCTTATTCTCTATAATATAATTTATTTTTAGTAGTGATAATCGACATTCAGTGTAGCAATAAGTTCTGAATAGCTAAGTATATTTTTATTACAATTAATCTTATTTTTTCATAAAAATCCCGCGCAAAGAAAACCCCCCAACGAATTAACGTTGGGGGGTTTAACTTTGAATAGAGAGCTGACGATGACCTACTCTCACATGGGCGAACCACACTACCATCGGCGCAATGATGTTTCACTTCTGAGTTCGGGAAGGGATCAGGTGGTGCCATCATGCTATGGTCGTCAGCAAAGGGGGTTAGATATGAGTCTGATGTTGTTATTATTGACGTCAATTTAACTTGTCGTCGACCAACATAAACCTAACTGAATCAAGGTTTAAGGTGATATCGAAATATATATATTCTAAAGCTTGCGCTTTACAAGATAGATTAATTAGAGCGGTTCATACAAACCACTTGGGTGTTGTATGGTCAAGCCAAACGAGCAATTAGTACAGGTTAGCTACATGCATCGCTGCACTTCCACACCCTGCCTATCAACGTCGTAGTCTTCAACGGCTCTTTAGGGAAATCTAATCTTGAGGTGGGCTTCCCGCTTAGATGCTTTCAGCGGTTATCCCATCCGAACGTAGCTACCGGGCAATGCCACTGGCGTGACAACCCGAACACCAGAGGTTCGTCCACTCTGGTCCTCTCGTACTAGGAGCAGATCCTCTCAAATTTCCAACGCCCACGGTAGATAGGGACCGAACTGTCTCACGACGTTCTAAACCCAGCTCGCGTACCTCTTTAAATGGCGAACAGCCATACCCTTAGGACCTGCTTCAGCCCTAGGATGAGATGAGCCGACATCGAGGTGCCAAACACCGCCGTCGATATGAACTCTTGGGCGGTATCAGCCTGTTATCCCCAGAGTACCTTTTATCCGTTGAGCGATGGCCCTTCCATACAGAACCACCGGATCACTAAGACCTACTTTCGTACCTGCTCGACTTGTGGGTCTCGCAGTTAAGCGCGCTTTTGCCTTTATACTCTATGAACGATTTCCGACCGTTCTGAGCGCACCTTCGTACTCCTCCGTTACTCTTTAGGAGGAGACCGCCCCAGTCAAACTACCCACCATACATTGTCCTCGGTATTGTTATACCTGAGTTAGAACCCCGACATGACCAGGGTGGTATTTCAAGATTGGCTCCACCGAGACTAGCGTCTCGGCTTCAAAGCCTCCCACCTATCCTGCACAAGTCAGGTCAAAGTTCAATGTAAAGCTGTAGTAAAGGTTCACGGGGTCTTTCCGTCTAGCCGCGGGTACACAGCATCTTCACTGCGATTTCGATTTCACTGAGTCTCTGCTGGAGACAGCGCTGCCATCATTATGCCATTCGTGCAGGTCAGAACTTACCTGACAAGGAATTTCGCTACCTTAGGACCGTTATAGTTACGGCCGCCGTTTACTGGGGCTTCGATCAAGAGCTTCGCTTACGCTAACCCCATCAATTAACCTTCCAGCACCGGGCAGGCATCACACCCTATACGTCCACTTTCGTGTTTGCAGAGTGCTGTGTTTTTAATAAACAGTTGCAGCAGCCTGGTATCTGCGACTGTCGAAAGCTCAAGGAGCAAGTCCTATCACCATCAACAGCGTACCTTCTCCCGAAGTTACGGTACCATTTTGCCTAGTTCCTTCAGCAGAGTTCTCTCAAGCGCCTTGGTATTCTCTACCTGATCACCTGTGTCGGTTTAGGGTACGATTCGTTTATAGCTATTGCTTAGAAGCTTTTCCTGGAAGCATGGTATTTGCCACTTCACTGTACAAGTACAGCTTGCTATCAGATCTCAGCCATATTACAGTCCGGATTTGCCTAAACTGTAAGCCTACATCCTTTCACCTGGACAACCAACGCCAGGCTGACATAACCTTCTCCGTCCCTCCATCGCACTATAAACAAGTATTGGAATATTAACCAATTTCCCATCGACTACGCCTTTCGGCCTCGCCTTAGGGGTCGACTCACCCAGCCCCGATTAACGTTGGACTGGAACCCTTGATCTTCCGGCGTGCGAGCTTTTCACTCGCATTATCGTTACTCACGTCAGCATTCGCTCTTGTGATACCTCCAGCATGCCTTACGACACACCTTCACAGGCTTACACAACGCTCCCCTACCACTTGAAAACAAGTTTCAAATCCGCAGCTTCGGCTCCTAGTTTGAGCCCCGTTACATCTTCCGCGCAGGCCGACTCGACTAGTGAGCTATTACGCTTTCTTTAAAGGATGGCTGCTTCTAAGCCAACCTCCTAGCTGTCTATGCCTTCCCACCTCGTTTCCCACTTAACTAGGAATTTGGGGCCTTAGCTGGCGGTCTGGGTTGTTTCCCTCTCCACGACGGACGTTAGCACCCGCCGTGTGTCTCCCGGATATTACTCATCGGTATTCGGAGTTTGCATCGGTTTGGTAAGTCGGTATGACCCCCTAGCCGAAACAGTGCTCTACCCCCAATGGTATTCGTCCGAGGCGCTACCTAAATAGCTTTCGGGGAGAACCAGCTATCACCGAGTTTGATTAGCCTTTCACCCCTATCCACAAGTCATCCCCTGGCTTTTCAACGACAGTGGGTTCGGTCCTCCGGTGCCTGTTACGGCACTTTCAACCTGCTCATGGATAGATCACTCGGTTTCGGGTCTATACCCTGCAACTAGACGCCCTATTAAGACTCGGTTTCCCTACGGCTCCCCTAAACGGTTAACCTTGCTACAGAATATAAGTCGCTGACCCATTATACAAAAGGTACGCAGTCACCCCAATAAATTGAGGCTCCTACTGCTTGTACGCACACGGTTTCAGGTTCTATTTCACTCCCCTCACAGGGGTTCTTTTCGCCTTTCCCTCACGGTACTGGTTCACTATCGGTCAGTCAGGAGTATTTAGCCTTGGAGGATGGTCCCCCCATCTTCAGACAGGATTTCTCGTGTCCCGCCCTACTTAATATGTTAACGCTAATGTTTCGAATACAGGACTATCACCTACTACGGTCAGCTTTCCCACGCTGTTCTTCTACATTAGCATTAATCGGCTTCTCCCCGTTCGCTCGCCGCTACTTGGGGAATCTCATTTGATGTCTTTTCCTAAGGGTACTGAGATGTTTCACTTCCCCTCGTTCGCTTCTTGTACAAGTACAAGATACCTACCTTATGGTAAGTGGGTTTCCCCATTCAGAAATCTCCGGATCACAGGATATTGCCGCCTCCCCGAAGCTTATCGCAGGCTGTCACGTCTTTCATCGCCTCTGACTGCCAAGGCATCCACCATGTGCGCTTCATTACTTGACCATACAACCCCAAGTAGTCTTAACCTATAAATAGATTTTGACTTCAAAGTGTCATACGCTCTAATTATGATAACGATATCACCTAATTTATACGCTTGATTCAGTTCTCTTTACTTTTTTGATAATCAATTCCTGGGATAACAACTGATGTCGTTAAGGAATTGATTATCAAGGTTAGAAACAACACGTGAACATGTTGTTCTAACCCAGACTCATATCTATGTTTTTAAATAGTTTCTATGCTCTCATCGAGTCACAGATTCTGTGTAAAACAGAAGTAAATAATCAATAACGATCACTTAATTCTGTTTATTTATTAGCATCTAAAGCTTGTCTATTAAGTGGTGGAGCCAAACGGAGTCGAACCGTTGACCTCCTGCGTGCAAGGCAGGCGCTCTACCAACTGAGCTATGGCCCCATATAAAATGGTGGGTCTAAGTGGACTTGAACCACTGACCCCCGCGTTATCAACACGGTGCTCTAACCAGCTGAGCTACAGACCCAATTACGCTTGCAATAAACGTAAGCTTAAACTAAAGAACAACTTGTTGTGAATTCTTGCTGACCGAATGCCATCTATAAGGAGGTGATCCAGCCGCAGGTTCCCCTACGGCTACCTTGTTACGACTTCACCCCAGTCATCAACCACACCGTGGTGAACGCCTTCCCGAAGGTTAAGCTATCCACTTCTGGTGCAATCAACTCCCATGGTGTGACGGGCGGTGTGTACAAGGCCCGGGAACGTATTCACCGCGGCATTCTGATCCGCGATTACTAGCGATTCCTACTTCATGGAGTCGAGTTGCAGACTCCAATCCGGACTACGATAGGCTTTTTGAGATTCGCATCACATCGCTGTGTAGCTGCCCTCTGTACCTACCATTGTAGCACGTGTGTAGCCCTGGTCGTAAGGGCCATGATGACTTGACGTCGTCCCCGCCTTCCTCCAGTTTGTCACTGGCAGTATCCTTAGAGTTCCCGGCTTAACCCGCTGGTAACTAAGGACAAGGGTTGCGCTCGTTGCGGGACTTAACCCAACATCTCACGACACGAGCTGACGACAGCCATGCAGCACCTGTATTCTAATTCCCGAAGGCACTCCCGCATCTCTGCAGGATTCTAGATATGTCAAGACCAGGTAAGGTTCTTCGCGTTGCATCGAATTAAACCACATGCTCCACCGCTTGTGCGGGCCCCCGTCAATTCATTTGAGTTTTAACCTTGCGGCCGTACTCCCCAGGCGGTCTACTTATTGCGTTAGCTGCGTCACTAAGTCCTCAAGGGACCCAACGACTAGTAGACATCGTTTACGGCGTGGACTACCAGGGTATCTAATCCTGTTTGCTACCCACGCTTTCGAGCCTCAGTGTCAGTATTATGCCAGAAGGCTGCCTTCGCCATCGGTATTCCTCCAGATCTCTACGCATTTCACCGCTACACCTGGAATTCTACCTTCCTCTCACATACTCTAGCTCAACAGTATCAGATGCAGTTCCCAGGTTAAGCCCGGGGATTTCACATCTGACTTATCGAGCCACCTACGCTCCCTTTACGCCCAGTAATTCCGATTAACGCTTGCACCCTCTGTATTACCGCGGCTGCTGGCACAGAGTTAGCCGGTGCTTATTCTGCAGCTAATGTCATCGTCCGTGGGTATTAACCACGGAGTCTTCTTCACTGCTTAAAGTGCTTTACAACCAAAAGGCCTTCTTCACACACGCGGCATGGCTGGATCAGGGTTGCCCCCATTGTCCAATATTCCCCACTGCTGCCTCCCGTAGGAGTCCGGGCCGTGTCTCAGTCCCGGTGTGGCTGATCATCCTCTCAGACCAGCTACAGATCGTCGCCATGGTAGGCCTTTACCCCACCATCTAGCTAATCCGACTTAGGCTCATCTAATAGCGAGAGCAACAAGTTGCCCCCTTTCTCCCGTAGGTCGTATGCGGTATTAATTCGAGTTTCCCCGAGCTATCCCCCACTACTAGGTAGATTCCTAAGTATTACTCACCCGTCCGCCGCTCGTCAGCAAGAAGCAAGCTTCTCCTGTTACCGCTCGACTTGCATGTGTTAAGCCTGCCGCCAGCGTTCAATCTGAGCCATGATCAAACTCTTCAGTTTAATCTTGCTATGAAGCTCTTTAAAGAAGCTTCTAAACTTGGCTCATCTAATCTGGCAATTACGCTCTCGTATGTTTCATTTAAATGAATTAACTTTGAGTTTTCTTGCTGTCTTAAATGATAATTTTTATAGTTAGTCACTCACCCCGAAAAGAGGTCAGTCCCAACTTTAATTTTTAGCATTCTGAATCAGCAAAAATCCACACAAGTTGTTCTTTAGTTATGCTTTTAAATAGTGTCTCTACTGTCGTCCAGTAGATGATGTTCTTTGCTATTCAATCAAAGCGATTAGCTTATCTCGTTTAGCGAGCTGACTATCATATCATGATTTATATGTTTGTCAAGCCTTGGTTCTAATTCGTTTCAACTTAAGTCGTTAGGTTGTAAGTTTGTTAACTCACTGCCTAGCTTCCTTTGCTGTGGGGCGTATTATATAGATTTTGGGAAGGGTGTCAAGAAGATATATAAAGGTTTTTATGTTTATGTTACGAATAATTTAATAGTGTATAGTTTTCAATACGTTAGGGTTAAAAATACTTTTAAATTATTAACCGCAGCCCTGTATTAACCATTATTCATCTACATTTCTTATTAGTTTTGTTTTATACACTTATATAGCTGAGTGTTTTATAACTAACTTAGTTTATAGCTTTCCTATCTTTTTGAAGAAGTCTTTATAAGCAGCAACTTTTTTATCTAGTGCCAATGGGTAAGCGCGGGAAGTAGAAGGGAGTCTATATAAGGTTAAATCATTTACCTTACCTGCTTTATTATTAGCAGCATTATGATATTCATAAGGATAATCAATACTTTGATTGGTCTTGGGCTGTTTTGATTTGGCAGGTGGCTCATGCAATAGGTTTAATAATACTTCTGTTGCTTTGCCGCCCGTAGTAAATAAAGATTTTACGTGAGGAACTTGGGGTAAGATAGTATCCAAATTAATGGTGGTGACAACGGTTAGATTTTTATCAGAGGCGTTACCCGTTTCACGAATCGCTTGGACGACAGTCGGGCAAGAGGCTATCCCGCGCTCAAACATAAAGGCGCGGATACGTTCAGGGTCAAAGCGCTTTTCATCCCCTACTCTAAAATAATCAGCATCGTCAAAAAATACGCGCCCATAGATACGCCACATGTCATTTTGGAAATTGGGGTAATGAAACCTCATCGCCCATTTGTCTGCTGTGGGCGGAAAGCTGCCCATCATCATGACGGTGGCATCAGGCGGTAGCACAGGACCGAACGGATGGGTCTCAATATGTGGCGAACCGTGTGGCAAATCATGTGGTGAATCGATTTGTAGCGCTTGCTGCCATATGAAGTCGTTAACAGGTTTTATGTATGTTGTGTGAGAATTAGCTGAGGTGTTGGTCATGATATTCTTCATCGGAAAAGTGGTTTTTTTGGTATGATAGTTATTGTAAACGATGTCTATAATGACTTTATAAAGCAATTACCTTATTAGCTAAGCTTATCATTTATGCCCTTACTAATATAAAAGCTTGTCATGTACAGTCAAGATACGATTTGTTATAGCTGTCTTTTAATAAAGATATCACTTTGTAAAGTGACTACTGCCTAACCTAAGACCGAAACCAAGAGAGTACTTATGAATGACCTAAAGATTAACGTAATCGACCATCCGTTAGTACGTCATAAACTGAGCCTGATGCGCGAAAAGGACTGTAGTACTTATAAATTTCGTACCTTGACCAAAGAGCTTGCGCGCTTGATGGCTTATGAGGCGAGCCGCGATTTTGAGATTGAAACTTTCTTAATGGAAGGTTGGTGTGGTGAAATCACCGGTGAGCAAATTATCGGTAAGACGGTGACTATCGTGCCTATTTTGCGTGCTGGTATTGGTATGCTCGATGGGGTGCTCGATATGATTCCAACGGCAAAAATCTCGGTGGTTGGTTTGCAACGTGATGAAGAAACGCTGGAACCGGTGCCGTTTTTTGAAAAATTCGTGAGTCATATGGATAAGCGCCCTGCATTGATTATTGACCCAATGCTAGCGACCGGTGGTTCGATGGTGGCGACCATTGACATGCTTAAAAAGCATGGTTGTAATAATATTAAGGCGTTGGTTTTGGTTGCCGCACCTGAAGGTGTGCGTTTGGTCAATGAGGCGCATCCTGATGTGACCATTTATACCGCCGCACTTGATAGCCATTTGGATGAGCATGGTTATATCATTCCAGGTCTTGGTGATGCGGGTGATAAAATCTTCGGTAAAAAAGAAGGTCAGCATTAGGCATTAAGTTTTTAAAAACAAAAGGTCATTAAGGTCGTAGTAGTTTCATAAACTCATAACTATTTTATTGTAATTTTATAAAAGTAGGTTGTTGTTAACCGTCATTATTCACTTATCAAGGATTATAAGGATAACCAATGAACGTATTGATTACAGGGGCAAGCGCAGGATTCGGTGAAGCATTGGCAAGGCGTTTGGTGGCTAAAGGTCATCAGGTAATCGGCTGTGCGAGACGACTGGATAGACTGAATGCGCTGGCACAAGACCTTGGTGAGTTGTTTTTGCCCGTGGTGATGGATGTCAGTCACCCTGAAACTATTCCGAAAATCATTGCTGATTTGCCAGAATTCTTTAAGCAAATCGATGTATTGGTGAATAATGCAGGATTGGCGCTGGGTACAGAGCCTGCGCATGAAGCTGATCTTAATGATTGGACTCGGATGGTTGATACCAATATCAAAGGGCTCATGTCAGTGACGCATGCGGTATTGCCTGCAATGGTAGCGCGCGATAGTGGTTATATTATTAATGTGGGCTCTATTGCGGGTAGCTGGCCATATTTTGGTGGCAACGTTTATGGGGCGACTAAAGCATTTGTGAAGCAGTTTAGCTTAAACTTGCGCGCGGATTTAGTCGGTACGCAAGTACGGGTAACCAATCTTGAACCGGGTAATGTGGCGGGCACTGAGTTTTCAAACGTACGCTATCATGGCGATGATGACAAGGCAGCCCAAGTTTATTCCGGTTTTAAAAATATGACTGGCGATGATATTGGTGATATTTTATTGTGGTTAATTGAATCGCCTGCGCATATTAACGTCAATCGGTTGGAAGTCATGCCTGTTGCACAAACCTATAATGGGCTGACGATTGCCAAGCAAGATAAATAAATCTGTTAATAAACACTCATTACCGTAATTCATAAAAGCGAAGCAATATAGAGTTATTTTCTAATAGCGCTATATTGCTTTCCCCTTCTTTGCATTTCTCTTTATTTACTATTTGCTCATCTACCAATCGTAAGTCGTTAAAATCCAAAATCAATACCTCATTACGTATGCGCTCACTCGTGCGCTTATTATGTCGCAACGGAAATCCTAGCACTTGCCTGCCTATCACCCGTATTTGATTGATAACAATAGCTTGGGTATTTGATTTTTTTGTATTTAAAAAAGCCGATTGATGTAATTGTTGCGCAGCCAGTACCGCGGTAGCAGGATTAATAGTGGTGGTAAAAAGCTTTTCACGGCGCGCGCGTTCTGGAATGTTACCTGCAACAAATAATATCTGCCCTAGCGGTAAATATTGTCCATAACGATGCAACTCGTGCCGGAATAATTCTGGCAATTCAACGTTGAAACTGTCTTCGGTTTGCTGATAGAACGTGGCAAAACTGCGCTGAATATAACGCCCAAATACAGTGGCGTTAATCCAATCTTGATACACCTCATTATCTTGCAAAATTTGAGTGAAGGCATAAGGGTCAGGTGTGATACTGCCGTTCAGCATTGCCAGTAATAAGGACTGTGCATCAGTAAAAGTATGTTGCGACCATACTTGCGGATAAAGACTGCTATCAAGTTCCGCTAGCGTTGAGTGGTTCATAACGCGTTGTCCTTCTTTTATTTTTAAGGGCAGCTTGCTACAGATTACTACGAATAATTTTTGTGCTATGGTCAATTTATATTTTGCTTAATAGACGTTTTACTATAGCAGTCTCATGTTGATAATATAAGGAAATTTTATGGCGAACACTGCACTTACATTGACATTAGAATGGTTCTTAAATCCGGACCATCTGCCGTTTATCGCTGGTATTTATACTGGTGCTTATCATAAAGCAGGTCTCGATATCACCATGATTGAGCCGACTGAACATTACGATGGCTTTGCAGAACTACAAGCTGGCAATATCGACATGCACGTTAATGAGCCCATTCATTTATTTGAGCATTATTTTGATGATTTAAAAGCGCTTGGCTGTTTTTTTGTGACCGATGGCGGGGTTCTCATGAAACAAAGCAGTATGGATAAGCTGCGCCAAAATCAGCCTATACGTATCACTACGCCCGCAGCAAATCCGATTACTAATAAGATTGGTTTTGAGATTTTGCAGCGTTATGCCAAACAAAATGGCTTTGCATTAGATATTGAGAGTGTTGAATTTGTCGAAACGGATTTTCAGCATTTACATAATTTGCAAAATGGTGATGAGCATGGCTCATTTGATGGCGCGTGGTTATGTTTTTATAACTTCGAAGGTATTGAAGCCAATCATATCGGGCTTGACTACACCTTTATTGACCAACACTTATCGCCCTACCCGAATTTTTCTGCGTTAGAGTTGATGACTACCCATACTATTTGGCAAGAAAAATCAGAAGCGCTGCAACAGTTTGTCAAAATTACGACTGACATGGGTCAACTGTGTATCGATAATCCTGCGCAAGCGCGTGAGATTTATTATGGCTATACGGGTGAGTCGCCATCGGCGTTGATGGACGACATTATCAATGATACGTTAAAACGTCTCATAACCCCTCTTCAACCTGATGCTGAACGTTGGTCAACACTGCGTGAGATGCTGGCGACGTTAGATATCGCTGTGCTCAGTGACACGCAGTATGCGAAGCTTTGGCATTAAGCAGACGTAATAAAAACATTAATCAGTCAGAATTTTAATCAATTCAAATCGCGGTAGCGGCTTGCCATCTACCGTGACCGTTTCAATAAACATGGTTAAAGGGCGCACCCAAACGTCATAGTCACCGTAAAGGCAACGATAAACGATCAATACTTCTTCAGTTTCTGAATGCTGCGCGATATGTAAGACTTGATATAAACTGCCTTTATAATGGCGATAAATGCCTTGGGAAACGGTGTTTTTAGTTGACTGGGTCATAGCAAACTCCTGACTTTAAAAATTCTGTTAATCCATCTGTAAAAAAGGTCGACAATTAAAAGTCGACCTTTTTTACACTACGCTTTGCAGATTGCTTAAGCAACCGTCACTTTCGCATAGGCTTTCTTGCCCGCTTGGATAACGACCGTTTGCCCAGACGTTAAGCTAAAGCCACCGTCGACCACGTCGCCATCTACTTTGACCGCGCCACGTTTAATCATGTCTTTCGCTGACGAGCTATTTTTGGCAAGTCCAGCTTGGTTTAAGATTTGGGCGATAAATAAGGCGTCTTGACCTTCTAAATCTAGCGTCACTTCTGGTAAATCGACTGGCAATTCGCCATCGGCTAATACGTTACCGGCTGATTTATGCGCATTGGCAGCAGCATCGGCATCGTGAAAACGCTCAATTAATTCTTCGGCTAAAATACGTTTGATTTCTTGGGGATTGCGACCGTTTTCCATCTCTGCCATTAACGTTTCGACTTCCTCCATTGGCTTAAAGCTTAAGAACTCAAAGTAACGACGGATTAAGGTGTCTGGCATCGACAGTAGTTTTTGGTACATGGTGCCCGGTGCATCATAAATGCCAACATAGTTATTCAGCGATTTAGACATCTTATTAACGCCATCTAAACCTTCCAAAATCGGCACAGTGATACAAACTTGTGGCTCTTGACCGTAGCGACCTTGTAAAGTGCGACCCATCAATAAGTTAAACGTTTGATCCGTTCCGCCAAGCTCAATGTCGGCTTTTAGCGCGATTGAGTCGTAACCTTGTACTAAAGGATATAAAAACTCGTGAATAGCGATGGGCGTTTGTGCCGCATAGCGTTTAGAGAAGTCATCACGCTCAAGCATCCGCGAGACAGTTAACTGGCTAGAAAGCTGAATCATATCCGCCGCTGACATATCTTTAAACCATTCAGAGTTAAAGACGATGCGGGTTTTTTCTTTATCCAAAATCTTAAAGACTTGCTCAGCATAAGTCTTTGCATTGGCTTGGATTTGCTCGTCGGTCAATGGCGGACGCGTGGCATTTTTACCAGAAGGATCACCAATTTTGGCGGTATAGTCACCGATTAAAAAATAAATCTCATGACCCAAGTCTTGAAAATGTTTGAGCTTATTAATCAATACCGTATGCCCTAAATGCAAATCAGGCGCGGTGGGGTCAAAACCGGCTTTGATTCGCAACGGACGGTTTAGTTTTAATTTTTTTACCAAATCGTCTTCTGATAAAATCTCTTGCGTACCACGTTGGATAAGGGCAAGTTGTTCTTCTAGGGTGTAAGTTTGCTCGGTCATGATGCTCTCTTTATTATCTTATGAGTTGTCTTATAAATTGTCTTTATGCATTTATTAAACCAGTTAAAAGGTTTAGAGCCTTAAAGGCGTACAAAAAATGGTAGAATTTGGCAGATATATTAGCGTTTTTTAAGGTAAATTGCCATGACCAACCCTATGCCTACCGATGATACTCAAAATAACGACGGACTATATCCGACTGTAGATATCGATAATGCGTCAGAATATGCCTCTCTGACCGATGCGCTTGAGCAAGCTGGTTTTGAAAATGCAGGTTTCGAACATACAGTATTTGAAAGTTTTGATGAAGGCTTATATATCGGCATGATGTCGGGCACGAGTTTGGATGGAATGGATGCGGTCATTTGTCAATTTACTCATGACAATGATGATGCAAACAATTCCCCAATGCAGCTGTTAGCGACTTATAGTCAAGATTTTCCGCCGCGTTTGCGTGAGGCATTATTGGCATTGTGTCAGCCCAATGGCG